>CAISXT010000048.1 GCA_903889525.1 uncultured Opitutia bacterium | reverse complement strand
CACAGTAGGGCCGCACCCAGCGAATATGTGAACCAAAAACAGGGCCGGCCCGTTTCCAGGCCGACCCATCCTAAATTGGTGCTCAGGCCGGGACTTGAACCCGGACACCTTGCGGCACATGCACCTCAAGCATGCGTGTCTGCCATTCCACCACCTGAGCAATAAAGGAAGGTGCACGCTGGAACACCCGGCGGATGGTGCAAGAAAAAAGCGATTGTGCTGATGCTTGCCAATCGGCCATCTTTCCCAACGCTCATCCCTTCAATGTCCTCCGACCCGGCCGAAAACATCCCTCCTCAGGAAAAGTCCTTCGAACTGGACCTCTCCTCTCTTGGTTTTGGCCCCAAGTGGGTCAGTGGCCCTTCAGAGAAGGTAAGCTCCGGCAGCGGCGCCCCCCGTCGTGATGGCGATCGCCCGCGATTCCGTGATGGACCTGGCGGCGACGGGCGCGGCCCTCCCCGCGATGGACAAAGTCGCGGACCGCGTCGTGATGGACCCGGTGGTCCCGGTGGCCCCCGTCGCGATGGACCCGGCGGCCCGCGTCGTGATGATCGCCAAGGCGACTCGCGCGGACCCTCTCGCTGGCAGGACGAAGCACCAGCCTTCCGCCCCGTGGTCGCTAGCGCCTTTTTCCCTGACGACGCCAAATTCGAACTGCTCGGCGGTGCGATGAAGAAGAGCAAGATGACCTACGAACTCTTCGAGGTCGCCCGTCTCATCCTCGATAAAGAAGACCGTCTTTCCATCGTCGTGCGCCATCTCGATGCGGACACGCGTCCGGACGCCCAGCTCGCCGTCTCCATTCCTGACGGCCATCCTTTCCTCACGGAAGCCGAAGCGGTCTCGCACGTGATGTCCCGCCACCTCGACAAGTTCTTCGATGTAGTCGAAGTAGAAGTCGAAGCTCCCAAGGGTTCCTTCCTGATGGTCGCGAAATGCCCGCAGACCGGCAAGCTGCTCGGTGCTCCGACGCACCACAGCTATCAGCGCAATCTCCGCGAACACCACGCCCGCCATTGCCCCAACGTGCCTTTCGACAGTTTCAAAGGCCGCCTCGAGATGGTCCGCGAACAGGAGCAAATTGATGCCTGGTTGAAGTCGATGTCCTCGCGCAGCGAATACGCCCCAAAGGACCGCAAGGAAGGCGAACCCGAACGCCTCGAATCCCTCGATGCCGCCCGTGGCTTCCTCCAGGCCTTCCGCAAGGACCTCGTGGTGAAGAACCATCCGTGGGTCCGCTTCGCCGGTCGCCTACTTGAAGAACTGAATCCCGGACCGCTCCGCGATTCCGTCCGCTTCGCCCTCGAACAGCAACGCGCCTTCCCGCTCGATACCGCCAACGGTATTCGTGGCCGCCTCCGCAAGGAAGGCTTCCACCTTTATAAGAAGGGCTCCAAGGGCATCACCTACGCCTGCTCCGTCCGTCGCCGCTGCCGCGATCCGAAAGCCGCCTTCAGCGATCCGATGGCCAAGCTCTTCGATGCGCTCGACCGCAAGCCTGCCCAGCAGGCGAAGGACCTCGTGCTCGCTCTCGCTGGCGAGAACGCCGAAGCCGCCGCCAAGACGCAGGTGCTCACCGATCTCTCGTTCCTCATCGGCGAAGGCTACATTGCCAACCTCCCCGACGGCCGCCTCTTCGCCCAGCCCATCCTGAGCAGTCAGGCCCAGGCCAAGGAAGAAGCCGCCAACGACGAGGCCGCGGAAGAGAGCAAGTAAGCGCGAAGGCGTTTACGGCTTAAGACAAGGGCAGCACCGCGTGCTGCCCTTCTTTATTTGGTAGGGCTGACCACCCTTGGTCAGCCGGGCATTTAGGTAGGGGCGCCACTGCGTGGCGTCCGTTCGAGACCGAAGACGCTCGTTGCCGGGACTTAGCTAAGGTCGGCTATTGTTCGGATATGCCGGCGCGAACGGACGCGACGCAGTCGCGCCCCTACCCGTTACTTCCAATTCTCCCCGATCCAAGGCGTGGGCAACACGCGGCGATACCACTTGCCGCTCCGGCCGACGAGGGCGTCGGGCGGATTGGGCAGGCCGTGGAAGACGACGATCTTGGCGCCTTCCGGGATCTCCGGCGTCTGCCAAAGCGAGAATGGAAAATACTTCACGCAATGCCTCTTGAAGCTGCGACACCAGGTCTCGGGCCAAT
>CAISXT010000047.1 GCA_903889525.1 uncultured Opitutia bacterium | reverse complement strand
GCAGGGTTCCACCAAGGGTCGAAATGAATGACTGTATCGGCCCCGGTGAGGTTCAGGCCGGTCCCGCCGGCCTTGAGGGACATCAGCATAACCGGGATGGATGGGGTCGAGTTGAACGTATCGCAGACCCCTTGGCGGTCCTTGGTCGAGCCATCGAGGTAGCAGTAGGGGATATCGCGATCCTCGAGGGCGGTCTGGAGGAGTTTGAGGGCCGTGACGAAAGTCGAGAACACGAGCATGCGGTGCCCCGCGTCTTTGGATTCTTCGACGAGTTCCAGGAAGGCCTGAAGTTTGGCAGAATCTGCCTCTTCCATCTTGGGGTCGAGGATGCGCGGGTCGGCACAAATCTGCCGGAGACGAAGTAACTGATTAAAGGCCGCCATCTGGATGCGGGCTTGCGTGGCTCCACCCATTTCCATCTCGAAGATTTCCTGCCGCGTCGATTCGAGAATCTCGTCGTAGATCTTCTTCTGGTTATCCTCGAAGTCGCAGTAGACGATTTGCTCGATCTTAGCGGGCAGTTCGGGGGCGACCGCGATCTTGGAGCGGCGGAGGATATAGGGTGCGGCCATCTGCAGGAGGCGGTCGTCGTGCCACTTGCGTTCGTCGGCTTGGACGCGCTCTTCGGGCTTGGGCAGGTAGCCCGGCATCAAGAAGCCGAACAGCGAGCGAAGATCTTCGAGCGAGTTTTCGACCGGCGTGCCGGTGAGGATGTAGCGCCCTTTGGCCACGAGTTGCTTGACGGCCTTAGCGGCCTGCGCGCGAGCGTTCTTGATATTCTGGCCTTCGTCGCAGATGGCGGCGCCCCAGGTGATGAGCGAGAAAGCGGCGATATCGCGAGAGAGGGTGCCGTAGGAAGTGATGACGAGGTCAAACTTCTGCAGGTATTCCTGGGCGGTGAAGCGATTCTGCCCGTGGTGGGCGAGGACCTTGAGCGAAGGGGTGAAGCGGCGGGCTTCCCGGCGCCAGTTTTCGACGAGCGAGGCGGGGCAAACGACTAGGCACGGGCCGTCTTCCGGGCGATGCTGCCGCAGGGCTTCCATGAAGGCCAAGGCCTGCACGGTCTTCCCGAGGCCCATTTCATCGGCCAGCAGACCGCCCAATGCATTATTATGAATATGCCAGAGCCAGGCGACGCCCACCTGCTGGTAGATGCGTAGCATCTTCGTGAGTTCTTCACGAACCGGCGCCGGCTGGAGTTTGGAGAGATTGCGGATGGCCGAGGAGCGCTGGCTCCAAGTCTCGGGCGGGGCGAAAGCAGCTTGCAGCTCTTCGGCTATGGCATCGGCGCTCGCGAGGTCCGCGTACCCAATTTTCAGGTTTAAATCTAAATCGATATCTCGCTTTGACTCCCCGGTGATGCGGCGTTGGGCGTTACGAATCGACTCCATCAACTCAGGCGTGATGAGGCGCGGTCCGCGATCCGTGTAGAAGAACATCCGGCCGCTGGAAAGCGCCTCTTGGATGGTCTTTGGCGATTTGCCTTCGGGGTCGATGCCGATTGCGAAACGGAAACCATCGTTTTCTTCGGCGGCGTCGCATTTCGCCTTGGCGAGGTCGACGTTGCGCAGTGAGTGTGAAAGGTTGTGGGTGAAGAACGCTCCGTTGTCCGTCATCAGCAACTTGTGATGGCGAGCGAGGAAGTTGAGCACCTGGATGGTACCGGCGAGGTACCATTCGCGGGTCGTGGTCTCAAGGGTGAAGCCGCTGCGCTGGAGGACATCGCGAAGTTCGGCGACGGGTCCAGAAGACTGCTGAGGCAGGCGGATGCGAAGCCACTTCATCGAACCGTCGACCCACGGACGGTCTTCGCGGCCGAGTTCCTGGGAGCGCACTTCCTGTTCTTCGGGTCCTTCGTCGACCGTTTCACCGCTGGCGGTAGTCTGAGGTGTCGCCGCCGGTTCGTCCAGGTGTTCGTGGACCTTATCGAGTTGATCCCCGTCCCACTGCAAAGGGGTTTCGGGCGCATTGGCCATGCGGAAAATCTTTAAGCCCTTCCCAATGGTGAGGAGTTGGCGCAGGTGGCGGCGGGTGAGGGGGAGGATGCCCTGCAACTTGCCGTGGCAGAGGTTTTCCAGAATCGCCAGGAAGAAGACCGTGTCCGGCTCGATCGTCCAAGCCTTGCTGCGATTGAGGTTTTCTGGTGCGACTTGGGCGCCATCGACGCGGAGCTCGAGGCGGCAGATGATTTCGTCCCGGGCGGCGGCGGTGACGATGTTGGGCGGCACGATGAAGCGCACCTCAATGGGGGTGCCGCGTTTTTCCGAGAGGGTGAGGGATTTGAGCCGGGGTCCTGCCGTGGTCGTTTCCGCTTCTTTTGCTTTCTCTTTTTTATCCGCTGTCTTGGTCGTTGTCGTCTTGCTTTCCGGTTTACCTGGAGGTGCGGCCGGTTTCGGGGGCGTTTCGGCCTTCAGATAGCCCTCTTTGGCGGCGAGCACCAGGTAGGCGGCCACCGAGTGCACGCATAATTTCCTGCGCCCGATGGAGACCTCGCACCCGCATTCGTTGCGCTGGAAGGTAATGGAGCGCAGGTTCCAGCGGGCTTCCCGACTTTCCTTGCCATCGTCCACCAACGCTTCGGCCACGGGGGCGACCCAGATGGCTTTCTTCACCTTGCCTTTGGCCACCAATTCCTTGGCGAGGAGCAAGGTTGCACCGCCAGCGAGATCAATCAGATCGTCTTCAGAGATGTTGGGCAACGGCTGTCGCGGCGCCATGGTGAGGGTGTGCGGTGGACGGCGCATCCCGAAAGGGTGCGCCAAAGAAAGGAAACTTAGCGGGAGACTATTGCCTAGAGGGCAACGTCTTGGACCGGGACTCCTGGGTGCATCTCGAAGATGCCTACGGGGGTCGTCGGGCCTGTCATCACGATGGAATAATCATCCCCGATGCCAATGATAATCTTACCACCCGGCATATTGACCGTCAAATCTGCGTCAACTAGGCCCATTTTACGGGCTACCGCGGCGGAAGCCGAAGAAGATGACCCGGAGGCCAGGGTGTAGCCGGCCCCGCGTTCCCAAATCTCGATCTGCACATTCTGGCGATCGAGAATCTTCATGAACTGCACATTGGTGCGGTTGGGGAAGTTGGGGTGCGTCTCGAGGTGGGGCCCGTAGGTCTTGGCGAGTTCCGGGGTGAGCTCTGTCACGGGAATCACGCAATGCGGGTTACCCACGGTGGCGGCCCAATACTTGAAAGTCTTGCCGAGGACGGTAATTTCTTCGCCGAGGACTTCGCGGTCGGCGCCGACGTGTGGGATGATGGGGGCGCGGAAAGAGACTTTACCCATCTCGACGCGGATACGGTTACCGCCTTCGAAGACTTCGCAGCGGACGACGCCGCCGAGGGTGTGCAGGCGGAATTCTTCACCTTCCCGGATGCGCTTGGTCTCCAAGAGATGGCGGCAGAAAATGCGGATACCGTTGCCGGATTTTTCGGCCTCAGAGCCATCAGGGTTGAGGATGCGAAGACCGAAGGTGCCGTCGGTACGTTCAATCGGACCGTAGAGGATACCATCGGAGCCGAGGCCGAAGTGGCGGTGGCAGACTTTGCGGATGGCTTCGACCGAGAAAAGGGTGGGGCAATCCTTGGGTTCGAGGACGAGGTAGTCGTTGCCGAGGGCGTGGTATTTCGCGAAACGCATGCGTATCCTCTGATTGTGGGCATTAGCGTCGTTTGGCAAGCAAGGGGTGGTGCGACTGTCGGCTTGGAATGAACCACGACTCAGCCTATCACTCTTCCATGCGCCTCCTGCCCCTGGTTGCCCTGTGCTGCGGAATCTCCCAACTAGCCGCCGCCGACTCTGGCTCGCGGCCACCTAACATCGTCCTGCTGTATGCCGATGACATCGGCTGGGGTGATCTAGGCTGCTATGGTGCCAAAGTCATCCCCACGCCCAACCTTGATCGTCTCGCCGCTCAAGGCACCCGTTTCACGGCAGGGTATTGTACGTCCGCCACCTGCACGCCATCGCGCTATTCCCTGCTGACGGGCGAATACGCCTGGCGTCGCCAAGGTACCGGCGTCCTGCCCGGCGACGCGCGCCTTATTATCAAGCCTGGCCGCCCGACGATGGCTGCCAGCCTCGCCAAATTAGGTTACGCAACGGGCGTCGTCGGCAAGTGGCACCTCGGCCTCGGCTCCGGCGAGGTTGACTGGAATAAGAAAATCGACCCGTCTCCCAACCAGATCGGCTTCACTTACTCCTTTATTATGGCCGCCACCGGCGATCGCGTGCCGACGGTTTTCGTTGAGGATGGTTCCGTCGTCGGCCTCGATCCGAAGGATCCAATCGAGGTCAGCTACAAGCAGGCCTACCCAGGCGACCCTGACCTGACTACCGACGCCGAACGCACGAAACTGAAGATGGATTGGTCACACGGGCATAATATGGCACTCGTCAACGGCGTCGGCCGCATTGGCTGGATGAAGGGTGGCCAGGCGGCGCTCTGGAACGACGAGACGATGGGCGATACCTTTGCCGACAAGGCCTGCGGCTTCATCGCGCGCAACAAAGACAAACCGTTCTTCCTCTACTACGCCTCGCATGAGAACCATGTGCCGCGCGTCCATCATCCGCGCTACGCTGGCAAGACGCCGCTTGGCCCGCGCGGCGATGCCGTGGTAGCGTTCGACGATCAGGCCGGCCGCATCCTCGCCGAGCTCGACAAGCACGGCCTCGCCGAAAATACGCTCGTCATCTATTCCTCCGACAACGGTCCGGTGCTGGACGACGGCTACAAGGACAAGGCCGTCGAGCTGAACAAGCAGGCCGCCCACATGCCCGCTGGGCCTTTCCGCGGTGGTAAATACAGCATCCTCGAAGGTGGCACGCGCGTCGGCTTCATCGCCCGCTGGCCTGGCCACACTCCCGTCGGCAAGGTCTCCGACGCGCTGATGTCGCAGGTCGATCTGTCGGCCGTCTTCACCAAGGTCGCCGGTGGCGACCCCGCCGATTTCCTCAAGCTCGACTCCGTCGACACGTCCGCGGCCCTCTCGGGTGGCGCCGGCCGCGAGACGTTGATCTCGAGCACGCAAGGTAACCTGCTTTCGATTCGCGATGCCCGCTGGAAATTCATCTCCGGCGTCGGCGTTCTCGGTAAGGGCAAGAAGGCCCAAGGCCCGCTCGTCGCCCTGCTAGGCAGCGAGGCTGATCAGGCCAACGATAGTCGCGACCAGTCCGGTCCGCGTTTGTTCGACCTGCAGTCCGATCCTGGTGAGCGCGATAATGTCGCCCAAGCTCACCCGGAGATTGTCGGGCGACTCAAGGCCTTGCTCGATGCGCAGCGGGCCAAGGGTGTCGCCCAGCCGTTACCGAAGTAATCGGTCGAATAATTCTAGAGAGGTCGATTCTCCCGACTTGAAGCGGAGGAGGGAAGGGTGATGCTCGGGGCATGAGTCCGCCCCCTATTCGAGTCCTCTGCGTCGGCGCCGGCCACATGGGCCGTTCGCATGCCCTCGCTTACCATAAGCTTCCTGGTTTCCAGATTTGCGGCCTGGTGACCCGTTCCGCCGATTCCCGCGCGAAGCTCAACGCCGAACTCGGCGGCGGCTACGCGGAGTATGGCGACTTCCATGCCGCGCTCAAGGAGACGAAGCCCGATGCGGTTTCGATTTCCAGCTATCCCGATACGCACGCCGAATACGCCGTCGCCGCCCTTGGGGCCGGCTGTCATGTATTCGTTGAGAAGCCTCTCGCGGTCACCGTGGCGGAAGCTGAACAGATTGTCGCTAAAGCTAAGGCCGTGAAGCGTAAGGTCGTCATCGGTTATATTCTTCGGCATCACCCAGCGTGGACTCAGTTCATTAAGACGGTGCAGACGTTGGGTAAGCCCTTGGTTATGCGCATGAACCTCAACCAGCAGAGTTACGGCGACATGTGGAAGACCCACCAAGCGCTGTTGCAGACCTGCAGTCCCGTGGTGGATTGCGGCGTCCATTACGTCGACGTGATGTGCCTCATGACCGGTAGCCGCCCCGTGCGCGTCTCTGGTATCGGCGCCCGCTTGACGGAAGACATGCCCGCTGGGCAGATTAACTACGGGCAACTGCAGGTCACGTTCGCCGATGGCTCGGTGGGCTGGTATGAAGCCGGCTGGGGTCCGATGATGTCAGAGGAGGCTTTCTTTGTTAAAGATGTCATTGGCCCGAAGGGCTGCGTTTCGATCGTTGCGGGCAAAGCCTCGCAGGCGGGCAACTCTGCCGACGTCGATTCACACTCCGCCGCCCAGGCGCTCAAGGTTCACTCCTCGCACCTCGGTCCGGATGGTAAGTTCACCAAGCCCGATGAAATCGTGCCGACGGATGCCGATCCTGGCCACGATGGTCTCTGCGAACGCGAACAGGCTTACTTCGAAAAAGCCATCCGCGAGGACATTGATTTGACCGCGCACATGGATGACGCCGTCAATTCGATGCGCATCGTCGCCGCGGCAGATCAATCCTTCCGCGAAGGCCGCACCATTAATCTCTGAGTGCGGCCGATGGCTCATCCAAACCTCGTTTTCATGGGCGTCTCTGGTTGCGGCAAGAGCACCGTGGCGGAGATGTATGCGCAGCGCACGAGTGCCACGCTCATTGAGGCCGACGGCTTTCATCCGCCCGAGAACATCGCTAAGATGAGCGCCGGTATTCCGCTGACCGATGCCGACCGCGCGGGTTGGCTCGCCGCGATGTCCGCGCGCCTGGCTGCGGGTAAGGCCCGTGGCGAGGCGATGGTCGTGACCTGTTCCGCTTTGAAGAAAGTCTACCGTGACTGCCTGCGGGAAGGGGACCCGGACCTTTTCTTCGTCTTGCTCGATGGCAGTCAGGAGCTCCTGCAGGCGCGACTGGATGCTCGCAAAGGACACTTCATGCCGCCTGGCCTGCTTGGCAGTCAGCTGGCGACGCTGGAGCGGCCGAACCTTGCTACGGAGAAATGTCTCCACGTCAGCATCGGCCTGAGTCCGGAGCAAATCTGCGGGACGGTTGGCTTGGCGTTGCGTCGATTTGCCTGAAAAGCAGAAGGCCCGCCATCGGCGGGCCTTCGTCGTTCGGTTAAGCGAGACGTTACTTCTTCCAGACGACCTTGGACGGCTCGACGATGCTCGTTTGATCCTTGGTCGGGAAGCCCTGGGGGACCGGGATGGTGACCTTGCCGGTCGCGGCCCATTCCGTGGAGCGGGCGAGGATGGTCTGGAAACCGACGCAATGCAGGGCATCGAAAGAGGTGTCGCCGGACCAGATGTGGCCCATCGAGGTGGTCACGACGCGGCCTTTGTTGAAGGGGGCGAACCAGACCATCGGTTCATGCATATCCGTGCCGCCTGCTTCTGGCTTGGAGTAGGAGCTGGCGAGCGCGTGCATATGGTCGGCGCTGCCCCGCATGCGGTGATAGAGCTCATCGGAGGCGTGCATCCATTCGGCCGGGAGGTCTTTCATGATGGGGTGGGCGGCATCGCGGGTCTTGAGCGTGAAGACGTGTTTCGAACCGTGGCCAGAGCCGAAGCCCTTGGTCTGAATTTTCTCATCGGCGTCGACGAGGGCGACAGCCTTACCAGACTTGTCGTCGACCGCGATGCGTTTGGCAAAGGTGGCGCCGCGCCAGCCGGCGCAGATCATCTCGTTGAAATTATCCCAGCCGGTGAAAGCATTATTCGCGGCGTGGACGTTGACGAGGCCGCCACCGTTCATGACGTATTCAGTGAAAGAATCCTTCATGGCGCTGCCCCATTCTGGTCCGTTGTAGTTATTCACGATGACCTGGTAGTCGGTGAACTTAGGGGACCACTGTTCCCATTCGGCGGCGTGCTCCTTAACGAAGGCGGCTTCTTCGGCGTTCCAGGCTTTCATCGCGGCGTCGAAAGCTTTCTTGGCGTCGGCGTCGCCGGCCTTGGGCTTACCCGGCTTCGCTTTCACGAAGGCGGCGGGGGCCGTCGCGACGGTCACTTTAAAGAGGCCCGTGGCTTCGAGGGTGGCCTTGCAGGATTCGGTCGTCCGCACCCAATCGTGGTTATTGCGGCCATCGAGAATCAGGACGCGAATCTGCTCGGCGGCGGCGAGCGGGAGGGTGAGGAGAGCGAGCAGGCTGAAGAGCCCGAGCTTTTGCAGGGTTTTCATGGGAGGGCCTCATTGGACCTATTTCCCGAGCGTGGGCGAGCGTTTTCAACTGCGGTCCAGGGAACGGTAGTGAATGGCCTCTAATAGGTGGCTGGTGGCGATGCGCTCCGCGGCGTCGAGGTCGGCGATGGTGCGGGCGACCCGCAGGATGCGGTCGTAAGCCCGGGCCGAGAGGCCGAGTTTCTCCATCGCCTGCTGGAGGAGGTCACCTTGAGCTTTCTCCAGGGCGCAATGATCACGCAATTCCCTTCCGCTGAGGAGCGCATTGCAGCCGCCTGCCCGTCGGCCAAAGCGAACGCGCTGCAGCGTGCGGGCGGCTTCGACGCGTAAGCGCATGGCTTCGGAAGATTCGCCAGGCACGGCGGAACGAAGTTCTTCAATCGAAAGGGCTGGTGCCTCGACTTGAATATCAATCCGATCGAGTAAGGGTCCGGAGATTTTAGCCCGATACTTTCGCACCTGCATCGGCGAGCAGCGGCATTCGCGTTGGCGATCTCCCAGATGACCGCAAGGACACGGGTTCATGGCCGCTACCAGCATGAGCCGAGCGGGCAGGGTGACTTTGGCCGCGGCGCGCGAGACGGTGACCTGTCCATCTTCCAGCGGCTGCCTTAGAACCTCGAGCGCCGAACGGCGGAACTCCGGGAGCTCGTCGAGAAACAGCACGCCGCGATGCGCCAGTGACACTTCTCCCGGGCCAGGAATTGCACCTCCGCCGATGAGTCCGATGTCGCTTATCGTGTGGTGCGGAGAGCGGAACGGGCGCTGCCAGCATCGGGCGATGTCGTTCATCGCCGCACCAGCGGCGGAATGCACGCCCAGTATTTCGAGGAGCTCTTCCGCATCGGGCGCCGGCAGGATGGTCGGAATCCGTTTCGCGATGAGCGATTTGCCGGAGCCCGGCGGACCAATCATTAAGAGATTGTGTCCGCCGGCCGCGGCCACCTCGACCGCTCGCCGAATGGCCGTCTGACCTTTGACTTCAGAAAAATCTGGCTGCGCTTCGCCGCTCGCATGGCGCGGGGCCATGGTTGCCACGAGTGGGGTCACTTTCGCTTCGCCGGTGAGGAAACGCAGGGCGCCATCCAGTGAATCAGCGGGGATCGCTTCAATGCCGCCGACCAGCGCCGCCTCTTCGGCGGAAGCGCGTGGCAGGATGACGCCGCGCATGCCAGCTTTCCGGGCGAGAATAGCCATGGCTACGCCGCCGCGGATAGGCCGGGTCGCTCCGCTTAGGCCCAGTTCGCCGGCGATGAGGTAATGTTGCAGGAATACCCGGTTCAATTGTCCCGTCGATGCCGCGATGCCGAGCGCGATCGGCAGGTCGTAGATGGAGCCCTCCTTCTTCAGGTCGCCGGGCGCAAGGTTGATGGTGGTGCGGGTTTCGGGGAGTCGCAGCCCGCTGTTCTGCAAGGCCGACTGCACCCGTTCCTCGGATTCTTTCACGGCCGCATCGGGCAGGCCGACCAACCAAAGCCCCATCTCTCCCTTTTCGCCCGTATTCACCTCGATCTCGACCGGCACGGCCTCGACGCCGACGAGGGCGGCGGAATGGATGACGGAAAGCATGCCGCAGGGCAGGGGGAAGTGGTCGTTGCCACAATCACGGACGATTAAGGCCTAAATCTCAGCAAAAATGCCTATTGCTGGGTGGTTTACCTTGGCAACCTGCCTGCCCAACGGCTGTCTCAATGCCTGATAATCCCATGACTTTGCGTGCCATTGTGTCGGTCTTCTGCCTTTTGCCCTTGGCGGCTTGCGGGGCCGTCGCGCCGTTTCTGGAGAAGCATTGCGTGGAATGTCATGATGCTGACACAAAGAAGGGTGGCCTAGATTTGACTGCCCTCGGGGCCGACCTCGCGAAGTCGAAGACGTTCGAGGCGTGGGTTAAGATTTACGATCGCACCGCTAACGGCGAGATGCCGCCTAAGAAGAAGGCCCGGCCTGATGCCGCGCAAGCGAAGGGCTATCTCGGGGAGCTTTCTGCATCGCTCACAACCTTTGAATTAACCCGGGTCCAGACCCAGGGGCGCGCGGTGGAGCGCCGCATGAATCGTTTCGAATATGAGAACGCTGTCCGGGAGTTATTGCAGGCGCCGTGGCTTGATATCAAGGAAAGCCTGCCGGAGGATACGGAGGCTTTTCGTTTTAATAAGAGCGGGCAGGCCCTCGACGTTTCCCACGTTCAGTTGCAACGCTACCTGAGTGCCGCTGAGGAATCCCTTAAATCGGCCTTCATCTCTTCGATTGAGAAGCCGGATTCGGCCCCGCGACGTTTTTATGCCCGCCAGCAGGGTAGCTACACCGGTAAGATGAAGTTCTCGGAATTCAACATGTCTCCAGAGCGTGCGACTTTCCCGACGGTCGGCTTTGCCGGGCAGCCGGCGGTGCGGCGGGGTGAAGCTCCGATGACCGCGGGGAAGTCCAATCCACAGGTACGTGATGAAGAGGGTATGGGCGTCGTGCATGGTGCCTATGAACCCGTGGAGCCGAATTTCAGCACCTTCCGGGCGGCCACGTCAGGACGCTATAAGGTCCGTCTTTGCGGCCATACGGTTTGGGTTGGGCCAGGGAAGCCCACGGCCAAAGGTGCGGCGCGCTGGTACATCCCTGATTTGGATGATATCTCCAAGGGCCATCGTCCGGAGCCTGTTACCGTGTATGCCCTGACGCCTCCGCGTGTGCTTCGGCGCATTGGCAATGTGGATTTCAATCCTGAGCCGACCGTCAACGAACTCGATGTCGTGTTAAAGGCGGGCGAGAGTATTCAAATTGATACGGTAAGGTTTTTCCGTTCCCGCCCGGGGGCGAGCCGTTCCCAGAATCCACTCGCCACGCCTGAAGGCCAACCAGGGATGGTCATGCGTTGGATTGAGGTCGAGGGACCGCTGGCTCCCGCTTGGCCGGCTGCACCTTACGTCGCCCTTTTCGGCGACTTGCCCGTCAAACGCGTGCTCGGTTCAGCGTTAACCTTTGAAGCCCAGACGAGTGATCCGGCCAAAGACGCCGAGCGGCTCTTGCGCCGCTTTGTGCAAACGGCTTGTCGCCGTCCGCTCTCGCCGGCGGAGGAAATCCGGTTTTTGCCCGTCATTCTTGGCGCCATGAAATCTGGCAGTACGTTCACTGAAGCCATGTTCGCAGGCTATACCGCGGTCCTTTGCTCGCCTTCATTCCTGTACTTGGAAGAGAAGCCTGGTCGTCTCGATGACCATGCCGTCGCCGCCCGTCTGGCCTACTTCCTCTGGAACTCCCCGCCAGACGCGCAACTCCGTTCACTGGCCCAGACAGGTAAGTTGGATAAGTCCGGAGTGCTCGCCCAAGCGGATCGATTGATCACCGACCCTCGCTCCCAGCGCTTCGCCGACACGTTTACCGACTACTGGCTCGATCTACGCAAAGCAGGTTCCAATGACCCGGACTCCAATCTCTATCCTGATTATTACCTCGATGACCATTTGGTCGAATCCGCCCGAGATGAAAGTCATGCCACCTTTGCCGAGCTCCTGCGGGCGAACCTGCCGGTCCGCAATGTCGTCGACGCGAATTTCGTCTTCGTCAACGAACGCTTAGCCGCACTTTATCAGCTGCCTCCGGTGGTGGGTGCCAAACTGCAGAAGGTCACGCTGCCGAAGGATAGTATTCGCGGCGGCTTCATGACGCAGGCGGCGGTTTTGAAAGTTACGGCCAATGGGACGACGACTTCACCGGTGACACGCGGTGCGTGGATAATGGAGCGGGTACTTGGCCGTAAGCCCCCGCCCCCGCCTGCGAATGTGCCGGCCGTGGAGCCGGATACGCGCGGCGCGGTCACGATTCGGCAGCAGCTCGATAAGCACCGTAAACTGGAGTCCTGCTCCGCGTGCCACACAAAGATTGATCCGCCAGGCTTCGCACTCGAGAGCTTTGATGTAATGGGGGGCTTCCGCACCAACTACCGTGCTCTGGACGGAAAGAAGCCCGACATCGGGATTGGTAAGAATGGCCAGAAGTTCGCTTTCCACTCGGCTCTACCGGTGGAGTCCTTCGGCGAACTCGATGGGAAGCAGTTCAAGGACATCCGTGAGTTCAAGAAGCTCGTGGCCGCCGATGAGCGTCAGCTTGCCCGTAATTTACTGAACCAATTGACGGTTTACGCCACGGGCGCTCCGGCCGGATTTGTAGATCGAGCCAAGGTGGAGGCCATTCTGGATGCCGCCGCCCCTGGGCATTATGGCGTCCGCGACCTCGTGCACGGGCTTGTCACCAGCGACCTTTTCCTTAATAAGTAAATCAAGCCCATGTCCGCCCCCTCTGGTCTCACTTCTGCCAATTCGCCTTATGTGGCGTTTAAGCGCGCCGTCTCCCGCCGCCGCTTCCTTGCTGGTACGGGTGTGCTGCTCGCCTTACCGATGCTGGATTCGATGACGCCGGCCTTTGCGGCGGCGGCCCCGGAAGCCGCTAAGCCGCGTCGCATGCTGGGTATCTGTAATAACCTTGGCCTCGTGCCGGATTACTTTTTCCCAACCGGTGCGGGGAAGGATTATAAGCCCTCCATTTACCTCGAGTTGCTGAAGGAGCATCGTAACGACTTCACGGTCTTTTCGGGCGTGTCCCATCCGGATGTCGATGGTGGTCACCCCGCGGATAATTGCTTCCTGACGGCAGCTCCGCATCCGAGCAGCGGCGGCTTCCGCAATACGCTCTCGCTCGACCAATTCATGGCGGAGCGCATCGGCCATCTCACGCGCTATCCTTCGATGACCTTGGGCGTGAATTGTAATCGCGGGTCGCGCAGTCTATCGTGGACGGCGGGCGGCGTGATGATTCCGACGGAAGAGAAGCCCTCCGAAGTTTTCCGGAAGATGTTCATGGGAGGTTCGGCCAAGGAAGTTGCCGCTCAGGAGCGTCGCCTTGTTCTTGGCCAGAGTATCTTGGACGCCGTAGGTGGTCAGGCGGGCGAGTTGCGCCGCACGATGGGTGCTCAAGATCGCGACCGCCTCGATCAATATTTCACGAGCGTCCGCGAGCTCGAGCAGCGTATGCAGATGTCGAAAGAGTGGGAGAAGAAGCCGCGGCCGGTCGCGACGAGTTCCGCACCGCTCGACCCGAGCAGTCCCAAGGAGTATATGGACAAGGTTCGGCTGATGTATGACATGGCTCGCCTCTGCTTTGAGACGGATTCCTCGCGCGCCGTCACGTTGATGCTCGATAGTGTCAACACGCCTGCCTTGGACATCGACCACGTCCATACGACGACGGATGGATATCACAGCCTTTCCCACCACGGCAAGTCGGCCAAGAAGCTCGATCAGCTTAAGCAAATCGACAGCATGCATATGCGCTTACTCGCGAAGCTTATGGAGGATCTCAAGGGCGCCAAGGAAGACGGGGCGCCGCTACTCGATCGTACGATGATTCTTTACGGCAGTAATCTCGGTAATGCCAGCGCTCACACGACGACGAACCTGCCGACTTTATTCATGGGCGGCGGCTTCAATCACGGCCAGCACCTCGTCTTTGATACCGAACGCAACTATCCCTTACCCAATCTGTTCGTCTCGATGCTGCAGCGCATGGGCATCGATGCCGACAAATTCGCTTCCTCGACGGGTACGATGCGTGGTCTGAAGTCCGTTGGTTAAACTCCGGCGGCTTTACTCGTCATCATCGTCGGCCTCCGGATCCAAGACGAGGCCGAGCGCTTTGAGGCCCTTGCCGTGTGCCCCCATGAATTCACGTGGATAGCGTTCGCCCGGCCGGACCTGTGCCCAGATGGCGCGATTAAGGGTGTCGTCATCGATCCGGTCCGGGCCGCTGAAATCGAGGGCCTCAAAGCGGGCGGCTAGGCGATCTTCGCCGGAGGGGAAGGGTGGCCAGAAGCCGGTCTTCTTGGCTGCGGCCGGGCGTTTCTCGTTCAGCTTCTGCTGAGGAGTCAGGCTGACATAGGGCGTCAGGTCGGATTGGGTCGTGAAGCAGTCCTCCATCGTGGTGGAGGCAGCGACGACCTGGTTCATGGGCGGGATGCCCAGGATTCGGCAGATGGTATGCAGTACCGAGGTCTGGTTGTAGAACTTGCTGATGAGCGCGCCTTTCTTGGCGTAGGGGCTAACCACGAGGCAGAATGAGCGGTGGCCGTCGACATGATCGCCGCCCGTCTGAGGGTCATCCTCGTTCACGAAGATGGCCATGTCTTTCCAGAAGCGACTTTTCGAAAGGCCTTCGACGACGCGCCCGAGGGCGAGGTCGTTGTCCGCGACGTAGGACTTCGCGGTGAGCTCGTTTGCGGTATGGTCGTTAGGTAGATAAATAATCGTGAGGTCGGGGAACTCGCCTTTCTGTTCAAAAGCGGCGAGCTCTTTGAGGAACACATCGGCCCGGCTCTGATCTGGGATCGACATATCCCACCCCGGATAACTAGGCGCGCTGTAGCGACGGAGTGCGTCGATGAAATAGGTCGTGGTGAACGCTGTCTTGCCGCCTCCGTTCTGGCGGTCGGTGAAGAAGTCGTCATAGGACTTCCCTTTGATTTTCGTCAATTTATCCATCTCGCCGTAGTTGCGAAAAGAACGTCCGTGCAGGAGCGCATGATCCCACAGGAAGCCGCATCCTGCGTAGAAGAGCGCATCCGTCCCGAAGTCATAGGCGCAGCGAAAGCCAACCCGATCTTTCTCGCGATACGATGTGACAATGCCCTGAGAGGCCCAGGCATGACCATCGGACGAGTTCACGCCGTTGCAGTAGTAGTTGTCGAGCAGCGGCCAGCGTTCGGCGATGGCGTGATGGTTCGGGGTAACCTCCCGCGGGAAGAGCACGAGTTTCGGCTCGGCGTTGCCGCGGCCGATGTCGCCGAGGACCTGGTCGAAGGTGCGGTTCTCCTTGATGATGTAGACGACGTGTTTGATCGAGGAGGGCTGACCAACCTCGGCGGGCACGGGCACGGGCACCGGCGCCGCGGTGGCGGTGGTCGTGCGGGAGCCCGTGGCGTAGCGCAGCGCGTGGGATAAGTGGGCGGCTTGGCGGGCACGGGCATCGTAATCCGCCACGGTTTTGGTATCGGTTGGAATCGCGACTTTTTGCAACCCGCTCCGCACGTTGACGACGAACAGCTGATTATCCTGCAGGCGTAAGGCTCCGGGATACCAGCCAGCTGGAATGAGTTTGGGCACGGAGCCCGGTTGGCTCAGGTCCAGGCAGGCGATGGCATTGATGCCGGCATTGGCGGCGTAGAGCGAAAGGCCGTCGGGTGAGAGGGCGAGTCCGTCGGTCAGCATCCCCCAGGGCAAGCCGGCGTCGGGCTTCGTGGAGAGGGTCGCGGTGGTCGCCTTCTTCAGCGTGTCGACCATGCTGACGCTATCCCCGCCGAGATTAGAGCAGAAGAGGCGATGGCGATCCGCATCGAGGAGGAGTTCGGTGGGATGGAGCCCGACTTCCGTCCGGCTGATTTCTTTCAGCGTGTCGCCGACTAGGCGCACGAAACTGAGGGTGCCGCGGAGCGGTATCGTCCGTTTATCGACTGCAACCATCGTGCCGCCTGATGGTTCGGCGAGGTCTGGAGAGCCCGGAGCGTTGCCGCCGAAGTTGGAGACGTAGAGGGTTTGGTTGTCGGGCGATAAGGCGACGCCGTAGGGGCACACCCCAACGGCTACCGTGGTGATAATCGTCCCTTTCACGAGGTCGACCAGCGCCAGTTTATTGGACATTGAAAGAGCTACAATGGCCCGCTTCCCGTCGGCGGTAAGGGCGAGGCCCAACGGGTTGACGTTCTTTGCTCCACCGCTCACGTCGATGGACGTCCCCCAGGTAAATTTACCATCGGGGGCAATCGTGGCCTGGTAGAGGTGGGTCTTGCCTCCGGAGATGACGGCGGTGGTGCCATCGCGAGATACGACTAAGCCGTGCATTGAGCCGCCGCCTTTGACCACCGGAAATTCCGTCTTCTGGATGATGGCCATCGTCTGCGGGTTGATGCTCGCGAGGACGGTCGTGGTCTTGATGAGGAGCACTTTGCCGTCTTGCGCGAATTCGGCGGCCAAGAGGCGGCCCGGCAGATCGACGAGTTGACCGACGGTGTCGAGCTGCTGTCCGCTCGTGAGCATCTTGTCCTTGGTCGGCCGTTCGTTCATCCACGCCGCGTCGCGCACGGGGGCGTGTCCAGATGCTTCGGGTTTATCGGCTGCGATGGCGAGAGCGGTACAGAGCAAGCCGAGACAGGCTGGGGTAACCTTGAGCATATTGCATCAGTAGGCGGAGGTGGAGGCAGTCACAAGTCGCGACATGACGGGAGGGCTGATTTAATTGGCGGATAACTCCCTAAAAGCGGCAGATAGACGCTTGCTCGAAAAAACCTGAGAGGCAGAGTCGGTGCATCCGCCGCGCATGAAACTTCTGAACTTCCCTAATCCTCCCGCCATGGGTCTAGCCGCCTCCGCCCATGGGGCCAAGGTCTTGCGTGAAGTACTCGGCCAGCGGGCGCGTGCTAATATCATCGTCGCCACCGGCGCTAGTCAGTTTGAGACGCTCAAGTGCCTCGTGCAGGAGCCAGGCATTGATTGGTCGCGCGTCACGGTTTTTCACCTGGACGAGTATGTTGGTCTGCCGGTGTCCCATGGTGCCAGCTTCCGCAAATATCTCCGCGAGCGCTTCCTCGCCCAGTTGCCGGCGGCGCCAGAGTTTATCCCGGTCGACGGCGATGCTGCGGATATTAAAGCCGAATTGGCCCGCCTTGGTGCGTTGATTGCGGCTCGGCCCATTGATCTTTGTTTCGCAGGCATCGGTGAGAATTCGCACCTAGCGTTCAATGACCCGCCTGCCGACTTCACGACGAATGAGCCTTACCTGGTGGTGAATCTGGATGAGGCCTGTCGTCAGCAGCAGTTCGGAGAAGGCTGGTTCCCAACCTTTGACGACGTGCCCAAGCAGGCCGTATCGATGTCCATCCGCCAGATCATGAAGAGTGCTTGTATCATCCTTTCGGTCCCCGATAAGCGTAAGGCCGCTGCGGTCAAGGGGACGGTCGAGGGCCCGGTGACGCCTCTCTGTCCTGCTTCCATTGTGCAGCAGCACCCTGATTGTACCCTTTATGTCGACGCGGCCGCCGCGTCGGAGCTCGCCCGCCGCTGATGCCTTTATCCGCTGAGCATCCGCAGCGTGTCTGCGGTCTCGACCCCGAGACCGGGCGGGAGATCGTGGTGGTGATTGAGCAGGGCAGGGTGAAGTCCGTGAACTTCGAAGCGCACGGTGTCCGCGAATGGCTCTGTGCGGGCTTCGTCGACTTGCAGGTGAACGGCTTTGCCGGACATGACCTCAATGGTCTGACGCTTGATATCGCCACGGTCGGGGCGCTTTGCGCCGCCATGTTACGTGTCGGGGTTACGACTTTTCTCCCAACATTGGTGACGGCCCCTGAAGCTCGCATCCTTGCTGCTTTGCGGGTGATTCGGGCTGCCCGTGAGGCGGACCCGCAGGTCGCGCACATGATTCCCGGGGTGCATATCGAGGGGCCGCATATCGCGCCCGAAGATGGTCCACGTGGGGCTCATCCGGCGACGGAAGTGCGGCCGCCCTCCACGGCGGAGTTTGATCGCTGGCAAGAGGCTTCCGGCGGTCTGGTTAAATTGGTCACTCTTTCTCCTCATTGGCTCGAATCACCGGCTTATATCCGACACGTCGTCCAGGCCGGTGTGCATGTATCGTTGGGGCACACTTCCGCGAACGCCGCGCAGATCGCGGCGGCGGTCGAGGCGGGTGCTCGTCTCTCTACGCATCTGGGCAATGGCTCCCATGCTCTTTTAGACCGTCGGCATAATCATCTCTGGCCGCAACTGGCGGATGATCGCCTCACGGCCATGTTCATCGCTGATGGACATCATCTCACGCCGGACCAACTCAAGGTCATGTTGCGAGCCAAGGGACTTGAGCGTTCTTTGGTTGTCTCCGACGTGGTGGCTTTGGGTGGAATGCCCGCCGGTAAGTATGTCACGCCAATCGGCGGCAAAGTGGAGCTGCAGGCGGACGGATTGCTGACCTTGGATGACGGGACGGGCAAATACCTCGCGGGGGCGTCTTTGCCTATGACCGCCGCGATTCCCGTGCTCGTGAACCAGGTCGGGCTGACCCTAGCTGAAGCCGTCGCCCTGCTGACGGTTACTCCGGGTCGAATCGTCGGGGGGAGGGGAGCATTGGCGGTAGGCCAGCCGGCTGACCTTATTGCTTTCCGTTGGGATGGTTCCTCGGCCCGACCGGAAGTGAGCGGCGTCTGGCTGCGCGGCCGCTCCGTCACCTGAGGCCCGATAGGGGTTATCGAAATATTCGATATATGGCAGGAAAGCTAAAACTCGCTTCCTCGTGTCCGAAGCCTAGTTTGAGGAGATGGAACCATTCTCTGGGGTGTTGGGCTTTATCTGCCTAGGATTCAGTGCCTTCCTGACGATTCGTCTCTTCATGCTCATCGGAGATGTCAAATCGCTGGAACAGCGTTTAGCGGTTTTGGATAAAAGATTCACGGTACCTTCGGCTAATCCCGTCGCGGCACCCTCCGTGTTTGCTGCGGAGACTGCTCCGGTTCCCTCCGTTGCCTCTGCGCCCGTTGCCTCTGCGGTCGTCGCCCCTCCGCCTCTCCCGCCGAGCGTGGTGCAGCCGGCGGCTCCGGTTCGATTGGTTGTCGCGCAGCCTGACCCTTTTTCCGAACGTCTTCGCGATCTCGGGCTATTGCCTCCGACTGATCTCAGTGGCGAGTACGCGCTCGGCGCTTGGTGGGCTGTCCGTGTCGGAGGTGTCTTAGCCGTCGCGGCCGTCGTCTTTCTGGGTTTCTGGCTAAATCTTAATCCGAGCATCCCGGCGATGGTCCGCGTGCTGGAAGTAGCCTTGGTCGGGGCGGGGCTTTTCTGGGGTGGCGTCCGTCTTTCCTCGAAGCGGAAGGACCTGGGGGAAGTGCTTGCCGCCTCCGGTCTCGCCGTTTGGCAGTTCGCCGCCTGGGCGACGTATGGCCTGGATAAGATGCGGGTCTGCGACAGTGCGGCGCAGGCTGCGTTGGTCCAGTTCCTCGTGGCGGTACTGATTGCCGTCATCGCCCTTTGGCGGAACACCAAGCTATTCGGCCAGCTGGCGGTCCTTTTCGCTGTCGTCGCGGTGTGGTTCTCCATCGTTTCCAAGTCGGCGCCCGGGTCTACCGCGACGGGTGCTGGCTTGCTCGCCTTGCTGGGCGTCATCCTGATGGTGCGCGGCCCGTGGGGTTCCGCTGGCGTGCTTGGCTTAATCGGTTCGCAGGCCTGCCTCCTGCTACTCTACGCGGCCATGCCGACGAACGGTGCGAACTATCTGCCGCTGCAACTCGCAGCGCTGGGTTCGTTCCTCGTGCTTTGGATCGGTGAGCGCTTGGTAAAGGACGATACCGTGTTGTTCGGACGAGATACCCGTTCGACCTTCCAACTAGCTAGTTTCTTCGCCCCAGCACTTATCTCGCTTTTCCTCGCGACGGGCGGAGACAAAGATCGCGCGACCGTTGCGCTGCTCATCGCACTTGTCGCGGCGGTGGCCGGGGTGATGGAACGGGGTCGCAGTTCGGTGGTCTTTGAGGTGCTGCTTCTGGCCTCCGTTGTTTTTGTGGGCGCCGGTCTGGCTTGGCTGGCTGACCCGCATCTCGTCTGGCTGATCTGGGCGCTCGCCGCCGCGGTCACCTTGCTTGTGGGCGCCCGCACGCGCTCGGAACTCGTCCGCTGGTCTTCGGAAGTTCTCACTGGTGTCTCGGTCTTTGCCTTCATCGGGCATCTTCCGCCGAATCATTGGTTCGCCCTTTCTGGCATCGCTGCATTCGGACTCATGCTCGCGCTCCGTGAGGATTGGGAACGTGTCGAGGACCATCAGAAGTTCCGGCGCATCCTTGGCATCCTTGGCGTGGCCATCGTCGTGCTGGTTGCGCAGTACCATTTCACAAAAGCGGATACCGGCTGGCCGTGGCTGGTGTTGCTGGCCATCGCCGCCCTACGTTTCCGTCCAGCAATGATCTGGTCAGCGGCCCCAGGTTATTTGGTGACCTCGTTCCTGGTCGTGTTCTGGAGTGTGTTCGGTGGGCATGATTCATCCAGTTGGCCAGTCGCTTGGTCGGCTTTGATCGTACTCATTAATCTGGTCGCCTTGTGGTATCTCATCGGCCGTGCAGGCGACGAAAGTAAGGCCCTCAGGAGCGCCCTTTCGTTCGCCGTGGCCATCGTTGGGTTTGCTTTGATTTATCATCTGTCGGGCTCAGGGTCTTCCCCCGATTGGGAGCTGACCATCCTCTGGTCTGCCGGCGGCTTATTCATGGTTGCCGCGACGAGTGTGCTGTGTCGCTTGGGTGTAGTGCCCGCCGACCTCTCGCTATCTGCTCTCGGGTCGGTGCTTGGCTTCTTCGTTCAAGGCGCAATCTTAATTGGAGTGGCGGGGTTCCCTCGCCTCGGCCCTGCGCACGCCCCCTTCGTCCTGCTCGGTCTCGGCTGCCTGCTTCAGCTAGCGGCCGTGCATACCAAGGGGCAGGGTGATTGGGGGACCCTTCAGCGGTCCCTCTCTGGTGCGGTGCTGCTCGTCATGGTCTTTATTATGCTTTCGGGTCTCCCAGGCGCGGGCGTCTCGCTTTTCTGGGCCTTGGCCTCCGTCCTGACGTTCGTCATCGGCCACCTGCTGGCCACCCGGTCCCTGCGCATGGTCGGTCTCTTCGGCCTTATTATCGCGACGCTCCGCGTGCTCTCGCACGACATCACCGATATGCTGGGCCGTATTGCCGCCTGTGCGGCTGTGGCCGTCGCCTTCTTCGGCATCGCCTGGCTCTACGGTCGCATCACCGCCGACAAGAAAGACGCCTAGCCGGCAGACTTCGCAACTTCTCATGACCCCACTACGCTATGATTGTCACGTTCACCTCGTCGGAAACGGCCAAGATGGGAGTGGCTGTTGGCTGCGGGTTGAAGGTCTCTGGCTGAAGGTACTGAGTGAGGTCATGCGCCGGGCGGTGGGGATGCCACTGCCATTGATGCATAAGGACTTTGACGTGAAGTATGTCGAATCCCTGCGAGGGTTGATTCGGACCTCCTATGTGGATAAGGCGCTATTACTCGCCCAGGACGAGGTGTACGATGAAGACGGCAAGAAAATCAACTTCGGCTCTTTCCATGTTCCGAATGACTACCTGTTTAAGGTCTGCGCTGAAAATCCTGAATTCGTGCCGGCGGTGTCGATCCATCCGGGCCGAAAGGACGCCTTGGCGGAACTCGATCGTTGCCTCGCGGCCGGCGCCCGGGCGCTGAAGCTTTTGCCCAATTGTCAGAACGTAAATTGTGCCCTGCCACAGTATGATGAGTTCTGGCGGCGCATGGCGGCGGCGGGTCTGCCGTTCTTGTGCCACACCGGTGGCGAGATGACCGTGCCCGTCATCAATCGCGCCTACCAGGATCCGCGTATTCTGCGTCGCCCGCTGGAGCTGGGCGTGAAGGTTATCGCCGCGCACTCTTCGGGGAATAGCCACTTTTTCGACCAGAATTATTTCGGTGAACTCATGAAGCTGATGGACGAGTTTCCTCGGTTATATGCAGACACCAGTGCCCTCAATAGCCCGATTCGTAGCGGGGTTTTGAAGCAGGTCAAGGAGTCGGGAAGGCCCGAGCGTTTCCTTCACGGGAGCGACTATCCGGTGCCGGTCGGCGAGCGCTGGGTGAGCCTGCGCGGCCTGATCACCTCAGCCCAGCGTCGCGAAGCCGGCAAGATTGCGAATCTCGTGGAGCGAGATGCCTTCCTCAAGCGGGCCATGGGCTTCGATGAAGGCCACTTCACCCGCCTAGGTGAGATCCTTCGGATGGTCTGAGGCTCAGAGCGAGCGGAGCAGGCCGGCGATATCGACCGATTCCGAAATCATCTTCTCGATGATCGGGATCTTATCGGCATCTTGCCGCATCGTCTTCACCGACATATTATTAATCCGGGCGGTGACGGCAAAGGACTCGGCTTCGACGGCGGCCAGCGGGATGCCGGCCTCCGTCAGCCGGCGGACGATGTCGTCGTTGGGGAGTAAACCGTTCGAGAACATGACGCCCGAGAGCGACTTCGCTCCGTCGCCGAGGATGAAGGCTTCCAGCAGGTCTTCGCGGTCACCTGGGACGATTACCAAGGTGCCGGGCACCCGCAGGTATTCGGCATGGCGACGGGCCGACATGGCACCGATGACGACACGTCGCACGCGGCGCAGTCCATCAGGCTGGTGAATCCAGCGGGCCTTGGTCTCGTCGGCGACCTGATCGAGATTGGGGTAGACGAGGGTTTCCTGGAGCGGCACGACACCCAGCAAGGGGACGCCGAGTTTACGTAGGCCACGGCCTGCAAAATCCCGGATGAAGTCGATTTTATCCGGGAGTACTTTATTCAGGATGACCCCGACCACTTGCACGCCGGCCTTGTCGAAGAGCGCCTTGTTGAGGGCGATCTCATCGATCGGCTTCCCGATGCCACCCGCGGCGACGATAATGGCCTTCGAGCCGAGTACCTTGGCGTTGTCGGCGTTGGAGGCGCCGAAGACCGAGCCCACGCCTGCGTGGCCGGAACCTTCGACGACCACGATGTCCTTGCCGTAGGCACTCCGGTCAAAGGCGCGGCAGATGCGGTCCTTCAGCTGAGGGCCAATCTCTTCCGGATTCTCCAGGTATTGCTTCGTGAAATCTGGGCCGATGGCTACGGGCGACATCGCGGCGATGGGAATATCTAAATCAAAGAGGCCATCGATGAGCAGGGTGTCTTCGTCGACTTGGTCGTCTCCCGACATCACCACGCGTTGGGCGATCGGTTTAATATAGCCCACGTGCAGGCCCATCGCCTGCAGGGCGGCCGTGAGACCGAGGCAAGTGGTGGTCTTGCCGTCGTTCATGCGCGTCGCCGCCACAAAGATGCGGCGGGTATCGAGGTTCATCGGGCGCGAGAGCAGTCCAGGGACGTTCTCGGCGAAGCGCTTGCGGACGGGCATGGTCAGGCGGCGGGACCGTCCTTGAGTTTCGGGAAGAGGTAGGACTTATCGACTGCCTGGGCGGCGACAATGACGGCTGTACCGAAAATATCGTGCGCGCTGGCTCCGCGGGAGATTTCGGCGGCGGGGCGCTCGAGCCCCGTGAGAATCTGACCGTAGGCCGGAATATCGGCGATGTGCTGGGCTAGCTTCGAGGCGATGTTACCTGAGTTGAGGTCGGGGAAGATCAGTACGCTCGCGCGGCCAGCGACGGCGCCGGCGACATCCTTGGATTGGGCCGCGAAGGGATTGATGGCCGCGTCCGCCTGCATGTCGCCATCGATGTCGCAGGTGATGCCCAGTTCGCGGGCCTTGCGGCGGGCGAGGTCGGTGGCGACCTGGACTTTCTTCACCGAGGCGAGGCGTGGATTGGAAGCGTGCGTCGAGTAGGCGAGCATCGCGACTTTCGGGGTCGTATTGGTGAGGTGGCCGGCGAGACCGGCGGTGGTCACCGCGATGTCAGCGAGCTGTTCGGCGGTCGGATCGGGGATGACGCCGCAATCCGCGAGGAAGAGGACGCCATCGATGCCGAACTTCCCTTCCTCGGATTCAAGGATCTGCATCGAGGAGACCGTCTCGACGCCCGCTTGGCGGGGCATGACTTGGAGGATGGCGCGGAGGCCGGAGGAGGCGTGCAGGGTGGCGCCCGAGATCAGGGCGTCGGCGCCGCCGGTAGCGACCATCAGACAGGCGAAGTAGTTTGGGTTGAGGGCGAGTTCGGCCGGGTTGCCCTGGAGGTTCGTGTTACCGTAGCGCTGGATGGACTCGAGCTTCTCCGTGAAGCTCTTGAGCTCGTCGCTGCGTTCCGGTTCGATGACGCGGATACCTTCGAGGCTGATATTGAGGCGGGCGGCGTTGACCTTGATGCGCTGGCGGTCGCCGACGAGGATCGGCACACCGAGCTTCTTGACGACGAACTGGCGGGCGGCCTGGATGACGCGGGCGTCGGCACCTTCGGGGAAGACGATGCGCTTGGGGTGATTTTGGAGACGAGCGGAAAGGCGGGAAATGAGGGACATGGTCGGAAAACGTCGGTGAGGGCCGGCGGAGGCGTATTAAGTTTAAATAAGCCCGCAGGGCGAGGCAGAAGGCATCGCCGCGGGAACCGTTGCCGCAGCGTTACTTAGCCGGCGTGGGGAGGGTCGGCTGGAAGGCGGGGAAGCCCTTGAGGGAGGCTTTGGCGGTCGTCTCGACGTGGTAGCCCATCTTTTCGAAATACTCGCTCACGTCGGCCTTGGCGGCCTTGCCGTAGCGTTCAGCAAAGAGGCTCTGCAGCTGTTCCTTCGCCGCGCCTTTCTGTGCGGGGTTGGTGGCGTAGGAGCGCAGTGTCTGGCGGAGGGGCTCCCAGCCATGGGCGCGGATCAGGACGACAAACGTCGCGAGCTGTTCGAACGGACCCTTGTTCGGCTCAGCGGCGAAGCGCTTGGCGAGCATCTCATCAAGTTTCTCCATCGCCGGATGGCCTTTACCCTGGGGTTTGCCAACGAGTTTTTCCATCACGTAGAGCGAGAACAGATTGCAGGTCACTTCCGTCTGGCCGTCGAAGGTCCAGGAGGAGCGCTGGTGGTTGTGGCCGAGTTCGTGGAAGAAGCCCCAGTTACCTTCCTTGGTCAGCTTCGGGAGGTCGATGCTGTCCTTCTGTGACGGCTCGGTCCAACACATGAACGGGTAGCCCGAGTGCATGAAGCCGGCGGAGATCTGGCGGTCTGGGACGACGCGCTCGGGGGCGAGGCGTTGGAGGGCGATAAGGTCGTCTTCGAGCGCCATTGCCTTGTCCCACCATTCTAGGAGTGCCTTCGGGTCGGTGAGTTCCTTCACCGCGGAGGCCTGGACGTGGAGAATCACATACTTGCCGATGAGCGTGACCCACGGGGCGGGCAGCTGCTTGGCCTTCATCCATGTTTCGGGGGTGTCCTTGCCGAGGACGTAGGTGGGCATCGCGACGGCGTTGCTAAACTGCAGCGGCGGGGAGGGCGAAGCCTTCACCGGCTTACGCCAGTCCTTGTGCGAACTCTGGATGAAGAGCTGACCGCCGAAAGCGTTGGCGATCTTGTTTTCGCCGACCTTGAGGTCGAACGTACGGTTGATCACCGGGAAGCGGTTCCACTTGTCGAGCTTGAGTAGGCTGTCGCGGTGGCAGCCGACGATGATCTTGACCACGCGATTCTCCGGGAGCGAAGCGACCTTCACGATGACGATTTCACCGGGTGCGGCGTAGAGTCCGGTCTCCTGCCAGGCATCGGGGCTGGTATACAGGTTGGGCGCACCGCCGTTGGTGGTGTCCCAGCGGTGGACGAGGTTGGAGTCGTAGGTGACGGTACGGCTCACGCGTTCCTTGGCTTCGACGCTGCCGGGGAAGTCCTGGGCGGAGGCGTGGGCGCCGAAGGTGCCGGGCTCCTTGGCCATGTAGGCCTTGATGGCTTCATGTAGTTCGCCGCGGGCGGCTTCGGCGGGCTGCGTGAAAGGGGCTTTTTTCGACGGCGTAATCTCTTCCGGTGAAACAGCGGCGAATATGACGGTGGTCGCGAAGAGGAGGGCGCAAAGGGGACGCATGGCGAGGGGTGGCTTCACCCTGTCTCTCCCGTTCAATCTCGCCAACGCCAAACCCTTCCGCTGGGCGGGTTTTTAACGGAAGATAACGGTCTTATTGCCGGCCAGAAGAACACGGTCTTCGACGACCGCGCGCAGGCCGCGGGCGAGAACGACCTTCTCGATATCCTTACCCAAGTGGGCCATGTCTTCGGGCGTGTCCGAATGGTCGATACGAATCACGTCCTGTTCCACGATGGGTCCTTCGTCGAGGTCGGGCGTGACGAAGTGGCAGGTCGCACCGATGAGCTTCACGCCGCGGCGATGCGCCTGATGGTAAGGCTTGGCGCCGGCGAACGAAGGGAGGAACGAATGATGGATGTTGATGATCTGGCCAGCGAAGTTGCGGCAGAGTTCTTCATCAAGTACCTGCATGTAGCGCGCGAGGACGATGAGGTCAGCTTGCGCGTCGCGGAAGAGCTGCTCCATCTTGCGGTAGGCCGCATGCTTGGTCTCCGGCGTCACTGGGACGAAGTGGAAAGGAATGCCGTGGGCTTCGACGATCTTGCGGTGGTCTTCGTGATTGGAGATTACGCAGGGGACGACGAACGGGAAATCTTGGGCGACGTGGCGGGCGAGCAGGTCGTAGAGGCAGTGCTCCTGTTTAGAGCAGAGGAGGACGACGCGGCGAGGCTTGGCCGAATCGGAGAGGGTCCACTCCATGCCGAACTTTTTTGCGACCGGGGCGAAAAGCTCTCTGAATTTATCCGCCGGGAAGTCGAGGGAGTCGCCGTTGATTTCGACCCGCATGAAGAATCGGTTTAGCTCGGGTTCGGTATGCTGGCTGGCTTCCGTGATCCAGCCCTTGTGGCCGGCGACGAACGCGGAAACCTCAGCCACGATGCCGCTCGTGTCAGGGCAGGAGAAGCTGAGGGTGAGGGTGCGGGCCATGTCGGAGGATGGAAGGGGAGGGGCGCAGGGGTCAAGACACGGCGGCGGGTGGCCCCTTCGACGGATGTTTTATCGCCAAACATGCCCGCCCCCGACTTGCCTGCGGGATTGACCAGCCCCCATCCCTTCCTACGTTGACCCTTCACCTTTTACACAGATGGCCAAGACCCTGTTCCAGAAAGTTTGGGAAGCGCATCCGGTGCGCAAGCTGCCTAAGGGGCAGACCCAATTGGTCATCGGCACGCACCTCATCCATGAGGTGACGAGCCCCCAGGCATTCGGCATGCTCCGGGACCTCGGCCTCACGGTGAAGGTCCCCCAGCGCACCTTCGCCACGGTCGACCACATCGTCCCGACCAACG
>CAISXT010000046.1 GCA_903889525.1 uncultured Opitutia bacterium | reverse complement strand
CGAAGGTTGGCAGTATTACCGCGCGGTGCTCGAAGGTACGATTGATGACCTCGACCGCCTTCGCCGCTACGTCCATTTCGATTTCGTCTATTCTTCCGCCTGCCCTTGTTCGGCCGAACTTGCTGAGCACGCCCGCGAAGAACGCTCCGCCTACGGTATCCCGCACTCTCAGCGTTCCAAGGCTCGCGTGGTCGCCGAAGTCTCGCCTGGCCGCTCCCTCTTCATCGAAGATATGAAGGACCTCTGCCTCAAGGGCCTCCAGACCGAGACCCAGGTCATGGTGAAGCGCGAAGATGAGCAGGCCTTCGCCGAGCTCAATGGAGCTTATTCTAAGTTTGTCGAAGACGCCGCCCGGGTCGTTTACGAACAGTTCGACGGCGATGCACGCGTGCGCGACTTCGTTATCGCCTGTTCCCACCTTGAGTCCCTGCACTCCCATGATGCCGTCTCGGTCATCAATAAGGGGATGCCCAGCGGGCTTTCGGCCGATTTCAGCAATTTCAGAGACCTGATCTGCTAGCCTGCTGACGGCTTGCCCATCCCGGGTGACCGTCCTACGGTCACTTTCATGAGGGGGTAGCTCAGCTGGATTCAGAGCAGCAGCCTTCTAAGCCGCCGGTCGCGGGTTCGAGTCCCGCCCTCCTCACCACTTTCACAGCCCGCCACCCTTTTCGGGGAGGCGGGCTGATCGTATCGTGATGTCCTGGGCTTGCGACAGGCCGGCCCTGCGACTACTCAACGTCATGCAAATCCACGTCGCCCGAAGTTCCGCCCAACTCGGAATCTTCGCCCCCGAAGAAATCATCGCCGGCCTGCAGTCAGGTCGCTTCCACGCCTCCGACCTCGCCTGGCGCGAGGGTATGCCAGCCTGGACGCCACTCGGTGACTGGGCTGAATTTCGCGGCGCCGGCGTGCCGCCCCTGTCCCCGTCTTCCCCGCCCGCCTTCGGCGCACAAGACGCAGCCGCCCTCCCGATGCCCTCTTGGGAACGCGGATCCTCATTCGCCAACCATTGGGCGACCATTCGTGAGGTCGCTTTGGATCCGGTGCGCACCTTTGCGAATATGCGCGATGGTGGCTATGCCCGCCCAATCTCCTTTACTTACTGGTCGCTCTTGCCGGCGTGGGTTTGCGGTAGCCTGCTATACGGCGGGCTGATTATCTTCATGCTAACGGTAGGCAAACAGGCTGGTGGTGCCCTCCCGCGCGATCAGGCGATGGAATGGCTGGGTAGCCTCGGCGCTGGCACCGCGGCACTTATCATTTCCGCCGTGCTGGCACTTTTCTTCCTGTTCGTGCCATTGTTCAATTTTGTGGGTGCCGCAATCACCCACGTGCTGCTTCTCCCGTGGGGTCCGTCGGGTAGTTATGCTCAGACTTATCGAGCCAACGCCTATGCCTATGGCGCCTTCATGCCCTTCGCCTTTATTCCGTGTGTCAATTATGTCGTGATGCCTTGGCAGCTAGTGGCGGCCATTATTGCGCATTCGCAGGTCCATCGGATCGCGTGGTGGAAGGTGGCGCTTTCACTCGTGGTTATTCCCTGCTGCTGCGTCTGTGGCGTTTATGCGATGCTGTTTGCCTCGCTCGCCGGCAAGTTCGGCCGCTAAGTTTCTTATGCAAATCCACGTCGCCCGTAATTCCGCCCAGCTCGGAATCTTCGCCCCCGAGGAAATCACCGCTGGCCTGCAGTCGGGTCGCTTCCTCGCCTCCGACCTCGCCTGGCGCGAGGGCATGCCCTCATGGACGCCACTTGGCGACTGGTCGGAGTTCCGTGGAGTCGGCGTGCCGCCTCCGTCGCCCGGCGCAACGATGGCAGTCGCTCCGGCGGCCTCGACGATTCCTTGGGAACAAGGTAAGTCACTCGGCTCTTTCTTTGCGACGATCCAGGTCGCGATTATGAATCCTTCGAGCTTAGCCACTGGCCGGTATGCTTTCGGCGATTGGGTGGTCTTCTGTTATTTCTCCGTACTGATTAGTCTGCCTTTTCAACTTATTAGTATCTTGTTTTATGGGAATAAGAACGCCCAGCTCGGCGAGTTGTTAAGTCGCAGTGGCATCCCGACTCTCGCTCAGGCAGGCCAACAGCTTTTGAATAGCCCACAACCCCCGCTGGTAGCCACACTTGTGGGAGCTATCCTCGGGCTAGCGATCGCCCCGTTCGTGTACGCTTTATTTGCCGTGATTCACTGGGTTGGGCAGCGCCTTTTTAAGTTTCAAGTCTCGGTAGAGAGAACGACTGCGGCCGCCCTCCTCGCAACGAGTGTCATTGCTGTATTAATGGCACCGATTCAGTTGCTTGGATTCAGTTTTGTCGCGCAGATGACTTTCTCGGCGCTACTATTTATTCCTGTCCTTGCTATTTACTTCCGTATCTTCGGCGCCGCGACGCGCGTGAGTCCCTTGGTCCAGTTCGGTATCTCATGCTTCGTCTGGTTCGTCCTTTGCTGCTGCTGTTGCGTCGCACCGGCTTCTCTGATCGGGATGTCCGCCGCGAAGGCCTTCGCGCACTGACCGGTGTTCCGGCTGATTCGCAGACCTGCTTATCCGGGCGAGCTCAATCACGAGCTCGTCTGGCCGCTGGTCTTTATCGGTGGGGCCGTGTTCGCGTGGGGTTGGTTCCTGACGGGGCTAAAGTTACCCGAATGCGTCTTTCATGAGCTCACGGGGCTGCCCTGTCTCGGCTGCGGTGGCACCCGCTGTGCGCGTCATCTCGTCCATCTCGATTTTAGTCAGGCCTTTCTCTTTCACCCAGGGTTTTTCTTGGTCGTCGTGGCGGCCGCGCTTTGGACCATCTATTCTGCGGTGTTCTGGGTACGTCGTGATACCCTTCGGCTTCGGCTCGCCATCGACGAGCCCCAAGCCCGTCGCCTTCGGGTGGTCTTCATCGCCTTACTTGTCGTTCACTGGGCGTGGCAGTGTTACTACCTCACCCGCTGATGTTGAAGAACCTGCTGAAGTTTCTCGCCTGGGTTGCCGTGCTCGTCCTGCTGGCGACTGGCGTGCTTGGGCTAGTTTACTACTGTTCGGAACGGCCGCAGAAAATGGCCATCGAGCATCGCGTACTCGACATCGTCGATACGGTGCGTGAGGACGGCACTTCGCCGAAGAAAGTGGTGGGTGCGCTTGATCGCCTCGCCGACCAGACGGAGGTCATCAAGGGCGACATCGTTCCCGCCCCTGCGCCGGACCGTGCCGCCACGGCCCCCTACGGAGAGCCAGAGGATTATCTTGGCCTGAAGCGCCTCGTGAATCGCGGCTACTCCGTGGGCTACGACGAATCGCTGCCCTCGCCGCGTTGGTCCTCCTACCGAGTGTTTCCCTGCAAAGAAGTGCACCGGGAACGTCCTTCTGGCTTTAAGCCTGATCCGCGCACGGACGCCCACGTAGTGACTTCCGAATACGTCCGCTCGGGCTATGACCGTGGCCACCTGTCGCCCAACTACGCGATTTCCGTCTGCTATGGCGAAGAGGCCCAGAAGGAAACTTTCCTGCTCAGTAACGTCGTCCCGCAATTGCACGCCCTCAACGCGGGCCTCTGGAAGGACATGGAGCAGCGCGTGGTGAAGCGTTACGTCGAGCGCTACGGCACCGTCTGGGTCCAAGTCGGGCCCGTCTTCACGTCGCCGTCCGCGAAGCAGGTTGGCCGCATCCCGGTGCCGACGTCGTTCTGGATGGTCATCTCTGAATACGAGGAAGCCGCCCATGGCATCCGCGCGATTGCCTACCTCGTGCCCCACGAGGAGAAATGGCGCGATGCGGAGCTTACGCGCTATGTCGTGAGCATTCGCCGCATCGAGCAACTGACGGGCCTAGATTTCTTCCCCAAGCTTCCGAAGGCGACGCAGGATCGGCTGGAATCAACGGCTGCTCCGCGCGCCTGGTGACGGCAGTTCGCGGCGTAAATCCGCGGCGTGGAGTAAGCAGACGCAGTCGGCACCATCCGCCGTCGGCAACCACATGATCGGCAGCTTCGGCCACGCTTGATGCATCGCTTTCTGGAGGCCGCCGACCTCGATCACGAGGATGCCGTGCGGCTTGAGGAGTTCGCGCGCCTGGGTCAGCAGTTTGCGGATGACATCAAGCCCGTCCTTGCCGGAGACCAGTGAGCCTTTGGGTTCTTTTTTAAATTCAGCGGGGAGTCCGCGGTAGATGCCTTCTGGCTCGTACGGCGGGTTGCTGAGGATGAGGTCAAACTTCGGGCCCTTGAGCAGCGCCGCCAGCGTATCCGTTTCGTGTAAGGTGATCCGCTGGCCGAGCTTGTGGTCGGCGACATTAAGCTTCGCCACTTCTAAGGCGGGCGCTGAAAGATCCGTGGCGTGGACGTGGGCCTTCGGGAAGTGCTTGGCCAAGAGAATCGCCAGGCAACCTGAGCCCGTGCAGGCATCGGCGACATCGGTCACCTGCGCTAGCGGCGGGAGCCACTGCGGAATCGCTTCAGGGATGAGCTCTACGAAATAGGAGCGCGGGATGAT
>CAISXT010000045.1 GCA_903889525.1 uncultured Opitutia bacterium | reverse complement strand
TCGCTGGGCGTAGCCAGCGGCCAGTCGGAAGACACGCTGATGGCGGTTAACTACTGGCCGTGGATCTGGGCAGCCCTCTGGGTGGGGGAGTTTGCCCTTCAGCGTTACCTGACGCAGCGACTGGTCCCCTTCCGCTCCGGGTCATTCGACTTCGCCTTAGTTTTTGTCGGCTTGATCTTTAGCTTCCATCTCCTGCTACCGTACAAGACGCCTTGGTTGCTTTACGGCGTCATGGCTTTGCCCTTGGTCCTCATCATCCCATACCAGCTTAGTGGCGGCTGGCTGCGGGATGGCATCCTGTTGGTGGGCTTGCTCATCGGGGCTGGCTGTGCGGCCGGAGATTTCGCCTCGCATTCGCCGACGGCCGACCTGCGGGCTTTCGAAGCGAGCACGGCTCGATTCAAGGAAGCCTACAAGGGAAAAACCTTCTTCATTGCATTAGAATTAAAGGAAGGGGGTAATTACTGGCCTCTGCCATATTACCTCCGTCGCTACCAGGTTGGCTTCGGGGACTTTCCCGCGGCCGCCCAAGCTCCCCTACGGCTGATCCCGGTGACCGACGACAGCGAGCCAGTCGTATCCGGCTACGCGGTCTCAAAATTGACCCTCCGAGAGGGCGGAGACCGCTATTGGGTGCTGGTTGCCAAAGGCTACGAAAGCGTTTTTATCGGGAAATAACCGCCATGGAAAGCACCCCAGTCATCCACAATTTCTCCCACGAGGCATTCGGCTCTCGTTTCTGGATTCGTATCGCCGCCGAAGATGCCATCTACGCTCGGAATGCATCGGAGGCGCTGTTCCAGCATCTTGATGACTTAGATTTCCAGACGGATCTCCGTCATGACAGCGGCCCGGTCGCCTCAATCAATCAGATGCCCGAAGGCGCCTTGGTGGCCGCCTCGGAGCACGTCCAGGCACTCTGGAATTTCTCCCGCGATGTCCGGGTGGACACCAGCCGGGCATTTGATGCCACGGCGGGAGCACTTTTCCGCTTCTGGAAAGACCATGGCGAAATGCCTTTCAATCCGGACGATGCCGCCTGGCAGCAGGTTTGGACGGCCTATCAAGGAGGCGAATTCAAGCTCGAAGGATGCGAACTCTCCTGTGTCAAATTTGGCGCCTCGGTCGACTTCGGTGCCATCGTTCGCGGTTACGCCCTTGATCGGATGGCCGACATGCTCGAAAGCAGCTGGGGAATTCATCGTGCCCTGCTCATGGCCTCTGGTAGCGTTACGCTCGCACTTGACCCCCCGGGAGATTCCGTGGGCTGGCGCATCGGCGTCGGCGCCCACGAGGAAATCAAACTGTGTCGCTTCGCCATGGCGAGTAAGATGGCGGATCCCACCCGTGCGAATATCGTAGACCCGCGGACGGGCCAGGCCGTCTCCTTGATTGGGCCGGTGCGCGCGATTGCGACTTCAGCCATTGAGGCCGAAGGCTTGGCGGCCGTGGGCTGTGTGCTTACTTCGGCGGAGAGCGAAGAATTTGTGAACCGTGGCTGCAGTCGCGGTCTCTGGATGCCGGATGGCTCTAAATTGGGATCGGCGACCTATTTCGATGTGACGGAGAGGCCGATATCGGACACGGTCAGTTAATTAGGGCCTCGATATCGTTCAACAGTTTCGAGCGATTTTCAGAGAAAATAAAGGCGTCGGAGCTTAGTCGGCTTAAGGATGCTTGCAGGACATCCTTGGACGGCCGACGGTTTAGCATTAAGCGGCGAAGGTATGTTTCCAAGTCGGCGGAGATCTGAGCGTGTTCCAGTTTGAGCCGGACAATCTGCATCAGGATGGCCTGGTTGGTTTCGTTCTGGAGGTGCGCCTGGATGAGTACCTCGTTGGCTTCATCGTAGCGGCGGGCCGTAATGAGCTTCCGGCTCGCGGAAATCAGCACTTGGGGTGGCACGTTGCGGTTTTGCATCAACTTCTGTAGGTTGATGATCCCGATATCTGCTTGGCCATCGGCGAAATAGGCAATCATGCGTAAGGCTTCAAAGGCGATGCGCGTCTCGGCGACCCACTGTTCGCGTTCGGCGCGTTTGTAGAGTTCATCGACCAGTTGGATGGTCTCCCGGGGTCGATTGGCGTTCAGTAGGCACTCGACGTGCACCAAGGTGAAGCGCACGCGATTGGGAAAGCGCCGGGCTTCCGCTAGGCGTTGCAGGCGAAGGGTTAGGGTGGTGTCGGCGGTGTCATTCCCGAAGCGGCTGAGGTCGAGCATCGTCTGCTCTTGATGGCCGAATCGGCTAATAATCTGTTCGATCTGTTGTTCGCGCCGGCTGCGATTTTCAGCCCCCGGCATCAGGTAGAGCGACTGGATGAGGGGGGTGGGCTTGTCGGGTGCGATGATGGTCAGGAGGGCGAGGCTGTCTTGGGCGGCGGCGAGTTGGCCCATCTCCTTGAGCCACGAGGCTTTAATTTCCAACAGGCGTTCCTTGCCCGCGGGGTTGGCGTTGAGTGCGAAGTTAATCTGCTCCAGCGCGGCGTTCCGCTCGCCGGATTCCCAGAGTATCTGGCAATTGAGGAGGTAGCCTTCGGCGGTCAGGGTGAGTTGATGGGTTTTGATCAGCCGGGAGGCTTCGCTGAAATTGCCTCGCAGAAAGTTGGCTTGGGCCGCGGCGATTTGGAGATCCTTCTTGATCAACGGAGCGAGCTCCGGGTCATTCATATACTTATTTGCCGTCGTGATGATGCGCTGGTCTTGGTCCAGCATGAAGCATCGCTGGAGGTAAATGCGGAAGTGTTCGCGGTCTTGCTTGGCGAAGATCATTGAGTCTTCGAGCAGCTTGTAGCTATCGAGCGGACGATTGAAGGCGAAGAAGAGGTCGGCGGAGAGTCGTTGGGCCTCCAGGTCCGTGGGGCGCAGGCTGGAGCCAGTGCCGATATATTTAGCGAACTCGGCGTAGTCCTGGCGGGTGAGTGCGGCCTTGGCGATCTCGATGTAAAATTGTCCTTTGCGCTGCAGGTGGGCGATGCGACCGTAGCCTTCAGCTACGTGGATGATCTGAGCTAAGTCGCGCTGGCGGATGGTTTCCTTGCTGCGGAAAAGATTGCCCACGGAGTTGGCGATGGTGTCCGGGAAGTACAGGTACATGTCGGCCCGCCGCGTCGTCGCGATGCCGTTCATATACTTCTGATTAAATAGGTAGAGTTCCGCGGTGACTACCCAGAGCCCGGCGAGAAAAATAGGCAGAAGCAGGCAGACGCGCCCCCAGGCCAGTCGATAGCGGCGATCTTTATACCCGACGGTATCCACGATGACCAGGCCCAGCAGGATGCTCCGACTGGAACGGGAGTCCTGCCCTTGGCCGTAGACATAGTGGGGGTCCGATGACATGCCTTCATCGATGTTCCCTGTCCGCTGGGGGCGGGCAAGTGTGGAGTGACTTTCAGCGGAGCAGCCGGGCGGCTTCAATGGCGCCACTGGCCCGCGGCAGGCAAGTCTGGCCGATGCAGACGGTGAAGCCCGCTTCGGCCGGTGTGCTGGTCATGAACAAGGGCCGATAGGGCAGGGCGTGCGGCGCGGTATTGGCATCTCCCAGGAGCTCTGCTCGGAAGGCATCCCAGCCCCCCGGGGCTTTGGCGGTGGCATAGCCCGAAGCCTGTCGAACGAGGCCGTCTAGGGCGTGGGATACCCCGCTAGGTACGTTGCGCGAAAGTCCGCCATACGCGGCTGCAAGATCGGAGAACTCCCGCCCCCAGCGGCTATCTTCGTCGAGGGAGTGCATGATGCCGAAGCCGTGAATCAGGGAAGAGTTGCCGGAGGGGATGGCATTATCGAACCAATCTTTCTGCCGGACGGAAAGGTCTTCCCGGTCGGCTGACACGATGAAGTAGCCGACCGCATGCGGATCAGCGAAGCGTTGCTTGATCGTCTGCAGGATCAGGTCGGCGCGCGGTTGGTGGATGGTGCCCCTTGCCGGGTTTGCCCAGGGTGCGTAGGCCGCTAATGCTAACTCAGCTTCGGCCATCCAGGCGTGATCGGCGAGGCCGGCTGGCAAGCAGGCTTTTTCGCCATGGGCGACGCTCAGAAGATTTAGCCCTTGGTTTTCTTGCCCGAGGATGGTCCAGAGTTTTGCTTCAGTCTGCGCGGCGATTTCATACCAATCTTTACGCCCCAGGATCCAGCCGGCTTTGGCCAACCCCGTGATTGCGAGCGCATTCCAGCCAAGCAAGTTTTTGTTATCACGCACGGGTTGGGGGCGGGTATCGCGTCGAGCCAGGAGGCGGGCGCGGGCGGCGGCCAAGCGGGTGCGGGTCGCGTGATCGCCACGCAACTTGGGAATATTGGCGCCCTCGAAGTTGCCTTGGTCGGATAGGCCGTAGGCTTGGGCAAAGGCGAAAGCCTCCGCGCCCAGGATTTCCGCGACCTCGGCGGATTTCCAGACGTAGGTCGTACCTTCTTCATGATCCGTGTCGGCATCGAGCGAGGCGGCGAACAAGCCGTTCTCCGCCCGCATTTCTCGGAGCATCCAATTAACGGTCTCCGCGCAGATATCCGCATACAGCGGATCGCGATATCGGGCCCAAGCTTCAGCGTAAACGCCGAGGAGCTGGGCGTTGTCGTAGAGCATCTTCTCGAAATGCGGCACGGTCCAATCGACGTCCACGCAGTAGCGATGGAAGCCGCCACCGATTTGGTCGTAAAGCCCGCCGCGAGCCATGGCCCCGAGCGTGATGGTAATGACCGCATCCATTCGGGTGGCGAGGGTACGGTCGGCTTGCACTTCAGGGTCGGCCCGCATGCCCAGGAGGAAGCTGAGCGTATGCGGCGCGGGGAACTTCGGGGCGCCTCCGAAACCGCCGTGCCGATCATCGTGTTGTTCGCAGATGCGGCGGACGGCACTGAGGAGGTCGGCTTTGGTCGGGGCGAGGCCATCGGCGTCGGGGGCCCTCGTCAGGTGCGTGAGGTTCTGGGCAATCGCATCGGCGTTGGCGCCGAGCTCGGGCTTATTGCGTTGGTAGAAGTCCGCCACGCGCATGAGCAACTGAGGCCAGGGGACTTGCCCGTGGCCGCGATCTTCGGGCGGGAAGTAAGTGCCGCCGAAAAAAGGCCGTCCATCCGGTAAGCAGAAACAATTGAGCGGCCATCCGCCGTGCCCCTGGATCATCTGGACCGCATCCATCATCAGCTTGTCGACCTCAGGGCGTTCCTCGCGGTCAACTTTGATACAGATGAAATGCTGATTCATCAGATCCGCGATCCAGGCCTGTTCGAAGGACTCACGGGCCATCACATGACACCAATGGCAGGATGAATAGCCGACTGAAACCAAGACGGGTTTATTCTCGGCTTTGGCCGCGGCAAAGGCTGCCGGACCCCAGGGCCACCAGTGCACGGGGTTATCCCGGTGCTGGCGGAGGTAGAGAGAGCTTTCTTGGGCCAGGAGGTTCGGCACGCCTGCACGGTTGAGATACCGCCGCAGGGTGCAACAAAGACCGTTAGGCCGCCCTTCGACTTGCAGGAGGGCCGATGTCGGTCAAGGCTCGGGGAATGAGGCCCCTGATGTTCGCCATGCTGCTGACTGTCGCCACCGCGACGGCGGTGGAGGTGCGGGTCCAGTTGCCCGACCAGGGGGTGGATGATCGGTTGAAGGCATTTGCCGCCCGTTCGGAATCCTTGGTGGTTGAATGGGAGCCCAAGGTGGCGGCGGCCCTCGGAGTGCCAGTCGAACGGCGCCCTCAAGCAGTCACGATTATTTTCCGGGACATGAAGGGGGTCGCTTATTGGGACGGTAAGGCGATCAACGTCGCGACCGCGTGGGTGGCCGGGCATCCCGATGATGCGGGGCTGGTTGTCCATGAACTTACCCACGTGCTGCAGGGTTACCGCAAGGCCCCCGGCTGGATGACGGAAGGGCTGGCGGACTATGTCCGCTTTCAGCTGATGGAGAAAGGGAAGTTCGGTATCCGTATCGACCCCTCTAAGAACAAGCCTACGGACTCTTATCGCGTGACTGGTTATTTCTTGGCCCAAGCGGAGAAGAAGTACCCTGGGCTTATCGTGAAACTTAATCAGGCCTGCTTCGAGGGTGCGCCCGTCGACAAGGTCTTTGCCGCCCACTGTGACGGGCGTACCTATGAGCAGGCCTGGGCTGAGCTAGTGCCGCCGACCAAGAAGTAGCCATGGCCACGATTCGCATTCTGGAAGACACGGTAGCCAACCAGATCGCCGCTGGCGAAGTGGTTGAGCGGCCCGCGGCGGTGATCAAGGAGTTGTTGGAGAACTCGCTCGACGCCGGTGCCCGGCGCGTGACCGTAGATTTCTCGCGCGGGGGGAAGGCCTTGATGATCGTGGATGATGACGGGAAGGGCATGAGCGGTGATGAGGCGCTGCTGAGTCTCGAGCGCCATGCGACAAGCAAGATTCGCATTGCGGCCGACCTTGACCGGATTGCCACTTTTGGATTTCGCGGCGAAGCACTTCCTTCCATCGCGAGTATCGCCCGCTTCACGATGCAAACCCGCCCGGCGGAGGCGCCCGCCGGCACGGAAATCTCCATCAACGGCGGTAAGTTGGTCCATCGTCGGGAACATGGGATGGCCCCGGGTACCCGCATTGAGGTGACTAATCTTTTTCACCCTGTTCCGGCCCGACTCAAGTTCCTGAAGTCCGATGAGACTGAGGCGGCGCACATCGTCCGGCTGGTTCGGCTATATGCAGTCGCCCACCCGGAGGTCGGCTTCTTATTGCGCGAGGATGGCCGCGAGATTTTCCGTTCGCCAGGTAATGTCCCTTTGCTTAATCGGGTGCGCGAAATCTGGGGTCGGCAGGTGGCCGAAGAGGTGACGCTGATGCCAGTCTTCGAGCGCCCGGGGATGAAACTGAGCGGGCTACTCGGGAAGCCAGGCGTCAGTCGAGGTACCCGCCAGGACCTGGTGACGGTGGTGAATGGCCGCCCCGTCGATAGTCGCACGATGGCCTTCGCCCTGACGGAAAGTTATCATACACTGATTCCCAAGGGGCGATACCCGCTTGCTTTCGCTTTTCTGGAAATAGATCCAGCTTGGGTCGACGTGAATGTCCACCCGGCCAAGCGAGAGATCCGCTTCCGCGATGAAGCGCGGGTCCGTAATTTCCTGATCGAATCAGTCCTCGCTGTCCTGCGTTCGCACGGGGGTGACGGATTGCCTGCCCGGACAGTGCCCGCCGTCGCCCCGTTGGTCGCGGGAGCCGCTTCCGTGGCCAGCATCGCCGCGCCGGTACCACCCACAATCCCCGTCCCGGCGTCCGCTGGAGTGGCGGTGCCGGTACCCGTGGCGTCTGCACATGCTCCCGCCGTTCGACTCGGCTGGAGGCTACTTTCGCGCCTGCGCGAAGAGCGTGCCGTCTTTGAGACCCCGACGGGGTTGGCGATTCTCGATATCGGTGCCGCGCATCAACGTGTGCTCTACGAATCCATCCTCAAGCAGTTCTCCGAACAGAAGCCGGTCAGTCAGCCTATGTTGATGCCGTTGGCGATAGAGCTCGAACCGCTGCCCGCCGCGGTACTGCGTGAACGCCTACCGCTACTCACGGCGGCGGGTTTTGATTTCGAAGAATATGGGCGCAATTTTTGGCGGATGGCGGCACTACCCGCATGGCTCGAACCGGAGGGTGCCTTAGGCTTTGTTCGCGACTTGCTCGCTGAAATGGCCCGGCGGGAAGGCGACTTCGGTCGGCCATCGTTGGCTTATGACGCACTGGCAAAGGTGGCCGTAGGGAAGGCTCGCCGCAAGGGCGACGCCTTGTCTGACGGCGAACTGATGGAACTGGTGCAGTCTTTATTCCGGACAGCCCAGCCGGGGACTTGCCCGCGGGGCCGACGGACTTATGTCGAATGGACTGATGCGGATCTCGGGCGTCGGCTCGGCTGATTAGCGCCGACCGCGCTTCCGGGTAGAGGCGGCGGGCTTCCCCGTTCGGAGCGATTCAATTTGGTCACGCAGCACGGAGGCACGTTCGAATTGAAGTTCATCCGCAGCTTCCAGCATCTCCGCTTCCATGTCGGCCAGCACTAAAGCGATGTCGCGATCGTCGGTGCCTTCGGCGACGGCTAAGGCGTCTTCAGCTTCGGCTTCGACGAGGCTTTCTTCAATCGGTCGAGTCGTTCCCTTTGGAGTGATACCATGTTTCAGATTGTAGGCTTCCTGACGTTTACGACGGTCAGCGCAGATCGTCATCGCGCGGCTGAGCGAGCGAGTCATGACGTCGGCGTAAAGCAGGACTTTTCCTTCGACGTGGCGGGCCGCCCGGCCGGAGGTCTGAATGAGGCTCGTTTCGCTACGGAGGAAGCCTTCCTTGTCCGCATCGAGGATGCCGACAAGGGCGACCTCAGGTAAGTCGAGGCCTTCGCGGAGCAGGTTCACGCCCACGAGAACGTCAAACTGGCCCGCCCGTAGGCGACGCAAAATTTCCACACGTTCGATGGCATCAATGTCCGAATGGAGGTATTCGACCTTCAGTCCGCTATCGCGCATGAAATGAGCGAGATCTTCGGACATACGCTTGGTCAGGGTGGTGACCAGGGTGCGGAAGCCGCGGGCAGCGGTGGTCTTGGCTTCCCCGATGATATCTTCGACCTGCCCGGCGATGGGGCGCACTTCCATGATGGGATCCAGGAGGCCGGTCGGGCGGATAACCTGTTCGGCGACCACGGCCGACACGGCGTATTCGTGGGGGGCTGGGGTGGCCGAGACATAGACGGCTTGTTTCACTTTCTCGTCGAACTCATCCGGCATCAGTGGGCGGTTTTCTAGAGCGGACGGCAGGCGGAATCCGAATTCCACTAAGCGCTCTTTGCGCGCACGGTCACCGTGATACATGCCCCGAATCTGCGAGACCGAGACGTGGCTTTCGTCGATAAAGACCAGCATGTCAGCCGGGAAGAAGTCGAGTAGGCAGTGCGGGCGCTCGCCGGGTTTACGACCCGACATGTGCATCGAATAGTTTTCAATGCCCGGACAGAAGCCCGTTTCGCGAAGCATCTCGAGGTCGTGTTCGACCCGCATCCGGATGCGTTGGGCTTCGACGAGCCGGTTGTTCTTTTCGAAATAGGCCACCCGTGCTTCCAGCTCATCGCGGATGGCCTGGCCGGCGGCCTTCACGCGTCCAGGTGCGGTCACGTATTGATTGGCCGGGTAGAGGTCGAATTTATCCAGTTGTTTACCAGGCTTCACGCTCACGGGATCGAGCTCACGGATGGCCTCGAGGGTGTCGCCCCAGAACTCGAGGCGGATGGCGGACTCCATGTAGGCTGGCCAGACATCGATGGTCTCGCCGCGGGCGCGGAAATTACAGCGCTCCAGGATGGCGTCATTGCGCGTATATTGATTGGCCACCATCTTCGCCAGTAGCTCATCCCGCCGCATAGTCATACCTGCCTTCAATGAAATCATCGCCGCAATGAAGTCCTCCGGTGAGCCAAGCCCGTAGATGCAGGAGACCGAGGCAATGACGACCACGTCGCGCCGGGAGAGGAGGGCGGAGCTGGCGCTGATGCGAAGGCGTTCAATGTCTTCGTTGATTGCCGAATCCTTCTCGATGAAGGTGTCGGTCGAAGGCACGTAGGCCTCCGGCTGGTAATAGTCGTAGTAACTGACGAAATATTCGACGGCGTTCTGCGGGAAGAAGTTCTTGAATTCGGAGTACAGCTGGGCAGCGAGAGTCTTGTTGTGGGAGATGACCAGCGCGGGGCGTTGGGCTTGGACGATGAGGTTCGCCATCGTGAACGTCTTACCTGAGCCGGTGACACCCAAGAGGGTCTGGCGGGCGTTACCGGCGCGGAGCGACGCATCCAGCTTGGCGATGGCCGTAGGCTGATCGCCCATCGGCTGGTACGATGATTTTAGCTGAAACTCCATCTCAGCTAAGGTGGCCGCGGGCGAGCCACTGCGGGTCTACTTCGGAAAGGTCTTTCACGATGCGATGGGCGCCGGCGGGGGCGAGCTGCTCGCGGGTGTTCGTGGTGGCGAGGGCGATGGTGATGAAGCCGCCATCAATCCCCGCTTTGAGTCCGGAGAAGGAGTCTTCGAAGACAAAAGAAGTCGCCGGTTCGCCGCCCCCGAGGGCGCATGCTTTCAGGAAAACTTCTGGGTCGGGCTTGCCGCGGCTAACATCCTCGCTGGCGATCGCCCCCAGGAAATACTCGCCGATACCGAAGAGTTCAAACGAGAGGGCGAGGTTCTCTTTATGCGTCGACGTGCCGATCACGCAGGGAATGCCGAGATCACGGAGCGCACTGCAGAGTTCGCGGACGCCGGGGAGCAGGCGTACATGGCCGGTGCGGGCGATGTCGCGGTACAGAGCTTCCTTGCGGTCTGAGAGTCGTTTCACTTCAGCCTTATCGTTAGCCCAGCCCAAGATATCCGGAATGATCAGCTCGTTACGCTTGCCGAAGCCGCGTTTGAAATGGTCAGTAGGCAGGGAGTATTTCTCCTCGGCCGCCAAGGCCTCCCAGGAGCGTTCATGGGCGACGGAGGAGTCGATGACGACTCCGTCCCAGTCAAAGACAGCGACAGTGCGGGGCATGGCTCAGTGCTTATCCCAAGGTAGCGTCACCTTCACTGGCCGGTGTTCCCAGACGTTGAGCGGGTCGAAAATCTGGCCGGGGGCGAGGATGCCGTTGGGATCGAGCGCCTTCTTGACCGCGATCATCGCCCCAATTTCGGCGGGCGTATGCTGTAGGCGCAGGAAAGGAGATTTAGCGATGCCGATGCCGTGTTCGCCGGTGATGGCTCCACCGAGTTCCACGACTTTGGTCATCACTTCGTGGATGGCTTTCTCCGCTTTGCGGCAATGCTCTGGGTTATCCCGGTCATACATGATATGCACATGGAAGTTGCCGTCGGCTGCGTGGCCAAAGGTTGGCGTCGCGAGGCCGATTCGGTCGCGGACTTCCCGGGTGTAGCGGATGAGCTCAACGTAGGAGCGGAAGGGGACGACGATGTCTTCGTTGAGTTTGGCGTTACCCAGCGAATACATCGCTTGCGAGCAGGTGCGTCGGATGTCCCAGAGCGCTTCGGCTTCGGCTTCGACGTCAGTCTCACGGAAGGCGATGGCGTGGCGGCCAATCCAGGCACGGATCTTTATCGCATCTTCCGCCAGGGCGGCCGGATGGCCGTCGATTTCGACGAGGAGGATGGCGTGGGTATCGGCGAGTCCTTTAAGTTCGGAGGCGGTGAAGACCCGACTCCCGCGTTGCTTTTCGGCGGCCTCGACGGTTTGGGTGTCGAGGAACTCAAAGACTGCGGGGTTCACGCGCAGGCCCATCAGTTCGGCAGCGGCTTCGAGGGCGCCTTCGTCGGTGCGGCAGGCGATCAGGAAGGTACGGCGCGCCGCGGGCTTATTCACGAGTTTAAGCGTTGCCTGAGTGATCACGCCCAACGTGCCTTCGGAGCCGATCCAGAGATCACGGATATTGAGGCCACTGACAAACTTGCGGAGCGGTGCGGCCCAGCGCACTTTCTCGCCCGTGGGCAGGAACCCTTCGAGGGCGTAGACGTGGTCGCGGACAACGCCGTACTTCGCGGCACGGAGGCCGCCGGCGTTGGTCGCGATATTGCCGCCGATGCTGCAATACTTGAGTGAGGACGGGTCGGGCGGGAAGAAGAGCCCGTGCGGGGCCGCGAGTTCGTTGATGCGAGCGGTGATCGCGCCCGGCTGCACGGTCGCCATCGCGGAGATCGGATCGATTTCGATTTTATCCCAGTGATCCAGGTGGATGACCCACCCGCCTTGGATGGGGGAGCTGGCGCCGGTGTTGCCGGTGCCGCGGCCGCGGACGGTCACTGGGATGCGATATTCGTTGGCGAGCTTTAGGACGATGCCGATATCGTCCTCCACGCCCGGGCGGATGACCGCTTCGGGCATAAAGGAAAGGCGCATATTATCGAACGACGCGGCGAAGCAGGTGGCTTCGTCGGTCAGCACCTTCGCTGGGCCGAGTTTGGCCAGCAGGGCTTGGGTGGCGGCAGGATGCGTCTTCACGAGGGAGCTCACGCCCGTCAGCGTGCACCCTTAGCCCAGTTCGGCAAGCCACGCTGTCGCTTCGGCGTCGGATGGCATACGCCAATCACCGCGCGGCGAAAGGGCGAGGGACCCGACCTTGGGGCCGTCCGGCATGGCTGAGCGCTTATACTGCTGGGTGAAGAAGCGAGTCAGGAATGAGCGGAGCCAATGGCGGATCTCCGCTTGGTCATATTTTCCGGCAAAGGCGTGTTCCGCGATCCAGAGCACCTTCGAGGGGCGGAAGCCGTTGCGGATGACGTGATAGAGGAAGAAGTCGTGCAGCTCGTAAGGGCCGACAATCATCTCGGTCTGTTGGGCGATTTCACCGTCGGCTCCGGGGGGGAGCAGTTCGGGGCTCACGGGTGTGGCGACGATGTCTTCGAGGATGCTGCGTTCTGGGCCGACGTGGCGCGCATGGGCGGCCCACGAAACCAGATGCTTCACGAGCGTCTTCGGAACGCCGATGTTCACGTGGTACATCGACATATGGTCAGCGTTGAACGTGCACCAGCCGAGGGCGGCTTCGGAAAGGTCGCCCGTGCCGACGACGAAACCCTGACACTGATTGGCCGTGTCCATCAGGATCTGCGTGCGCTCGCGAGCCTGAGCGTTCTCGAAAGTGACGTCGTGTTTGCCGGCCGGGTGGTGGATGTCCTTGAGATGCTGATCGACGGCCTCGTTGATGGAAATCTCGCGGGCCGTGATGCCGAGCGTCTCCATCAGGCGCATCGCGTTCATGTGGGTGCGGGCCGAGGTGCCCGGGCCGGGCAGCGTAAGTCCGATGATACCCTTACGATCAAGGCCGAGGCGATTGAACGCTTCAAGGGTGACCAAGAGGGCCAGCGTGGAGTCGAGTCCACCCGAGACGCCGATGACGATGTGCTTGAGGCCGGTATGCCGGATGCGGCGGGCGAGTCCGGTCGATTGAATCGCGAAGATTTCCTGGCAATTCTCGTCGCGGCGATGCGCGTCAGACGGGACGAACGGATGCTGGCTAAAGCGCCGGCGCAGCTTGGGTGTCTGGCCGACAGGCGTACCGAGTTCGAAGCTGAGGACGCGGGGCCGGAGGGTCGAAGGAGCGCCGAAGAAAGTGCTATTTCGACGGCGTTCGGCGGCCAAGCGGTCTAGGTCGACCTGGGAAACGATGAGGGCCAGATCAAAGCGGAAGCGTTCCGATTCGCCGAGGACGACGCCGTTCTCAGCAATCAGCCCGTGACCGCTATAAACGATGTCCGTACTCGATTCGCCTGCCCCCGCGGCCGCATAGACATAGGCGGCGAGACAGCGGGCGGACTGCGATTTCACGAGGTCGCGTCGGTAGGCGGCCTTGGTTAGGAGTTCATCGCTGGCCGAAAGGTTGCAGAGGAGGGTGGCGCCGGCGAGAGCCAGGGCTCCGCTTGGAGGCTCGACGGCCCAAAGGTCCTCGCAGATCTCGATGCCGATGACACAGTCCGGCATATCTTTGGCCTGGAAGAGTAGGTCGGTGCCGAAAGGGACTTTCTGGCCGAGGAGATCAACTTCGCTGACGGCTGCGACGCGGGCGGACGCGAACCAGCGCTGTTCGTAGAATTCCCCGGTGTTGGGTAGGTGGGTCTTGGGAACGACGCCGAGGACCTTGCCGCGGGAGATGGCGACGGCGACATTGAAGAGGCGTCCATTGACCTCCAGAGGCAGCCCGACAAGGGCAGTTAGGCCGAGCTTAGCGGTAGCCTCGCAAACCTGTCCTAGGGCCTTCAGGGCACCCGCTAGCAGGGTGCGTTGGCCGAAGAGGTCGCCGCAGCTATAGCCGGTCAGGCAGAGTTCGGGTAGAACCACCAATTCAACCCCCTCTTGCGCGGCCTTTTCCAGAGCCTGACAAATCAGGTGGGCGTTGGCCGCAGGGTCCCCCAGCCGGAGGGCCGGCGAGGCGGCCGCCACGGTCAAAAAACCGTTCTGGTGGATGCGGTTGGACATCAAAGGACGAGAAGCCGTTATGTTCACCGTTGACCGAAGGGGAGGCAACCCGAAAGGTCTGCCATTCCCTGTTCAAAGGGGCCAAATGACCACCCAGCCGCTCAAAGAAGTCCGGATCTTTTCGCCCGCCACCGTGGCCAATGTGGCGTGCGGTTTCGATGTGCTCGGTTTCGCCATCGACTCACCCGGAGACGAAATCGTTGCCCGCTTCTCGTCCAAGCCCGGACTGACCATCTCTAAAATCACTGGCGACGACGGTCGTCTACCGCTCGACTCCAAGAAGAACACGGCCGGCGTGGCGGCCCATGCGCTGTTGCGCCACCTTGGTAAGAGCGACGTCGGCATTGAGATGGAGATTCACAAGAAGATGCCCTTCGGCAGTGGTCTCGGCTCCAGTGCCGCCAGCGCGGTCGGTGGGGCCTTCGTGGTGAATCGTCTGCTCGGTGACCCGCTGACTCGCCTGCAGTTGCTTCCTTTCGTCGTCGCTGGTGAAGCCGCGGCCGATGGCGCCTGGCATGCCGACAATGTGGCGCCCTGTTTGCTGGGCGGAATCACTTTGATTCGTTCCAATGCCGAACTTGATGTGATGGATGTGCCGATCCCGGATCGGCTCTGGGCCGCCGTCGTCCATCCGGACATTGTCGTGCTGACCAAGGTCGCCCGGGAGATTATGCCGCGGCAGGTGCAACTGGAAACCTCTACACAACAGAGTGGCAATCTTGGTGGCCTACTCTGCGGCTTCTTTAAAAGCGACTATGCTCTCATCGGCCGCTCGCTGCATGACTTGATTGCCGAGCCACACCGCCACCGCCTGATTCCGGAGTTCTATCGTGCCAAGGCCGCCGCCATGGCCGCCGGAGCGCTTGGTTTCTCCATTTCTGGTGCCGGCCCCAGCGTCTTCGCTTTGTGCGAAGGCGAGGAAACCGCCCGCAAGGTTGCCGCCGCGGTCGCCGCCGTGTTTGCTTCGGTGCCGATTAAGGCCACGCCTTACGTCTCGCGTATCAATCCAAAGGGTGTCCATGTCATCTCCGAGTCCTAAGTTGGAATTCGTCTCAACGGCTGACGCTTCCTGTCGCGGCTCTCTCCGCGAGGTGTTGCTTTCGGCGATGCCCGCCCGGGGTGGGCTATGGGTGCCAACGCACATTCCACAGCTCGCGCCCGACTTCATGGAGCAGCATCGGCATGACTCGTATGCCGAGTTGGCTGAAGCGGTGATCGCCCCCTATTTCGCTGAGGTCCTCGGCCCCGCGGTGTTGCGTCAAATCTGCCAGGACGCCTTTAACTTCCCTGTGCCACTGGTGTATCCGGAACGGCTCAAAGGAACGCCAGCTGAGCGACTCGCGGTACTGGAGCTCTTTCATGGGCCTTCCGCCGCCTTTAAGGACTTTGCCGTGCGCACGCTCGTGCGCGTCACGGCTCGCGTCCTCGGTAATGACTTCCCGCAACTGACGGTCTTGGCCGCCACCTCCGGTGATACTGGGGCCGCGGTAACTGAAGCCTGCGCCGGGGTGCCCGGGGTGCGTGCGGTCGTGCTTTATCCGCGCGTCGGCGTGAGCGGCGTGCAGGAGTCGCAAATCGCCCGAGCGCGTCCGGGCGTCGTCGCGCTCTCCGTCGATGGCACCTTTGATGACTGTCAGGCTATCGTGAAACGCGCGTTGGCTGACGAGAGCCTGCGTCGTCGTCGCCCGTTGCTGACGGCCAATTCTATCAACCCAGTTCGCCTTATCGCACAGGTGCCCTTCGCTTTCCATGCGAAGCGTCTACTCGCTTCAGGTCGGCGGATGGGTGTCGTCGTCCCTTCGGGAAATCTCGGCAACGTCGGCGCCGTTCAGTTGGCCCGTCGGATGGGCTTGGGGGTGGCCGCTCTGGTCGCCGCCACGAACACCAATTCACCGCTCCCGGAACTCTTTGCCACGGGGCAATATCGGGCCCGCCGATCAAATCCCACCGCTTCGAACGCGATGGATATCGGTGACCCAAATAACCTCGCTCGCTTGCTTGCCTGGCGAGAGGGCGGCCCTTCGGTCGAGGCCGTGACCGTCGATGATCGTGCCACGCTGGATGCTATGCGCCGCGTGAGAGATGCTAGCGGTTACGTGCTCTGTCCACATACCGCTGTCGGCTGGAAGGCCGGCGAAGACCTACTTGTTCGAGCGGGCGCTCAATTGGATGACGTGGTTGTTTTCGGCACAGCCCACCCGGCCAAGTTCCCTGATGTGCTCCAGGCTGCCTTCGGTGACGCGAGTGTTGCGCGTTTCCCGGGCGAACTGCCTCCGCCAGAGCCGATTAAGATCGATAATGACTTTGAGGCGGTGCGCGTCGTGCTGGAG
>CAISXT010000044.1 GCA_903889525.1 uncultured Opitutia bacterium | reverse complement strand
AATCCCACCAGAACCTCCAAGTTCCGACCTCTTTCCCACCTTCCAAACAGCACGGACACCATGCCACGAATCCTCGGCGTAGACATTCCCAACAACAAGAAAGTAGAGATCTCTCTCCGCTATATCTATGGTATCGGCCCCTGCCGTGCCACGGAGATTTGCGATGCTCTCGGCTTCGATCCCGCCATGCGTGCTTCGAACCTGTCTGAGGAGCAGCTGAATAAGATCGTCGAGTACATCGTACGCATGGGCTACAAGTGCGAAGGCGATCTTCGTCGTGACGTTGCCCAGAACTTAAAGCGCCTCCAGGCGATCAAGTGCTACCGCGGTCTCCGCCACTTCCGCGGCCTCCCGGTTCGCGGTCAACGTACGCGTACCAACGCCCGTACCCGCAAGGGCAAGCGTAAGACCGTCGGCGTCGCTGCTGCGCCGGCGAAGTAAGCCAACCCTATCTCCTAACACTATTTTACGATGAGCGAAGAAGCCCCCAAGACCCCTAAGGCCAAGAAGCCGAAGGCCCCTGCTGCCGAAGCTGGCGCCGCTGCCCCCGAGGCCACCGCTCCGGCGGCGGCTCCGGTGGAAAGCGCTGCCCCTGAGCGCAAAGAAATTACCGCCAAGGAACTCCTCGGCGAAGAGCTGGGTGAAGTGAAGGTTCGTCGTGCCAAGGGCTCGAAGAACATCACGACCGGCATCTGCCACATTCTGGCCACCTTCAATAACACCAAGGTTACGATCACCGATCCCAGCGGCAACGTGATCTCCTGGGGTAGCGCTGGTCGCCACCAGTTCCGCGGCTCCCGTAAGTCCACCGCTTACGCGGCTCAGGTTGTCTGCTCGGAAGCCGCCAAGCTCGCGATGGCTCACGGACTCAAGGATGTTTCCGTCCGCGTCAAGGGCCCGGGCATGGGTCGTGACAGTGCCATCCGCGCCCTTCAGGTGCTCGGCCTGAACGTCACCTCGATTCTCGATACCACTCCGATTCCGCATAACGGCTGCCGCCCGCCCAAGCGTCGCCGCGTCTGATCGTTCTATCTTTCGCATTACCGTCCGGCTATGGCAAACCGGGCGGGTCTTATCCATCCGCCACCTCTCACAAATAATACACAAATATGTCTCGTTACACTGGTCCCACCACGAAGCTTAACCGTCGCTTCGGTCAGAACATTTTCCCCACCTCTAAGGGTGAAGAGCGTCGTCCGTACCCTCCAGGTATCCACGGTAAGACGACCCGCCGCAAGGTTTCCGAATACGGCGTCGGCCTCAATGAGAAGCAGAAGCTTCGCATGATGTACGGCTTGACCGAGAAGCAGTTCCGCTTGGCCTTCGCTCGTGCTAAGCGCATGGGCGGCGTCGCCGGCGATAACTTCCTGCGCATCCTCGAGACCCGTCTCGATAATGTCGTCTTCCGCCTTGGCTTCGCCAATTCGCGCTCGGCTGCCCGTCAGCTCGTGGCTCACGGACATATCCGCATTGACGGCCATAAGGTCGACATTGCCAGCTACGCCACCTCGCCCGGCGAAAAAATCGAAGTCCGCGACCGCACCTCTTCAAAGCAGCTCGCTACCCGCGCTGTCGAGGAAGGCCAGGGTCGCTCGGCTCCGGCTTGGCTCGTGGTCTCCCCGGAACAGCTCAATGGACAGATTGTCCGCGAGCCTGCTAAGGAAGAACTCCCTTCGGACGTCAACGTCCAGATTATCGTCGAATTCTACAGCCGCTGATCGAACCCACAAACCCACACCAGGAACTACGACCATGACCAAGCGACTCGGACAATTTCAACGCCCCAAGAACCTCAAGAAAGAGGAATCTTCGGCCACCCCCACCTACGCCAAGTATTTCGCCGATCCCTTCGAAACGGGTTTCGGTCATACGATCGGCAACTCCCTCCGCCGCATCCTGCTCAGCTCCATCGAAGGCGCCGCCATCTCGGCCGTCACCATCGAAGGCGTGCAGCACGAATTCCAGCCGATTGAAGGCGTCGTCGAAGACGTCACCGAAATCGTCCTCAACCTCAAGAAGGTCCGTATTCGCACCGAAGCCAATAAGCGCGAAGCCTTCAAGGGCACCATCGACGTGAACAAGACCGGCGCCGTGAAGGCTTCGGACATCAAGTTTGAGACTAAAGGCGCCACGGTAACCCTCGTCAATCCTGACCAGGTAATCTGCACCCTCGACCGCAAGCGTCGTTTCTACGCTGACCTCGAAGTCACCGTGGGTCGGAGCTGGGCTTCCGCCGAGGAAAATAAGAAGGCTGATCAGGCCATCGGGTCCATCCCAGTCGATTCCCTCTTCTCGCCAGTCACCCTCGCGAAGTACTCCGTTGAGAGCACCCGCTCGGGTGACAAGACCGACTACGATAAGCTCGTACTCGAAATCTCGACCGATGGTCGCATCACCCCAGACGAGGCTTTAAAGGAAGCCTCCGCCATCCTGCGTCACCATCTCGAAGTCTTTGACACGGTCGCCGCCGACTCTGTCGAATTCGAAACCGGACATAAGGAAGTCAGCGAAGAAAGCAACCGCCTCCGCAAGCTGCTCAACATGTCCGTCAACGAAATCGAACTCTCCGTGCGTGCTGCGAATTGCCTCAACAACGCCAACATCAACACGGTTGGTGAACTGGCGATGAAGACTGAACAGGAGATGCTCAAGTACCGCAACTTCGGCAAGAAGTCACTCAACGAGATCAAGGCCAAGCTCGAACAGCTCGGCCTGTCCCTCGGACAGAAAATCAACGAAGGCCTGCTCGATAAGGGCGTCAACGCATAATCCGGACTCCCCACTACCCTCATGCGTCACCGCACTCACAATCACGTTCTCGGCGTCAAGACGGCTCACCGTCGTTCGCTTATCGCCAATCTCGCTGCCGCGTTGTTCACCAATGCGCGCATTACGACGACTTTGTCGAAGGCCAAGGCGCTTCGTCCTTACGCCGAACATCTGATCACCTTCGCCAAGAAGGCTGAACAGTCCGCCGATAAGTCGGTCAAGCTTCACTACTATCGCTTGGCTCTAGCCAAGATGCGCAACGAAGACGCCTGCCACCTGCTCTTTAAGGAGCGTGTGCAGCAGTTCCTCTCCCGCACCGGTGGTTACACCCGTATCTACAAGCTCGGCGCCCGTAAGGGTGATGCGGCTGAGACCGCCCTCATCGAACTTGTAGCCAAGGACGACAAGTCCCCTGCCATGACGCCGAAGGCCAAGGTCGCGCGTAAGCCAAAGAAAGAAGCCGCCGCGGCTAGCGCTCAGGCCTAAGCCTCTTTCGCAGGCTTGAACCCGAGACGCGTCCGCCCCCCGGCGGCGCGTCTCGCCTTTTTAGAACTTCCCACAGCCTTCATGTTACAGTCCGTCGATCTCGGTATCTTTCTGGCCTTCCTGGCCGGTTTAGCCGCACTCGTTCTTCTCGGGCTGCAGGCTTGGTATGACCGGCGCGACGTGATTCTTTCTGACCACCGCCGCATCAACTCGGCCTTCACCTGCATCCGTTGTAACGTGCTTTATGTGCGGCCCCGCCGTCGCGAGGAGGCGGCCTGCCCACGGTGCGGATGGAACAATGTTCGCCTCAAGTTCTGAATCCCCCTAACTTCTCACCCATGGCTCCCCAGTCCATCGCAATTCTCGATTTCGGCTCGCAGCTGACTAAGGTCATCGCTCGTCGCGTGCGCGAGTGTAACGTCCACTCCCGTATCTACCCGTTCAGCGTCAGCCCGGAAACTCTCCGCGCGGACGGCGTCGTCGGCGTCATTCTTTCGGGCGGTCCCGATAGCGTTAAAGCCAAGGGCTCACCTCACCCCCACTCGGGTATCTTTGAGATGGGGCTCCCCGTGCTCGGTATCTGCTACGGCGTTCAGTTGATGGGTCAAATGCTCGGCGGCAATGTCGCCAGCAGTGCTCATCGTGAATACGGCCACGGCGTGCTCTCCTTCCGTAAGGGCTCCCAGCTTCTGCAGGGGCTCAAGTCACCCCTGCGGGTCTGGAATTCCCACGGCGACAAAATCACCCGCTTGCCTCGCGGCTTCAAGGCTGTCGCCGCGACGGAGAATTCCGAATGCGCCGTGATCGAGGATCCTAAGCGTCGCTTTTACGGGATTCAGTTCCATCCGGAAGTCGCCCACTCCGAGCGCGGTATTGATATCCTCCGCAATTTCCTCTTCCGCATTTGCCACTGTAAGGCTACCTGGAAGATGGATGATTACGTGGATACAGCAGTCCGCGAAATTCGCGAAAAAGTCGGTAAGTCTCAGGTCATCTTAGGTCTTTCCGGCGGCGTGGATTCATCTGTCGCCGCGGCCCTCATTCAGCGCGCCATCGGCAAACAGCTAACCTGTGTTTTTGTTGATAACGGCCTGCTGCGCCTCAACGAGCGCGCCCAGGTCGAAAGGATGTTCCGCGGCAAGTTCAAGGTCGACCTTCGCGTCGTGGACGCCTCTACGGTGTTCCTCCGTAAGCTCAAAGGCGTCACCGACCCCGAGCGTAAGCGCAAAATCATCGGCCACGAGTTCATCAAGGTTTTCGAACGCTCCATCAAGGAGGTCCAGGGCAAGAAGAAGGGTAAGGTCGAGTTCCTCGCCCAAGGTACGCTGTACCCTGATGTCATCGAGTCGCTTTCGCCCAATGGCGGGCCAGCTGCGACAATCAAGAGCCACCACAATGTGGGCGGCTTGCCCAAGCATATGAAGCTGAAGCTGCTCGAGCCCCTGCGCGAGCTCTTCAAGGATGAGGTAAGAGCCCTCGGTGTAGCCCTCGGCTTGCCCCATGATATGGTCTGGCGTCATCCCTTCCCTGGTCCCGGTCTGGCGGTTCGCGTCTGCGGAGACATCACCAAGGAGCGCTTGGAAGTTCTTCGGAAAGCCGACGATATTTTCATCAGCGAGCTTCGTAGCTCCGGACAATACGCCAAAGTCTGGCAGGCCTTCGCCGTTTTTCTCCCCGTCCGCAGCGTGGGCGTTATGGGCGACGGTCGTACCTATGACCATGTCTGTGCGCTCCGTGCGGTGACTTCCTCCGACGCGATGACCGCGGATTGGGCGCGTTTGCCGTACGATGTCCTCCAGCGTGCCTCGACCCGCATCATCAATGAGGTGAAGGGTATCAACCGTGTGGTCTATGACGTCTCTTCGAAGCCGCCTGCGACCATCGAGTGGGAATAAACCGGGTTTGCCCCGTTGACAGTCCTTTCGCCCGACCTTACCTAGAAGCCAGTGTCTGCACCCGGCTTCCAGGTCATCGCGCGCCGCTGGCGCCCCCGCCGCTTCGACGAATTGGTTGGACAGGAGCATATCGTCAAAACGCTTCGTAATGCGCTCGCAACGAAGCGCATGGCCCACGCCTACCTATTCGTCGGCCCCCGGGGCACGGGTAAGACAACCGCGGCCCGTATTCTCGCCAAGGCGCTTAATTGTGCCGGCGGCCCGCAGCCGGACTTCTCCCTCGATGATCCGGTTTGCCTGGCCATCGAGCAGGGTAACTGCCTCGACGTCATCGAGATCGACGGGGCTTCCAACCGAAAACTGGAAGACGCCCAGAAGATCCGCGAGGAGTGCCAGTTCGCTCCCGCCAACTGTCCCTTCAAGGTATTCATCATCGATGAAGTCCACCAGCTGACCAAGGAGGCATTCAATGCGCTGCTAAAGACGCTCGAAGAGCCGCCGCCCTGGGTGAAGTTCATCTTGGCGACGACAGAGGCCGACAAAGTGCTGCCGACGATTACTTCTCGCTGCCAGCGCCTCGAATTCCACCCGATCTCCGAGGAGGTCATCGCCGCCCAGCTGACACGTATCGTCAAGGCTGATGGAGTTGATGCCGACACGGACGCACTTACCGCTATCGCCCGACTGGCTGGCGGCGGGATGCGCGACTCCCAGTCTATCTTGGATCAGGTCATTTCTTTTGCCGGGAAGAAAATCACGGAAGCCGACGTGCTTTCTATTTACGGTCTAGCCTCCGCCCAACAGGTGACGGAGCTTTGCCGGGCAATCTCGACGGGTGACGGCAAAGCCGTCCTCAGCCTGTGCGACACCTTCCACGCCGAGGGCCGAGATCTGTTACGGGTGTTGGGCGACTTGCAGGCCAGAGTGCGTTCTGCGACGCTGGCCGCTGTTCGGGCCAATGGAGCGAGTGCCATGCTGGGTGGCGATTTGGCCACTGAGCAGTTGGTCCGCTTACTGGAGTGCCTCCAAGAAGGGGAGCAGGGGATTCGCTCAGGACTTTCGCCCCGAGCCAACTTCGAGGTGACGTTGCTCAAGGCCATCGAGCAAAGTAGATCGAGGTCAATAGATAGCCTCATCAAAGACATCGCCGCCGCCGCAGCTGGTCTCCCTCGGGAGCCCGGCCAAAAAAAAATAAAGCCAACGGCCGCCGTACCTACGGCCGTTGAGTCGCCCGCTGTCGCGGTGCCCGCCCCCCTTGCTCCGACGCCATCGCGGGTCGTGGACGTCCCGATTGAAGATTCAGGATTACTGGAAGAATCCCTCCCTCCCTTAGATATTGAGGCGGCGGAAGCCGAGGCCAGCCAAGCCGACCGGCCAGAAGCCTTTGCTTTCCCGGAGGCATCCTTGCCAGCCCAGCCAGTGGCTGAGATGGGCAAGACGGCCTTCCCGGGCGAGAAAGAATTCACGGAAGCAGTCGAGGCATTGCCTCCCGGCTTGAAGCAGAAACTCAGAGACACCATCGGCGCGGAGTTTACAGCGTTACGTCCGATCCCTGTCGGCAAACTTCGCCGTCCACTCTGATCGTGGAGTCGTCGATTGAAGTCGGCGTCATCTCGGATACGCATGGTCGCCTTCGCGCCGAGGCCATTCTCGCCCTGGAGGGGTGCGCTGTCATCTTTCATGCGGGCGACGTGTGTGGTGATTCAATTTTACCGCAACTCTCGGAAATTGCTCCCTGCCATGGCGTCGCCGGGAACTGCGATGACGATGAAAGCCTGCCCTTAAGTAGCCTACAAGTGATCGGCGGCTTGCGTATCCTTACGCACCATGGGCACCTTCCATTGGATGAGCGGGCGTTGCGTCCCGATATCATCATCACGGGGCATACGCATATCCCGAAAATCGAACAAGAGGGTGCCGTGCTGCGCGTAAACCCAGGCAGCGCCGGTCCGCGACGGTTTAACCTTCCCGTGACGGTCGCCCGGATTACGGTTCGGCACGGTGGGGCCGTCGCCCGCCTGATCCACCTCGACGTGACATGAAGCAACCCTTACCGATTGATGACCTGAAGGATGGCCTCACGGCTGCCTGTGGTCGCGTCCGGCGCCTCGTCCTACGCGCTCCCACCGGCTCGGGTAAGTCTACGCGGATCCCGCAGATGCTCTTGGATTTGGGATTAGTCGCAGGGCAGATCATCGTCTTGCAGCCGCGGCGAATCGCCGCCCGCTTACTGGCCGCACGTATCGCGCAGGAGCGTAATGTCCGGCTGGGTGGTGAGGTCGGGTATCAGATTCGCTTTGAGCGGGTCGAGTCAGCCCAGACGCGCATCAAATTCGTGACCGAAGCGTTATTGCTTCGACAGATGGCTTCCGACCCCGAGCTCAAGGGTGTCGGGGCCGTCATCTTTGATGAATTCCATGAAAGGAATCTTCACTCTGACGTGGCGCTGGCCTTGGCGCGCCGACTGCAGGAGACCCGGCGCCCCGACCTTCTCATCATGGCGATGTCTGCTACCCTGGATACCGAGGGCGTAGCGAAATGGCTTGGCTCGGCCGAGACCCTCGCCGCCGATGGGCGGGCTTATCCAGTGGAGATCGAGTACACGCATCTCCCTCGTAACTCCGCTCGGCCGATTTGGGATGCCGCTGCCGAGCAGGTGCGCCGATTACTCCAGGAAGAAGCCGAAGGCGATATTCTGGTCTTCATGCCAGGCTCTTATGAGATCATGCGCACCATCGGTGCCGTCCGGAATCTGCCGGAGTCGGGCGGGGTTGAGATTCTTCCACTTTACGGCGAGCTGCCGCCCGAGGAACAAGACCGAGCGGTCAAGCCCGGACCGAACCGAAAAGTCATTGTGGCGACCAATGTCGCGGAGACCTCGCTGACGATTCCCGGCGTCCGCGCCGTCGTCGACGCTGGCTTGGCTCGTATCGCCCGTTTCGATGCGCATCGCGGCATCGACACGCTGCTCGTGGAGCCAATTTCCCAAGCCTCTACGGAGCAGCGTGCGGGTCGCGCCGGTCGCACTGGCCCGGGGCGATGTATCCGACTTTGGTCGCAGACTGATCAAGAGGCTCGCCCGCTCCGCGAAGTCCCCGAGATTCGCCGGGTAGATCTTTCGGAGACCATTCTGTTATTACTATCCTCCGGATGGGGCGATGCGGCGACCTTTCCCTGGTATGAAAAACCGGAGGATAAAGCCCTCCAGCGCGCCTTGGCGGTGCTGGCAGATCTCGGGGCGGTGGATACTCATGGGAAACTTACCCCGATCGGCCGACGGATGGCGGTCTTTCCGGCACACCCACGGTACGCCCGCATGTTGCTGGCTGCGGGCGACTTTGATTGCGTCTTTGAAGTCTGTCGCATCGCCGGTCTGGCCCAAGGTCGCGATATTCTTTTTCGGAAAGTAGACGATCGCACCGAGAACGCGCGGGATTCAGTAGAGCAAGAAGATGGGTCGGACTTTTTCCCTCGCCTCGCCTTATTGCAGCGCGCCATCGACATGAAGTTTGATGCCGATGCCTGCGATCGATTTGGCGTCCATGGGCAAGCCGCCCGCCAAGCCGATCAAGCTGCGCGTCAGTTTCTCCGCCTCGCCGAAGGGCAGGGGCTTCCGGTCAGCGACCGGGTGGCCGATCCAGCTTCGGTCCGCCGGTGTATCCTGCTGGGCTTCTCGGACCGTCTCGCCGTTCGGCTGGATGCCGGAACATTGCGTTGCGCGCTCGTCCACGGCCGAAGCGGCGAACTCCGCCGAGAGTCGGCCATTCGCAACGCCAAGCTTCTTGTCGCGGCCGAGGTCGACGAAATTCAGGCCCGCGGCGGCGTCACCACCTACCTGTCCTTGGCCACCGCCGTGGAGGAATCCTGGTTGCAGGAACTTTTCCCGGATGATTTTACCTCGGTGAATCAGGTTCGCTATGACGCCACCCAGCGCCGGGTCGTGACGCGCACGGAGCGACGCTTCCGCGACTTGGTCCTTGAGGCCAAGGAGCGCGATGATGCGCCTTCCGATGCCGCGAGTCGTATTCTTGCGGCGGAGGTCGCCGCGGGCCGCCTGGAATTGGAGAAATGGGATCCTTCGGTCGATGCCTGGATTCGCCGCGTCAATTTCCTTTCCAAGCATTGTCCGGAGCTCGGTATCCCGACCTTCAACGAAGACGCCCGCCGAATGGTCATCGAAGAAGTATGTGAGGGGGCGGTTGCCTATCGGGATATCCGCGACCGACCGGTGTTCGGAGTGGTGCGCGGTTGGCTGACCCATGAACAAGCGATGGCCTTAGATTCCTATTGTCCCGAGCGCCTCATTTTGCCCCGCAAAAAGCATCCGGCCAAAATCGAATACACCGAGGATGCGACGGCCGAAATTGAAGCCACCGTTCAGGAACTTTACGATTTTCCAGGCAGTAAGCTGCGGGTATGCATGGGAAAGATTCCGATGATCATCTGTATCCAGTCGCCCGCCCGCCGCACCCAGCAGCGCACCTCGGATCTCGATGCTTTTTGGAAGGGCTCTTACGAAGGCGTTAAAAAAGAACTCAAAGGTCGCTATCCGAGACATGAATGGCGCTGAACCGATGAGCACCCTTGCGCCAGTCTGGTCAGACCTCCCCATCCATGTCGTCGACTTTGAGGGAAGCGTCCATACGGGCGTGGTGGAGTTTGGTGTGGCCACGATGATGCATGGCGAAGTCATCTCTACCTCGACCAGCTTGCATGCCGCCCGTCAGCCAGTCCCCGCCATGGACACGCTGTGCCACGGCTTGGGCGCGAAGGACCTCAAGGGGCTCCCGCCGTTTGAATCCGCATGGGCTCAGTGGGTTGCCTTGCGCCAAACCGGGCTATTCGCTGCTCATAATGCCTCAGTAGAGTCTGGCCTCCTCCGCGGAACCTGGCCGCGCCCTTCGGCTGTCCCAGCTTTCGTGGGCGAGGCCACCCCTGTTGCCGAATGGGGGCCTTGGGTGGATACTTGCCGGCTGGCGCGGGCTTGGGCTCCAAGCCTAGGTGACTTTCGTCTCTCCGCCCTGATTTCATCGCTACGGCTGGGGGCGAAGCTCGATGCGCTGGCGGTCCAGCACTGCCCGCCCGCTCGGCGGCGGTATCATTGTGCGCTGTATGACGCCTTGGCGGCCGCTCTCATCTTGCGAGCGCTTTGCGGGCTGGAAGGGCGTTCCACGGTCCCGCTTTCCCTGCTGGTCCGGGATAGTATGTCCGCACCGGCCGCCGACGATTTAATGCAAGGCGAGCTGGGCCTTTAGTTTCCGCTTCACTCCGAGGGGTTGGCCTAACTAGATAGGCGTCCCTCTATGGCTTCCAAGTCCCCCATTCGCGTCGCGGTCACCGGCGCCGCCGGCAACATCGGTTACGCTGCCATCTTCCGCCTGGCTTCCGGCGCCGTCTTCGGCCCTGACCAGCCAGTCGCCCTCAATCTCATCGAAGTCGGGCCCGGTCTTAACGCCCTCGCCGGCGTCGTGATGGAACTTCAGGACTGCGCCTTCCCCTTGCTCACCGACGTCGTCGCCACCGGCGATCTCAATGAAGGGTTCAAGGATGCCGACTGGTGCCTGCTTATCGGTGCCGTGCCCCGTAAGGACGGCATGGAGCGTAAAGATCTCCTCGGCATCAACGGCAAGATTTTCATCGGCCAAGGCGAAGCCATTGCCCGCAGCGCAAAGAAGAACGTCAAAGTGCTCGTCGTGGGAAATCCTTGTAACACGAACGCCCTGATTGCGCTGCGCTCCGCCAGCAATCTTCCCTCTGAGAATTTCTTCGCCATGACGCGCCTCGACGAGAACCGCGCCAAGTCGCAGCTCGCAGGTAAGGCCAACGCACACAACTCTGTCGTCAAGAACGTCGCCATCTGGGGCAATCATTCTTCGACCCAGTATCCTGACTTCACCAACGCCACCATCGGCGGCCAGCCTGCCATGCAGGTCATCACCGACCACGCCTGGCTCAAGGAGACTTTTGTCTCCGACGTGCAGAAGCGCGGCGCGGCTGTAATCAAGGCCCGCGGCGCCTCTTCCGCCGCCTCTGCCGCCAACGCCGCCCTCGACACTTTGCGCAGCCTTCATTTCCCGACGCCCGCTGGCGACTGGCACTCCGTAGCCGTTCTCTCCAAGGGTGACTACGGCATCTCGCCGGGTATCATGTTCGGTTACCCGCTCCGCACCAAGGCCGACGGCTCCTGGGAAATCGTGCAGGGCCTGCCGCTCGACGCCTTCTCCAAGGAGAAGATCGCGATCACCGAGAAGGAGTTGCTCGAAGAGCGTGCGACCGCTTCTGAAGCACTCGGACTGAAGCTCTGAAGGCAGTCTTATGGAAGCCCCGGCGGCAAGGGACCTCCCTTGACCGCCTTTTTTGTCGGCTTAGGCTAGGTGCATGGAGCTTCTTGCCACCGTCGATTGGTTCAAGATCATCGCAGCGTTCTGCTTCTGGTTTGCCTTGGTCTGGGCGCAGCACTTGGACCAGAGTTTCCCTGCTTGGTTAAGGCGCGCAGCATTACCGGCCTTGGCGTTATGGTTGGTTGCGGACACGCTGTGCGACGGGCCAGGCCGCGTGCCGGCCTTGGCCGCCTCACCGGCGCTGATCTTTGCTCTCTGGCTCTGGGCACATGGGCTTCGCCGTTTTCTCTCTGACGACCTCGCGCCGCGGTCGCGCCGTCTTTTAGAGTTGATGGCCGCGACTGGTCCACTTGTCGCGGCGATAGCTTGGGTGTGGTCGCGTTATAATCGCACCTTCGCTGGCTTCCCGGATCCGCTCGCGACGTTAACCACCGTACACTTCGCGATTACCTTCGGAGTGCTGCCTCTGGCCATGGCCGCGACGGAACGTCCGCTACCATCATCGCGGGTCCGTGCCTGCGGCATCTGGCTTTATATCGCTGGCGCTTCCGCGACCGCACTGTGCTTTGCCTTGCGGAGCAATCCATCCCAGCCCAGCGGCTTCGAGGCAATTTGTGCGGCCCTATTCGCGATTGGCTTCTTGCTCTGGGCCGTGCGGGTACCCGCCACAATTAGTCGCTTGCCGTTCGGCTTCCTCGTGCCAGGTCTGCTCCTCGGCCTCGCCTACACGGCATCCGTCGCCTTCGGGTGGCCGTATCTCACCATCCCTCAGATGGCCGCCGTCCATGGGTCACTCAATCTTCTCGGCGCCATGTGGCTCGCGGTGCAGGCGCCAACCTTCGTTGGGCCAACGCCGCCAGCGCCCGAAAGTCACTCGGCCGTCGCCGCTTGTTCGCCTGCGGAAGCGATATTCCGGGATGCCCACCGCCAGGATCTCGGTCCGTGGTGCCCGGAAGCTTTCGAGCGCGCCAAGGCAGCCTTGCTGGTCTATCGTTTCTATCCGGACGACGTCATGGTGCGACGTACCCAGTTCGAAGAAGAGGGACGGCCTGTACGCGTCGGTGATCGGCTCGGGCTCGGGCTCTTATTGCCCAACCTTCCCGGGTTATCGCCGTTTATGCTGCCCGCGATTGTCGAGGTAGATGTGGTGGAGGTGACGGCACAGTCTGTCCGCTTTGGCTATGTCACAACCGAACGCCATTATGGCCGTGGCCATTGGCTAGCGGAAATTAGTCGGTCGGGAGACCGGGCAATACTCTCCGTGACCTGCCATATTCGACCTGCCCGCTGGTATGTTTGGCTGGGGCTGCCGGTCTATCGGCGCTTCCAGTTAGCTGCCTTCCGGGCTGGACTGGCCAACCTGCGCGCACTGCACTGATTAAGGTGCCGGCAGACGGACGAGCGTAATGTCCGCCGGGCGACAGGTGCCGAGGCGAATCTCATCGGAGTTGGCCGTGGCAAAGATGGGCGGCTCGGGGTGAATCGTCTCGATGCCGCTGGCGACCCGCCCCGAATTAATTTTCTGCAGGCCTACGAAATCGATGATGACTGGATTAGCACTGCAAAGAATGGTTTTCTCGGAGCGGCACCAGCCGGCGTCAAAACTCGGCCCGCCGAGTACTTGGTAGCGCTCGAGCGAAAGAATCGTGAGGGTGTTGCGCTTGGAGAGTTTCGGGACAGCGCAGACTTCAACCGCCACCTTCGCTGCACTCGCGGGGTTGTCGGTGAAGCGTTCGGCATTGACCATATTCCCGAGTGAGGCGGAAGCGATCGCCCCAGAGATGCCGAGGGATTTGCTATCGGATAGGACGGGAAGATTGATCCAAAAATCGACCTCATCCATTAAGGTCTTGGGCAGGATGCTTACTCGCGGGTCCCCCCAGGGTACAGATGGAGCGTTCGGCTTGGGCATCACTTGATTATAGAAACAAAACTGGGGGTCTTTAGCCCAGACGGCGGCGTGGTCGCCCCAGGCGATGACGGGCAGTCCCTCGAAACTTTGATCTGGGGCTGCGGCCGCCGGCAGAAAGCCAGCAGCACGGAGGCTGTCTTTATTGGCGTCGCACACGATGATCGACTTCGGCGTGAAGCCCCGGCGGGTCAGGGCCGAGGTCAAAGCCCGCACCAAGGCTTTCGGGGTCGAGAGGCCGAGGCCGGATTCGGACGACACTTTGAGTCCGCAAGCCTTGAGGCCGGCTGGGTGCAGGTTGAGGCCAGTGCGGGCTTCAAACTCGGCTAAGGCCTTTTCGACAGCAGCCCCATAATCTTTGTCCTCGAATCCAGACAGCTTCTGCTCGATCAAGAGTAACTTGGGGTCGATGGCCGCACGGCTAAGCAGGGGGAACAGTCCGGCTAGAGACAGCAGCACTAGAACAGAAAGTCGCATAGGTTCAGCATCCGCGGAAGCCCCGATTGCGCAAGCCGCTGTTTTGTTTGCGCAGAGTCGGATTCGCCCCATCGTGGCGAAATGTCTGCCCCAGTCATCCTTCCCCAGCGTCGTATCTTGGGGCTCATCTTCCTGACGGTGTTCATGGATATCGTGGGCTTCAGTATCATCATCCCGCTGTTCCCCCATCTGCTTAAGCATTACATTGAAAGTGAAGGCTCGGTCGGCACGTTGATTGGCTCGCTGAATGCCGTCGCGGAATGGATGGGTGGCGATACCGTCTTCAAAAAGACCGTCCTGTTCGGCGGCCTGCTCAGCACCCTTTACTCGCTTCTGCAGTTCATCTTCTCGCCGATCTGGGGCGCCATGTCGGATCGACTTGGTCGCCGCCGCATCCTCACCCTGACGCTCGCCGGCAGCGCTTTATCTTACGTGCTCTGGATCTTCGCCGCCCAGTTCTGGGTCGTGGTGCTGACGCGTATGGTCTGCGGCATGATGGCTGGCAATATCGCAGTCGCGAGCGCAGCAGCAGCTGATATCACCGACGAGAAGGAGCGGACCAAGGGCATGGCGGTGGTCGGTATTGCCATCGGACTCGGTTTCCTCTGCGGGCCAATCATTGGAGGCTTTACCGCTCCGGATACTTCTGGCTCGGCCGCCGTTGCCGCCAGTGCCTTCGGCCTAAATCTCTTTTCCGTTTCCGCTGCCATCGCTGCCTTCATGGCATGCGCCAATTTCATTCTCGTGCTGGCCTTCTTCCCCGAGACCCTGCCGGCGGACAAGCGTGCTACCCAAGATGCGAAGCGGCCTTCCATCTTCGATCTGGCAAATGTCCGTTCGAGCGAAGTCAGGCGCACCTCCTTCGCCAATCTGATTTATCAGATCGGCTTCACCGGCATGGAGAACACGATCGTCTTCCTGACGCTCGCACTCTTCGCTTATAGCCCGCGTGACAACGCAATGCTCTTCCTTTTCAATGGAGTCAGCCTGGTGTTAGCCCAGGGCTTGTCTCGTCGTGTTGTCGGCCGCGTCGGTCAGCGCAAGGTCTTGCTCTTCGGTTTTATCACTGCCGCGATTGCCTTCCTCATGGTAGCAGTAATCCCAAACCCTGTCGGCTGGTTCGGCGTCCTCCCCGCTTGGGGCAAGCCGCTGTTCTTTGTCGGCATGGGCCTCATCTCTTTTGCGACCGGCCTCATCCTGCCTAGCGTATCGGCTTTAGTCTCCCTCTATTCCGACGCCTCCGAGCAAGGTCGCAATCTAGGGATTCTACGTTCCGCTGGCTCGCTCGCCCGCGTGATCGGACCGATCAGCGCGGCTCTGCTTTATTTCCATTTCGGCTCCCACTTCTGGGTCTACATTGTCGCCGCAGCGCTGATGCTGCCGGCCTTCTTGGTGGTTCGTACTCTTCCCGACCCGAAGCCCCGCGCCTAATCGTTTAGCGTCCTGCTAGCGCCCGGCCAAGGGCGTCACCGGTCCGGATGACGTGCATTAGCGCAATGCCTCCGCGGAACGCTCCGTGGAAATGGAGTCCGGGGTGCGCGGCTTCGGTCTGGGCGAGCGCCGCTTCTCTACGCCGCTGGCCTGCATCATACTGCGGGATTGCCCGTTCCCATCGTTGAATCCACTCCTTGCGAGGCGTAGCCTTGATACCGAGCGTCGTGGCGAGTTCGTCGTCCACTAGCTTGCGGAGGGCTTCGTCGGACAGCGCGGCCAGGTCGGGTCGGCGTGCGCCGCCGATGAAGCAGCAGAGCAGCGCATGACCTTCAGGCGCCCGCGCCGGCAGCACCGTCGTCGGGAAGAGGCAGCCGAGCACGTTGCGTTTCTCGGCGCCCGGCGTCAGGTAGCCGAAACCGTCGAGTGGGTGCGGTACGTCGGCGACGGCGTAGCCGCGAGCGACGACGGTCACCCCCGGTACGGATGCGTTCTCCCAGTCGTTTAGCATGCGCGCGACGGATTCGTCGAAGGGCAGGGAGGTCCAATGCCAATGGGGGGCGGTTACGATCAGGTGTTTCGCGCATGCGCCGTCTTCGGTGCCGTCGGCGTCGCGCCAGGCGACGTTCCAGCCTTTGGCGTCGCGACGAATCTGTGTGGCGACGCTCCGTAGGCGAAGTTCCGCGCCGAGGGGCGCTGCCATCGCGTCCGCGAGCTGCTGCATGCCGCGTGGAAAGCCGACGACTTTGCGGCTCACCTTGGGGGCGCGGCGAAGGCCGTTGAGCACCGAGCCGAATTCCTGTTCGAAGGCGTGGATCCGCGGGAAGCAGTCGGCCATCACCAATTTCGACGGGTCGCCGGCATGGACGCCGGAGACGACTGGATCCATGAGCATCGCCGCGGCTTCCGGGCCGAAGCGACGCGATGCGAACTGCTCGACCGTTTCCCCGACGTGGCCCCCTTTGCCGCGGAATATTTCCGTCATCAAGCGCAGCTTCCCTTGGAAGGTCAGCAGATTAGAACCGAAGAGGCTCAAAGGGTTGGCGCCCAGTCCGTGGAGTTTGCCGTGGGCGTAGATGTAGCGTTTTGCCGCCCGCATGTCGGCCGATTGGGTGGCTTCGGCCAAGCCATAGGCCGCGAGCAGCGCTTCGTCTTCCGCGCCTTCGAGTTGGAGGGTGTTGGGGCCGGTCTCCACCAGCCAGCCGTCTTCGCGGATGGTTCGGATGGAGCCGCCTACGCGTGCTGCGGGTTCGATGACCTTTACCTTCGCGCCGGCGCGGGCGAGGGCATGGGCGACAGCGAGTCCCGCTGGCCCGGCCCCGAGGATGACCGCATCATGAACCATTAACCTCATCCCATCTTTAAATCCTAGGGTTGGCAACCCTGCGTCCTTCAACCTATCTAAACGCCCATGCGGAGCGCCTTATTTATCCTTATTCCAGCCTTGGCCATGGCTGATACGGTGACGATGACGGACGGCACGTTCCTGCGCGGGCACATTGTCCGGATTGCTGACGGCGTGCTGGAAATGCGGGTGCCGGCGCTCGGCAATGCAACCCAGAGCATTACCCTAACTTCAGTGGAATCATTTCGTACGGATGACCCCGCCGTCGTCAGTTCGGGAGGCGTCGTGCAGCGTGGCATCGCTTCTGCCGCTGGCGGCCGCGTGGCCTCGACGGGTGGGGCGGAGACTAGCCCGCTTAATCAGCAGTTGGAGCTTTGGCGTGATCCCTCTATGCGGCCGGCCGAAGCCGCGGGCCTGCGCAAGTGGACTTCATTAGCGGACCTCGATATCTCTGGGCGTTCCGGCGTCGTGCAGGGCTCTGGCTACTGTCTCGGCTACGCGGCGAAGGGCGTTACCAAGGCCGACACAATTAATGCAGGCGTACGCTTTACGCGCGCCGAATCGGGCAACCAGATTTCCTCGGACGATTTACATGCGACCTTTTCGTATGAGACCAATCCGACAGACGTCATCTTCTGGTATCTGCGCACCGACACCGGGTATGATCACGCCCGCTCCATCGACTTCTCGTCGGTGAATGCCGCTGGCTGGGGCTTCCGCTTATTTACTGATGGTCGCGGCAAACTCGACGCTCGGGCCGGTCTGGCCCACCGCACAGAGCGGTACTCCTCGCCCACGCAGGCAAATCTCAGCGCCCCCTCGATTGACCTCGGCCTGATCTTTACCCGAGAGTTGGGGTGGGCCGCTCTGGATTCGGCCTTGAATATCGTCCCATCCTTCCAGGATGCGGGGGATTTCTATATCCGACATGAGACTAGCCTGAATATCTTGAGGAGCTCCGGCCCCCTGTCTCTAAAGCTCGGTATTTCTAATGATTTCAGGTCAAAGCCACTCCCCAGTCAGGTTAAGCTAGACGCCTCATACTTCCTAAGAACCACGTATGTGTGGAAGTAGCCACCGGTAGTTTGCTTAATTTTATACATTACTGTCTAAAATTAAGCAATTAGGCCTGTGAATCATTACCTATTGAAGGGTGGCACGGGGGGTGCTTTTCCTTTGTTCGTAATTAATCACCTTTCCAATCCCCAATGAGTACCAACCCAGCCCGCCGCAACGCCATCGAGGCGATTGCCTCCCAGCCTCGCCTTCAGGGCAGCTTCGACTTCCGCAATGAGAAGATCGATCTGATCTACGGCCAGAATGTTTTCTCTCTCGATAAGATGGAGAAGCGCCTCCCGAAGGACGTCTTCAAGTCCCTGAAGGCGAACATTGAATCCGGCACCAAGTTGGATGCGGCCTCTGCCGACGTCGTTGCTGCCGCTATCAAGGATTGGGCACTCGAGCGCGGTGCGACCCACTACGCGCACGTCTTCTACCCGCTCACCGGTTTCACCGCCGAGAAGCACGACACCTTCTTCGAGCCTAACGGCAACGGAACCCTCGCGCAGTTCTCCGGCAAGGCGCTGATCCAGGCCGAACCCGATGCCTCTTCCTTCCCGAACGGCGGCCTCCGCTCCACCTTCGAAGCCCGTGGTTACACCGCTTGGGATGTCACCTCCCCGGCTTATATTTTCGACACCGAGAATGGTTCCACGCTCTGCATCCCGACCGCGTTTGTTTCGTGGAAGGGCGAAGCTCTCGATAAGAAGACCCCGCTGTTACGCTCGATGGCTGCCGTTAATAAGTCTGCGTCCCGCGTCCTCGCACTCTTCGGCAAGAAGCACGGCTACATCTCCGCTTCGTGCGGCCCTGAGCAGGAGTACTTCCTGATCGATACGCGCCTCTTCCACCTCCGCCCCGACCTCTACACCTGCGGTCGTTCTCTCTTCGGCTCCAAGCCGGCGAAAGGCCAGGAGTTCGAAGACCAGTATTTCGGCACCATCCCTGATCGCGTGCTTGCATGTATGATGGAAACCGAACGCGAGTGCTTCAAACTCGGTATCCCGATCAAGACCCGCCACAACGAAGTCGCCCCTTCCCAGTACGAAGTGGCCCCGATTTACGAATCCGCTAACGTCGCGCATGACCACCAGATGCTCACGATGACGTTGCTCAAGCGCGTCGCCACCAAGCATGGCTTCGTCTGCCTCCTCGCCGAGAAGCCCTTCGCGGGTGTCAACGGCTCTGGTAAGCACGTCAACTGGTCCATCGGTGGTGCGGGCGTCGGCAACCTCCTCGAGCCTGGCCACAGCCCGCACGAGAACGCTCAGTTCCTCACCTTCTGCTCCGCGGTGATTCGCGCCGTCGACCTACACCAGGGTCTGCTTCGCGCGTCCGTCGCCTCGGCCGGTAACGACCACCGCCTCGGCGCCAATGAAGCGCCGCCTGCCATTATCTCCATCTACCTCGGCGACATGCTTAATGAAGTCATCGAACAGGTGAAGAAGAGTGGCTCGGCTTCGTCCTCCCGTAAGGGTGGCCACATGACGCTCGGCGTCGATACGCTCCCGATCCTCCCCAAGGATGCCGGTGACCGTAACCGCACGAGCCCGTTCGCCTTCACCGGCAATAAATTCGAATTCCGCGCCGTGGGCTCCGCCTTCTCCGTGGCCGGCCCCCTGACCGTCCTCAATACGATCATGGCCGACTCGCTCGATAAGCTCGCCGATGATCTCGCCGCCGCTCTCAAGAAGAACTCCGACTTTAACGCTGCGCTCCAAGGCGTCCTCAAGGACATCCTCAGCAAGCACGGTCGCATCATCTTCAATGGCAACGGCTACTCGGAAGAGTGGCACAAGGAAGCGGCCAAGCGCGGCCTCAAGAACCTGCGCACGACCCCAGATGCTCTCCCCGAGATTATTTCGAAGTCGAGTATCGAGGTTTTCGAGCGTCAGGGAGTCCTCTCCAAGGCCGAACTCGAGTCCCGCGAAGAGATCTACACGCACTCCTACGTGCTGACGGTCAACACCGAGTCGAAGCTCGTCTCTGACATTGCCAAGACCCTGCTGCTCCCGGCCGCCCTGAAGTTCGCCGCCGACCTGACCCCGGTTGAAAAGACCAAGTCGGGTGGCAAACTCCGCAAGGAAGTCATCAGCCTGGCCGACGAACTCTCTGCCGCCGCCGACGCGCTCGACGCCGCTCGCGAGGTCAGCAAGTCCGATACGCACGCCCAGGCTAAGCACTCCTGCGATAAGGTTCTCCCGGCCATGCTTAAGGTCCGAGCCGCCGCTGACGCCCTCGAAGAGATCGTCGCCGACGAATACTGGCCGATGCCCTCCTACCAGGAGTTACTGTTCCTCCGCTGAGCCTAGCCGGCTTTGCCGAACCGAGGGCCGAACCTACTGGGTTCGGCCCTTTTTGTTGAATGTGGGCTCTGATTCCCCCACCAAAGCAGAAGGCCCGTCGTGATGACGGGCCTTCGGGCTTTGGTAGGGGCGGTCGCTTAGACGTTATCCCACTTTTTGCGCAGGTAGGCGCCGAAGTTCTTGACCTTCTTCTTACGGCGGCGGCGTTCGGCAGGCTTCTCAAAGCCCCGCTTCGCACGGGCGTCCTTGATGATGCCTTCGCGGTCGATTTTCTTCTTTAGACGGCGGAGGGCCTTGTCGACAGTCTCGCCTTTTCGAATCTTGATTTCTACGGACATATTAGCGGTTGGAGGGTCGAAAGAACAAGGGGGGAGCCGTCTCGTCAACCCCGAAACCATGCCGATTTAAAGCCGTGAATAACTGGCCCCCCGGGAGGGCACTAGACGCTTGCGGCAGGGGTAGGGTGGGGCAATCGTGCCTTTTCACCCCTCGATGTACCTCAAGGAAATCGTCGCCAACGGATTTAAGAGCTTCGCCGACCGGACCCGTATTGAGCTCCGGCCCGGAGTCACGGCCGTGGTTGGACCGAATGGCTGCGGCAAGTCCAACATCGTCGATGCTATCCGCTGGGTGCTTGGCGAGCAGAGCGCCAAGTCCCTCCGTGCACCTGCGATGCAGGACGTCATCTTTGCTGGTACCGATCGGCGTAAGCCCCTGCCCCAGTGCGAGGTCGAACTCATCTTTGCCGACTGCGAGAAGGAATTGGGTACGGCCTTCGCTGAGGTGTCCATCATGCGCCGCCTCCATCGTGAGGGAGCCAGCGACTATTTCATCAACGGAAAGCCCTCTCGGCTTAAAGATATCCAGCGTCTGTTCATGGATACTGGCATCGGCCGAATGTCCTACTCCTTCATGGTGCAGGGACAGATTGACCAGATTCTTTCCGCAAATCCCGCGGAGCGCCGATACCTCTTCGAAGAGGCAGCGGGCATCACTCGATACAAGGCCCAACGCCGTGAAGCCCTCAATAAGCTCACCGGCGTCGACACCAACCTTGCACGCATCACGGATGTTATCAGTGAGGTCGGCCGTCAGATCGCCAACCTGCGCCGCCAAGCCGCCAAGGCACTGCGCTTCCGCCGCCTTCGCCATCGGTTCACGCATCTTGATCTTGCCTGGCACGCCAAGCAGTACGGCGACCGTCGGACGCAGGTGGCGACGCTCGAGGCCGACGCCCTCGTCTGCCGAGCAGAAGTCACCGGACTCACCGACGGCCTGCGCGACCGCGAGGCCGCACTCGCCCAACTGCGTGTCTTCCGGGCGGAGCTCGCGGAAAGCGTCCAGCTCGCCCAGCAGGCACTCTTTGATCTGCGCACTTCGCGCGAGAACGCCGAGAATGATGCCCGGACCTCCGATCTTCGTGCCGATGATTTAGCTTCCCGCTTGGGTGATATTCGCCGTGAGGCGCAAGAAGCCGAGCAGGCCATCGCTGAATATGAGATGCGGCTGCGCGGTAGTTCCGATGCCAAGTCGACAGCTGCTGGTTCCGTCACTGCCACCGACGCCGCCTACCGCGATAAGGCATCGCAAGTCGATGATGCGGCCCGCCAGCTCGTCGATGCAGAAAGCCGCCTTCGTCGTGCCCGCCAAGATATTTTAATCGCTGAAGGCGAGATGACCCGCGCACGCGGCGACGTCACTAATCTTGAAGTTGATTTACGGGGCTACCAGTCTCGCCACGTCGATGTTTCCGCCTCGCTGACGCAGGCAAAGGAAGAACGGGAAGGCCTGGAGCGTCGCGTCGCTGAGTGCGGTGCCGTCGTGACCTCGCGGCATGGTGAATTGCAAGCGGCCCGCTTAACTGAATCGGAGACCGCGGAGAAGGGCCGCGATTTCCTGACTGAATTCCGTGCATTGCAGCAGACGATTTCCGAGCAAGACCGCAAGGTCGCCAAACTTTCCGCCCAGCTCGGCCTATTGGAGCAGATGCAATCGCGCCTCGAAGGTTTTTCTGAGGCCGCGAAGGCTGTCCTGCGCGGAGAATTCGCCGAAGAGATGCGTTCCGGTAAGGCTTCCGCTTTGGCCGACTTAGTGACCGTGGTCGACGGTACCGTTGCTTCCGCCTTGGAGAATATCCTTGGGGCTGCCTCCGAGGCGGTGGCACTCGAGGACGCCGATTTCCTGCCGGGTATTGTTGCGAAGATGGGTCAACGTGAGCTCGGCCGGGCTGTCTTCCAGGTCGAAGCTCCGCCCGCCTCCCGGACCGGATCGGCCGCACCTGCTTGGCTGCGTCCCGCCGCGACGGCCGTTGAGGCCAAGTCCCCCGCGCACGCCCGCTTGGTCTCAAACCTTTTCGACGGCTGCTTCGTTTGTCCTTCGCTTGGCGACTTCATCAAATGGTGGCGGGCCAATCCGGGATTTGAATTCTTCCTCGTTGCCACGACCGAGGGCGACCTCGTCGACCGACGAGGTCTGGTTTATGCCGGCCGGCCTCGTAAGGCCGCCGCTAATTCCGCGTCCGGCGTCTTTTCGCGTGAGAGTGAAATTCGCACCGTCCGCGCGAATCTCGAGACCGAGAACGATCAACTTACTACGCTTAATGAGCGTGCGATTGGCCTCCAGACCTCGTTGGATGCGAACGAGAACGACATCGCAGTCTGCCGCGATGCCACTCAATTCGCTGCCCAGGAGCTTTCCGTTGCCCAAGCCGATGAGCGCTCCGCCCGTCAATCCCTGGTCGCCGCCGATGAGCGTATCTCCCGCGAGCAGCGTCAGCTGGGCGAAATCGAGAACTCTAAGTCCGAAGCGCTTCAACGCCGCAATCGCGCCCAGGAAACCCTGACCGCTAAGGATACCCAAGTGGCTAATCTTCGCGCGGCTATTTCTACCGGCGAAATTGAAGTCGAGGCCTCCCGCACCGATGCTGAGCTTCGCCGGAACGCGCTCGGCGAAGTGCGTCTTTCGCTCGCCGAACAACGCCAACGTCTGGAATTAGTTGGCCGAGAATTAGCAGATCTCGAATCTCGACGCGCCGAAGCCTCCGCCCGACTTGTCTCCCGCCGCCAAGAGGCACAACATAACGAGAAACAGGTCGCGGAATTACGCGCAAACTCGGTGATTGCTCGGGAGACTTCGACCCGACTGGCTACCGAGGTTGAGGCCTCCGCCGCAAGCCTAGCCAAGTCCCGAGGGGAACTTTCTGGAACTGACACCGCGGTTGAATCCGAGGACCGGGTTCTGGCTATTGACCGGGATCGTCTCCGCGTTACGGATGCCCGACTCAAGACGCTCGAAGTGTCCTTGGCCGAACAGACTTCGCAGTGCGGATTCATTCTGGAGAAGGTGCAGGCTGATCATCACCTGGATGTCTCTACGGTGGATTGGCGCCTCCAATTGTGGCTTTCTGATGGCGAGCCGGACGGCATCGCCGCTTTTGATGATCTCGAAGATTCGGAAGAAGAAGGCTCCCGCCCCGCACCCAAGGCGGTTGCCCGCCGTGGCGAACCTACGGTGGAAGACCTTGTTTCGATGGAGTCAGCTGATTGGCCGCCCCTCGTGCGCGAAATCGCTGAATTGCGCGACCGTATGGCGGGCATGGGCGCGATCAATCTCGTCGCCGTTGAGGAGTACTCCTCGCTCCGCGACCGCCACGACTTCCTGACGAAGCAGAGCGATGACCTCTGGAAGGCGAAGGAAGAGCTGTCCAAGGCCATCGACGAGCTCAACCAGACTTCCCTCAAGCTCTTCACCGATACCTTCGAGCAGGTCCGTAAGAACTTCAAATTCACTTTCGAACGTCTCTTTGTCGGCGGCACGGCCGATCTCACGATGGTGCAGGCCGAGGATCCGCTCGAGAGCGGTATCGAAATCATCGCCCAGCCCCCTGGCACGAAACTGCGCGGCATCACGCTTCTTTCCGGTGGCCAACGCACCATGACGGCCGTGGCCTTGCTCTTCGCCATTTACATGGTGAAACCTTCGCCGCTTTGCGTCTTGGACGAGCTCGATGCACCCTTGGACGACACCAACGTGTCCCGCTTCACGGATATCATCCGCGAGTTCACCCGTT
>CAISXT010000043.1 GCA_903889525.1 uncultured Opitutia bacterium | reverse complement strand
CTCCTCGCCGTCGTGGCGACCGCCGGGTGGGCCCTCTCGGAAATCGCTCACTGTGTGCATTGGGCCCGCCGGGCCTTGCTGCGCGGAGAGAGCACCACGCGTCCGCGTGGCTGGCTGGTGCAATCACTTAAGCTTGAAGAGTTATTCGTATCCATCGAGAGCCGCACGGCGAATGAGAGCGAGATTCGGGCCGCGGCCGCGCGGCGGGTTGAAGCGCTGTTATCGCCGCTCACGGATGCCGTGCTCGTCGTCGACGCTCAAGACCGGCTAAGGCTCGCCAACCCTGCGGCCCGGTCACTGTTCAGCCTGAATGACGCCGACGCGGGCGGCCCGATCGTGCCGCTCGTGCGTAGCGCGGATTTCATCGAGTTGATTCGCCGGGTGCGCGCCGAAGGGGATGCACGCTCCACCATCCTCCTGAATCGCGCACCGCTCTCCGATGTTTGGATTCAAGCGGCGGGGGCGCGGACCGACCCCGAAGCCTTTGGGGAGGATGCGGCCATCTTTGTGCTCGCCGATGTCACCGCGCTCAAACGCCTCCAAGCAATGGAACGAGATTTCGTGACTAATGTCTCCCACGACCTCCGGACGCCTGTGACCATTCTCCGCGGCTACGCGGAGACGTTGGCGGAAGACCAAGCAACCATGTCGCCAGAAGATCGCGGGCGCTTTGTGCAGAAAATCGTCAGTTCCGTCGGGCGGCTTCAAGGGCTTGTCGAAGGCCTCCTCGCGCTGGCGAGCCTAGAGACAGGGTCAGGCGTTCGGCGCGAAGCCGGCTCGCTCCATTTCGCCGCGCGCGAAGTGGCGGAAGCGTTTGCCGCCCGCTGTAAGGCAGCCGGCGTGAAGCTGGAGCTCAAGCTGGAGGCCACTCAGGCCGCAGCAGATCCAGTCCAAGCCCACCGTCTGATCCAAAACCTGATTGATAATGCCTTGGCCCATGCCTCCGGCATGAGCCAACTCACCATCATCACGCGCGACACCCAGAATGGGGTAGAGTTGAGCGTCCAAGATGACGGGGCAGGGGTGCCTCAATCGGAGTTAGCCCGGCTCTTCGACCGGTTCTATCGAACGGACAAATCTCGAAAGGCTGGAGGTAGCGGCCTGGGGTTGAGTATCGTGCGGCAGGTGGCCGAGCTCCATGGAGGGTCAGCCACCGCCGAACTCATAAGTCCCAAGGGCCTTCGAATCATCGTGACCCTTCCGGGGGCCGAATAGGTCTATAAATGAAAAACCCGCCGACTATCGGCGGGTTTTTGCTCCATTTTAAAGTGGAGCGCGCGACTGGACTTGAACCAGCAACAGCCACCTTGGCAAGGTGGTACTCTACCATTGAGCTACGCGCGCGCTGGGTGGTGAGCAGACCAAACGCCCTAACGAGTGTCAAGCCTTTGGACAAACCTCACCCGGACGTCCTTCGGGGCAGGGTGGAGGCCTTGTCTTTCCAGCAGGGCGGCAGCTTCGTCGGAGAAAAGCCAGCGCAAGGCGGGACGAAACCCCTCCATTCGATCCTGCCGTACATAAAGAACCAATGGAAGCTGGAGCGGGTAATCCCCATTCTGGAGGTTAGTGTCATTCGGCAAATAAGCCGTGGTCGGCCGACCCTCACGCCCATCCGCCAAGGGCAACGGCCGGCCGACGCCCGAGGGCGCGCGGGCCATCAGCACCACTGAGCCCGCCCGGAGCGTCAGCATGTCGGCGGCCAGGGTCGGCTCGATGCGCTGACGAACGTCCGAACGAAAAGCTCGGCCCTCCATCACGATACCTTGAAAAATTTCCGTCACAAGCGTGCGATCCGGCGAGCAAACGGCCGGGGTAATGAGTTCGGAGCGAGCCGACGATACCAGATCATTCCAATTCTGGGCCGAGGCCCGGGCTTCCTTCGCAAAGGCGTTGCTCAACTGCTCGAGGGTCAGCTGCTCGATGGGGTTACTCCGATGAACCGCGACGACCACCGCGGCGGTGGCGAAATGAAATTCGGCTAGGGCGACCTTAGAAGTGGTCGCCGGGGCAGCTTCACCGGGGCGGAGGAAAAGTGCCGCGGCAGGCAGGCTGCCCGCAATCAAGGCCCGACGGGCGGGCAAGCTCCCGTTGAAATCAATGGAAAGTTTTCCTGCGGAAGCCTTCGCCAATCCTTGGACGATCTCCGGGGCCAACATATCGGTTCCGCCAAGATCAACCGTCGCGGCAGGGCAGGTGAGTGCCCAAAAAACTGCCAACGCGGGAAGTAACTTCACGCCGTCTCAGGGCCGGGATCTAGCTCCGGCCATTGCAGCAGTTTACGGTGAAGGGTGCGGCGGGAAATCCCCATGAGCTCGGCTGCCTTAGTGCGATTACCGCCCGCCGTAACCAGTGCCTGCTTGAGCAGCTGTTTCTCATTCTGCTCCCGATCAAGCATATTGGCCGGAAGTAAAGATAGGGCAGGGGAGGCACCCGCGGTGGGCTGGGTGAAGCGGGGATCCAAATCTCCGGCGGCCACCCCCTTACCCGCGCGCAGCACTGCTAAATTTTCGCATGCATTACGGAGTTCGCGGATATTGCCTGGCCAGGAATAACGGACCAGTACCGCTTCGGCTTCCGGAGAGAGTTTCGCCTGCGCGGCCCCGTTCTCCTTGGCAAAGCGCTCAAGATAATGGGCCAGCAGTAACGGCACATCATCCTGTCGCTCGCGCAGGGGCGGCAAGCGGAGGGGGACCACCGATAGGCGGTAGAAAAGATCTTCGCGGAATTTACCCTCCTTAACCATCCGGGCGAGGTCTCGGTTCGTGGCGCAAACGAGACGCAAGTCCAGCGCGATGGGCTTGTGCGAGCCGAGGCGCTCGACCGCGCGGGTCTCCAGAAAGCGTAAGAGCTTCACTTGGGTCGTGGCATCAATCTCGCCAATTTCATCAAGAAAAAGCGTGCCGCCGTCCGCCGATTCAAAGCGCCCCACGCGGCGTTCGTTCGCTCCGGTGAAGGCGCCCTTCTCGTGTCCGAAAAGTTCAGACTCCAGTAGGTTCGCGGGAATGGCGGCACAGTGCACCGCCATGAAGGGCCCCTTAGCGCGCTGGCTCGCTTGGTGAATCATCTGGGCGAACAGTTCTTTGCCTGTACCGGTCTCGCCCAAAAGAAGGATGGTCGCGTTCGATGACGCGACCGCGCGCACCTGTTCGATGGAATGCTGCAGGGCAGCGGATGAACCGATAACCTCACCGAGCGAGAATTTCCGATCCAGGCGGGCCTTCAACGTGACCACTTCCTTTTCCGCCGAACGGGCTTTCAAACCGCGATCCAGAACCAACTCCACTTGGCGGAGATCGACGGGCTTTTGAAAAAACCAGTAGGCGCCAAGGCTCATCGCCTTCACCGCGGTATCCACGTCGCCGTAGGCCGTCATCATGATGCAAACCGGCTGGTTGGGCAGCTTGAGCGCGCGGTCGATGACCGCCATGCCATCCTCGCCAGCCATCCGGAGATCGGTCAGCACGGCGTCCGGCGGCACATCGTGCATGAGGCGCGCCGCTTCCGCAGCGTCCTTTGCCACAAAGGTCTCATAGCGGTCTTCCAGCGCGGCGCGGAGGCCGTCGCGGATGTTCTTCTCGTCGTCGACGATGAGGACCGTGGGTTTCATGGGTCAAGCTTCCGAAGAGGTCTGGTGATTCGCCGCGCCCCAGGCGCGGGCGGCCTTCTCGGCCAGGGCGACGCGGGCGCGGTCGACTTCAGCAAGACGGGCTTTGAGGTTGGCGTTCGAAACGCGGGCCAGGTCGTCTAAGTCGCAAAGATAGGTGCCATCGAGGCCCTGAACTCCGGAAGCAAAATTGCGCGGCACGCCGAGGTCGACGAGCAGCAGCGGCCGGCCGGAGCGGCGGCCGGCGATCTCACGGAGCGAGACGGCGTCGAGCAAGGCGCGCTCCACGGTCGCGCAACCCACGATGACGTCGTGTGTGTGTGCCTGCCGCAACGCATCGGCCAGCGTGAGCGAAGCGCCGGAGAATTCTTCGGCCAACGTGCGGGCGTTTTCGAACGTACGCGAAGCGACCGAAACCTGGGAGGCCCCGCGAGAGACGAGCGCCTGGACGACCTGCCGGCCGACGTCGCCCGTGCCGAGCACGAGCACGCGGGCTTCAGCCAGCGACCCGAATACGCGCATCGCGAGTTCGACGGCGATATTGCCGAGGCTCACCTGTCCTTGCGAGATGCCGGTGTTAGTGCGCGCCCAAGCGCCAGCCTGGAAGGCGCGCTGGAAGACGCGGTTGAGCACGGGACCGGTCATGCCGCGAGCGAGCGCATCGGCGTAGGCGTCCTTGACCTGGCCGGCGATCTCGGCCTCACCGACCATCTGCGACTCCAGGCCGGAGACAACGGAGAAAAGGTGTTCGACGGCCTCCAGGCCAGGCACCGGACGCAGATGCTGATCGAGCGCGGCCGCAGGCGCGCCCGTGGCCTTGAGCAGCGCGCTGCGCACATGAAGGGCGGCGGCTTCATCGCCGACGGCGTACGCCTCGAGGCGATTGCAGGTCGCGAGCAAGACCGCTTCGGCGAGCCCCGCTTCGCGCGCGGCGGCATAGAAGACTTCGGCGCCGCCGGCGGGGACCGTGAACGCGGCGCGCTCATCGAGGCCGGCCGTGCGATGCGTGGCGCTCAGCGCCACCAGATTGCGGGCGCGTTCGCTCATCGAGACGAGGGGAGCGAAAGATAAAGCGCGACGACCGCTGGAATCGCCGTGAGCAAGGAAGCACGCGCGAAGGCGGCGCCCGGGAGACGCTGACGTCGGCGTTGCACGACGACCCAACCACACGCGAGCCAGGTAATGAGCGCCGCGATGAGCTTCGGCGCGGCGACGGCGAGATCACGCTGAGCCCAGTCGGTCGCACCGATCACCAGAGAAAGTCCAAGCAACCAGACCGCCGCACCCATCAGCTGCGCGCCGATGCGATCGAGCGGAACGAGCGCGGGCAGAAGTGCGTAGATGCCTCCGAACTGATGACGCGCCAGGGCGCGGTGCTGTAAAAGATAGGCCGCGGAGTTGAGCGCCTGGGCGCCCAGCACGCAGTAGGCCAGGATCGCGGCGCCCACATGGATGGCGATGAGCGGCTTGCCGGCTGTGTCTAAGGGGTGCGCGACGACGCCGAGAAAAGCGGCAATCACGAGGCATAGCGCCGTAGTGCCCGCGATCGCCCAGGTCGGCAGGCGGTGGTTGAACGTGACGTCGAGAAAGAGCGACAATCCGGACAGCCCCCAGGCAATCGACAGAAGGACCTCCGCCGGACTGGCGATAGGCAGGGAGTGTGTGCGCAGGCCTTGGTAGGCGAGCATCGTGGTCAGCATAACCCAGCCGCCACGGAGCAACCAAAGCCCGGAAGACTGAAATTTCCCGGCCGCACCCTTGGACGCCAAGCCATCCAGGATGGCCGCTACCAAAAAGATTACGGCACACCCCAACAGGCAGTCCCGGGTGAGGGGATGGGCGGCGAGTTCGGCTGCCATGGGGAACATAGGTTGAGATAAGGGGAGGTGTGACATTTTGGCAAACCTCCAAAATCTCCTGTTTCCTTGCGGAATGAGAAAGGAGGGGGTAGGGTCGGGTTTCTTATGCCCCACGACCTCTACGATCTCACCCAGCACCCCCCACGCAGCCCACGCGTTCGCCTGGGCGGCCTCGTTATCCTTCCCCGCATGATTGATAAGGCTCGCGCCACGAAAGCCGGGAAAAATGGCGAATATACCTACGCCTGCTCCCTCGATCGTAATGTTTTGGACTTCCTCGGCGTCGATGCAGATGCACTTAAGGCCCAGATTGACAAGGGCTTAGGAGACGGAGAAATCCTTACCTGGATGTTGGCCAATGCCAAGCATGCCCGCCTGCCTCAGGAAATTGCCGCTTTTAGCGCGTTTCATGAACAGCGTGCCCCGAGCGCCCCGGGTGGCCGGGCTAAGCTTTCTGAATACCAGTCTTCGACCCCCGCAGGGGCCAAGCGCGACGATATCTCCACCTGGTTTGATGTCTTGGATTTGGACGACCACCAGAGCTTCGGCGGTAAGGTCTAACCATGCCCCCGGCCACCAAGCCGCGGAGGGTTCTACTGGTCTGCATGGGGAACATCTGCCGCTCGCCCACGGCGGAGGCGGTCCTCCGAGCCAAGGCGACATTAGCCTCCCTGATGGTCGAATTCGATTCAGCGGGCACGGAAAATTATCATATCGGCGAGCCGCCAGATCAGCGCTCGATTGAACACGCCCGCCGCCGGGGGTATGAACTGGGCTTGCTCCGGGCCCGCCAAATCTGCGCTGAAGATTTCGCGGCCTTCGACCTCATCCTCGCCGCCGACACCATCAATCTCGCAGCCCTCCGTCTGCTTTGCCCTTCGAGTAGACACGACCGCCTTCACCTCCTCCTAGGCGACCAGGCACTGCCCGATCCCTATTATGGCGGAAGTGACGGTTTTGAGAAAGTGTTAGATATGGTCGAAAAACGGGCAGATTATCTTATTTCACAATGGGTGCGTGGCAACTGAATGGTTGCCGACCTAGGGTGAACGGCGTTTCCTTCCGCCATCGATGTATCAAGTTAATTTCAGTGACCAGGCGATGCGCGAGCTAGCTAAGCTGCCCACCTTGGAGCAGATGGAAGTGGTGGAGGCATTTTCGTCGCTGACCGCCGAAGAGCTGATCAATGGCACCTCTCAACTCGGTACGGTGCGCCGCGGCGGCCACATTTACCACCGCCTGCGGGTCGGCGAATTCCGGATTTATTTCGAGTCCACGGAAAACTCACTCCTCGCCAATTACGTGCTCCACCGGCATACCTATGCAGACTTCGCCTTTCGGTCTCACCTTCCCTTCCCCGAAGACGAGGCACGCATCGAACAAGAGGGCGGGTTTTGGAAATACCTCGACGAACCGAAGTCCTAAAAGTGGCCAATCTTCCTGAAAAACGCGCCTATTCCTCACCAGAGGAAGCCGCCCGAATCTACCTATTACCCAACCTTTTCACGGCCGGAAACATGCTTTGTGGATTCCTGGCGATCAAGAATTGCATTGAAGCAAAGTTCAGCTCCGTCGACCCCGCCGCGAGCGCCGAACATTATATTTTGGCCGTCTGGCTGATCCTGTTCGCCTGCGTTTGTGATCTGTTTGACGGTCGCGTCGCCCGGGCAACCCATCGTGAATCCCTCTTCGGGGCAGAATTCGATTCCATCGCGGATACCGTGTCTTTCGGCGTAGCCCCCGCCTTGATGGCCTGTTTTTTGGTCATTACGCCTAAAGCATCGAGTGACGTGCAGCTCGTAACGTGGCTGCTAGCCTTCATCTACCTCCTCTGCGCTGGCGTCCGGCTCGCCCGATTCAATGTTCTGACCAACCCCCTGGTGCCAGGTAATGAAAAGCGGGCGGCGGGGGGAGATTTTGTTGGGCTTCCTTCGCCGGCCGCCGCGGGCATGATTGCCTCGCTCGTCTTGGTCTTATCCAGCCTGCTGAAGAAGCCGGAAGATATCGAGAAAGCCGTCCAGCCTTGGTCCTGGAGTCTTCTGCCACTCATGTTGATCATCTCCTACCTGATGATTAGTAATGTCCGCTTTCCGAGCTTCAAGAAGCTGGATTGGACGGCACGGGCCCGCGCGCGCGGGTTTATCCTGATCATCATCGCCGGCTTCATGATCTTAAAGTTCCCGGAGTATTCTTTCCCGAGCCTATTTCTTGGGTACATTGGGTGGGGTATTTTCCGGCATATTTTCTTACTTAAAAAGAGTGAGATGGACCCCGCGCCCGATGACGATGATGAGCCGGTGTCCAAGCTGTGAATACCCCGTGAGCAAAGCGTGCTCCTAGGTTGATGTGAACAAGTGCGGAGTTGTTCACGGGCTCGGCACAGTGAAGAACTGCTTCCATGTGGCCACCCTGCCAAGGTCTTGCGAATCTATGTACGGGATTCCGAAGCCTGCTAGTACTACTGGTATTTATATATGAAGGGTAATTAAGAACACAGTCGGCAGGAATGTGGGCATTGCGTAGTTGCCTCGCCCCCTGACCTCCCTCAATTCTTGGGACATCATGAAGTTCAAGGTTAACCGGAATCATTTCTTCAACGGTCTTTCCAGCGTCACCAACGTCGTGGGCAACCGGGCCACGATGCCGATTTTACAAAATGTGCTGATTGAAGCAGAAGGTGACACCATCACCTTGACGACCACCAACTTGGATTTGGGTATTTGCTGTCGCATCAAAGCATCAGTGAGCTCACCTGGTCGCATTACCCTCCCAGTCAAAAAACTGGTACCCATCATCCGCGCCCTGTCGAGTAGCGACACTATCGTGGAACTCACCGGCAAAGACCGCGTGAAAATCACCTCCGGAAGCTCCGTGTTCCAGATTGCCGGCCTCCCGGCGGATCAGTTCCCCCCCATTTCTAATTTCGCTGGTCAACCAACCATCTCCATCAATCAAGATGATTTGGGCGACATGCTGCGCAAAGTTAGTTACGCGCAATCGTCCGACGAAAATCGTTACATCCTCAACGGCGTCTTCTTCGAGTTCGCCGAAGGTAAATTAACCGTGGTCGCCACGGACGGTCGGCGACTCGCGAAATGTGAACGCAAGCTGGAAGGTTCAGACAAGAATCTCGCCCTGATTTTGCCTGCCCGCACAATCATCGAACTCATGCGGCTACTTAAGGCGGGAGGCGTCGCCCATGTGTCCCACAACGAGCGCCAGGTCGGCTTCACGATCGATATCCCGAAGAACGAGGAAGGCCTCGTGGACCGCATCCAGCTGGTCTCTAAAGTCGTCGAAGGCAACTATCCTAACTACCGCCAAGTGATTCCGAAGGAGGCCGGCTCGAAGGTTCGCCTCGAGCGCGAAAAGATTCTCGAAAGCGTCAACCGTGCTGCGCTGATGACGGATGATCGCAATAATACGATTCGCCTGAGTGTTTCCAAGAAGACGCAGAACCTGGAGATTTCCGCGAAATCCGATAGCGGCGAAGCGCATGAACCCATCGCGATTAAATATGACGGTCCGGACGTGCACATCGCTTTCAATCCTCAATACATCATCGACCCGCTCAAGGCCCTGACCGAGGACGAAATTGATTTCGAATTCAAGGACGACATGTCCCCTGGCGTCATTCGCGGGCTGAAAGATGATTTCCTCTGCGTCGTCATGCCGCAGCGGATTTCTTAAATCAGGTCAGTGACCTGGATCGGTATATTCTGGGAGCGCCTTGATGCGCTCCAGGATACGCCGTGATGCTTCGATTGAACGATTTGGGTGAGCGTCCCCCGGGTCATATTCAGCGGCGAACATCGGCGGACCAAAGCGGAGATGGACGCGGGCAGAGCCAACCGGGAGGAGACTGCCCCGGGGTAAAACATCCCGCGTGCCGCGAATACGAATCGGGATGACGGGCACCCCCGACCGACAGGCCAGCAAGCCCGCCCCGGCCTTAGGAGCCATGATCTCGCCGTCGTGGCTGCGCGTCCCTTCCGGGAAAATCAACAAGCCTTCGCCAGAAGCGAGTGCGGCGAGCGCGGCGCGAATGGCGCCGATATCGGCTTCGCCGCGATCAACCGGAATCGAATGGCAGGCGCGAATCACAAAGCCGAACATGGGATTATCAAAGAGTGAGCGTCGCGCGATGAAGGAAATTTCGCGGGGGAGACTCGAGCCGACCAAGGGTGGATCCAACATGCTTTGATGGTTCGACGCGAAGAGACACGCGCCCATGGGGAGGTTCTCCCAGCCTTCGACTTCCACCGCGGAGAAAACTTCCAAGAAGGACCGCGTGCCATGATAGACGCCCTTATAGATGAGATTCTTGGAATTGAGAATCATCGGGTTTGCGACGCGACCACGATGAGTTGCCGAATCTCGTCCACCACTTGATCCAGAGAGAGCTGCGTATTATCAATACGATGAGCGCCGCGCGGGCAGACCAGCGGGGCGGTTTTACGCGTCGAGTCGAGCAGGTCACGCGCGGCCACGGCATCGGCTTGGCCTTCGGCGGCACGCCGTTGCGCGCGGGCATCCGCATCGGCTTCGAGGAAAATCCGGATATCCGCATCAGGCAGGACGACCGACCCGATATCCCGGCCTTCCATGACAATTCCCGCGAAGCCGGCATCTTGGGCGAGCTTCACTTGGGCGCGCTGGTATTCGAGGAGGAAGGTCCGCACGACGGGTAGGGCGGCGATCTTTGATACGGCCGTGTTCACTTCGGGGGTGCGCAGAGATTCATCCGGGGGGACTACTCCGCTCAGGGTCAAGGCAGAGCTCCGCGCCCCCCCTCGTTCAATTATCTGGGACCCGATGCGGAGTTTCTTCAGGGTGGACGGAATCACCTCGGCGTTCTCAGGGGACGCACCGGCATCAAGCAATGCCCGCGTCAGGCTACGATAGTGGGCCCCGGTATCGACATGAAGGAGACCCAACGTTTGGGCGAGTCGGCGGCTGGTGCTCGATTTACCGGAAGCGGCCCCACCATCGACAGAAACACGAACGAAATTCAGCCGCAGCGCTTCCAGCGCCTGGAAGAAGAAGGGAAACGTCTTACTCGTGCAAGCTGGGTCTTCAATGGTGATCCAAGGGCGACCATCACCGAAGAGGTCAAAACTACCGAGCACCGCGAAGCTCATCGCCATGCGGTGATCTTCATACGTGTGGATCGCTATGGGTCCGGCGGCGGCGGTCTTTCTTAAGGCGGACTTATCTGGGAAGATGGTCAGTTCCGAAAGTGATTCATCGGCACGAAGCTCCGCCGCGGTCGGTTTGACGCGGAGGCCGAGGCGCTCCAGTTCGGTGGCCATGGCGAGTACGCGGTCCGTTTCCTGTTTGCGCGTATGGGCAATGCCGTGAATTCGCACGGGCGCGGTGCCGATGGCGGCCACGGTGGCGAGCGTCAGGAAAGTGTCCGAGAAGGCGTTGAAATCAAAATCACCGCCGAGGATACTCTTCCAAGATTGGGCGATGAGCGTACCCCCTTCAGGTCGAAGCACCGCCCCGCAGGCCGCCGCCACTTTAGCGAAAGCCGTATCTCCCTGTAGGCCGCCGTGGGCATAGCCGTCGATTCGCACACAAGCTCCGTATCCCGTCACCGCGGGCACGGCGATGAAGTAGCTAGCCGCGGTGGCGTCTGGTTCGACCGCGTAAGTCGGCTGCGGCGCGGCGTAAGCGCCGGGTGCCGGGCAAGTCCAACTGCCATCCGGGAGCTTGGTGAGGGTGCGCCCAAATTGTTCGCACATGCGCGCAGTCATCTCGACGAACGGTTCAGATACCGTGGATCCTTTCATGGCGACGGAGGCTCCCGGGGAAAGCGGGAGCACCATTAATAAGGCCGAGAGTAACTGAGAGGAGGCGGATGCATCGACGGATAAGGCTCCGAGTTTTCCTGTCGTGTGTAGCGTGAAGGGAAAGTGCGTGGCGGCGGTGCCGTCGGGGCGGACCGCCCGGCAGCCGGCTTCCGTGAGAGCTTCCAGCAGCCCACGCATCGGGCGCGCCCGCATCGCCTCATCGCCATCCAACTCAAAGCACCCATCTTTGGCTAGGGCGAGGAAGGCGGTGAGGAAGCGAGCCGCCGTGCCGGCATTACCGACGAAGAGACGCGCGCGCGTGTTTGGGATTTTACCGCCGCGCCCCGCAATCCGGATTTGATGGGTGGGCTCATCGGCAGCCACCTCGAATCCCAGTGACTGGAGGGCGGCAATAAGGATACGGGTATCCCGACTGAAGAGCGCGCCTGTTAGCACCGTGGTGCCATCAGCGAGGGCCGCGAGGATGAGGGCACGGTTGGTGATGCTCTTTGATCCAGGGACCTGCGCGACCCCCCTAGCGGGCGTCTGGAAAGGACGGATGACCAGCGAAGGGCTCATACGCTTTGATCTAAGGACTGGCGGGCAATGCGGGCTTCGGAGAGGAGTCGTCGCAGGGTCGGGGCATCTTGAGCTTCGACAGCTTTGCGCAGTTCAGCGGCCCGGCGTTCGACGGCGGCCAGTCCGGTGACGGTGTGGCGGGCGTTGGCGAGAAGGATGCCCACCCAGAGGTTTTCTTCGCCCGCGGCGATACGGGTTGCATCGCGCAGGCCTTGGCCAGCTGCTTCGAGCCGGTAACCGGGTTGATCCATCACGGCGAGCATGAGTGCCGAAGCGGCGGCATGCGGGACGTGACTGATGGCGGCCACAATCTCATCGTGGGTGATCGCGTCCGTTTCGGTGAGAGTCGACCCGAGTGCTTTCCAGAAGAGCCGCACCGTCGCGAGTGCCCGGGGGTCATCTTGGCCGGTCGGGGTGATGAAGCACGCTCGGTTCTCAAAGAGGTTGGCCGCGGCATGGCTCGCCCCCGCTTTTTCCCCGCCCGCCATTGGATGAGAACCGATGAAAGGATTAACTGCAGGTAGCCGGCGAGCGGCGAGGAGAATGGCCGCTTTTACACTGCCGGCATCCGTGACCACCGCCCCAGGGCTCAGGCCCGGGCTGATGGCGAGGAAGGTTTGCTCGGCCGTATCAACCGGGGTGGTGATGATGACCAGGTCGGCACCTTTTACGCAATCGGCGGCGTTCTCAAAAACCTCCGCCACCCCGAAGGTGCGGAGGGTCGCCCGTGAGGACTCCGAGCGGGACCAGCAGCTGAGAGACCCGGCCAGCCCGCGGCGAGCCGCCGCGAGGAGGATTGAGCCGCCGATGAGGCCGGCGCCGACGACGGCGATACGCTTGAATTGAGCCATTTCCAATATTGAAGGTATGACTTTGATGAACCAGAGTGACGAACTATTAAAGCAAACAAACCGCCGGCGTTGAAGTTGGCGGTCCTGCCATGACCCAAGGACCCCCGAACCCCAAAACTGACTTTGTCGGCGGAAGGAATCCCCGCCCCCCTAAGGCAGGTGGGGCCTGGGGCAACTTTGGGCTTAGGGTCAAACAGCTGCTCATCGCCATCCCTATTCTCGGCTTGGCGGTTTTGTGTGCCTTACTCTTTTCCACCGATAAGCGCACTACCCGCCAGAAGGATGGCGCCCTGACGACGGAGCAACTTGAGCAATTGCGGCGACGCTCCACGGATCTCGAAGCCGCCTTTGAGAAGGTACGCCAGGAGCGTTTCGAACTTAAGGAAGAAGATTTACAACTCTTACAACGTGCCTTGGTGGCGCAGGAAGAATATATCTCGGCCCGCCAGTCGGTCGGGACGGATGACTCCCGCTTGACGACATTACGCCGCCGCCTGCACTTGCTCCGGAGTGAACGCCTGCGCCGGGAGTCCGATGAAGCCGAAGCCAAGGCGCTGAGTTTAGCCAAAGCCGACCCCGCCACGGCGATGGCGTTATTGCGACGGGCCTTAGAGTGTGAGAATGAGATTACCAGCAAGTGGGAAGCCGCCGGCTTGGCGGATCCTGGCCGCCGGGCACGATTAGATACACGCCTCCGCCGACTGGAGTCCGAGTTATTGTGGACGAAGGGGCGGGAATTGGAGGCCGAAGGGGAAAAGGCGATTAAGGCAGAGAAGTTCGAGCAGGCCGCCGCCCAGTTTGCCGCGTCCATCGAGAAGGAAGTCGAGTTCCTAGCCCGATATCGCGACGTGCGGGACACGGAGTTCGGACGGGTCGATAAACTGACCGGGCGTCGGGATACGGCCCTATCCGGCGTCACGTGGCGTCAGGTCGCTGAACAACGTTCCTTCGCGGAGTCGGCTGAGCAGGCCGCCAATTGGGATAAGGCGGCGAGCGATTGGCAGAAAGCTATCGATATTTTTGGCCGCTTACTCACGGAGTTCCCGCGCAGCCAATTTGCCGATCGGTCGCTGGAAGTGAAGATGGGGGTGCGCCTCAACTTCGCTCGGTTACACAAGGATATCGCCGCTGCTTTGGGCGGGATGGAAAAAATGCGCGGGCAACTACGGAGGCAGGACGCCGAAGCCGCTGTCCGGCAGGCCACAGATTTATTGGAACGCGGACGGCGTCTCTCCGCCGCCAATACCGGCGCGTTCGATGTCGGTTCGTCTGAGCGCAATGAGCTGGAGTTTATCGTCGCTCATGAAGCCGCCGCCCGGGCGTTGCTTCCAAGTATCTCGGCACAGCTTTTACCCGTTCCCGGGGTGAAGATCCGGATGTATCGGACCGAGATCCCGCAAGGGCTTTACGCCTCATTGATGGGCGCGAATCCCAGCTCGATCCGCCGTGAAACCAATCCGGTGGAATCGGTTTCTTACGCTGATGCGACCGAATTTTGTCGCCGTTTGGGCTGGCTCTCCGGCTTGGCCATCCGACTTCCGACCGTGGCCGAGTTTGCCGCGGCGGCCGGCGACATCGCAAAGTCACCACCGCTCTCACAAGTGTGGGCCGCGGATAATACGGATGGCGTGAGTGCCCGCTCGGTGGGCAGCGCGCAGCCTAACGCCCAAGGATTTCACGACCTCCTGGGCAATGTCGAGGAATGGGCCCAGTCGCCCGAGAGCTCTCCGCAGGCACCGGTACTCGGCGGCAGCATTATGGCCCTCGCCGCGCCCGGCCTGCCTAACCGGGTGGTTTTAAAGCGGGAAAAAGCCCGAACGCTCGGTTTTCGCATCATCGTTGAATAAAAGAGCCTAGGGCTATAAATACCCAGACCCCCATGCAGACCCCCGTCAATCGCCTCCAGCGTGCCGCGTTTTTCTTCGCGGTGTATGGCGGCTTGGCGGCCCTTTCCCTTTGGTTTGCTTACGAACTCCGCTTTACGGGGATCGCGGAATATAGCCGGGATGACGAAAAAATTGCGGATGCCTTTTTGGGGCACCAACGTCTAGTGGCTTTACTCTGGCTGGTGCCGCTTAAGGTGCTCGCCCTAGGTTTTTCAGGACAGTTCCGCGGGGTCTTTTATTATTTTCGCCTGCCCGATGCCTTGCGCATGGGAGCGGCCCTGGCGGCGACTACGGCCATCGCCCTGATTCTGCCCTCGGTGGCCGGCGGGGTTGATCCAGCCAGTACCTTCGGACTTCCCCACGGCGTCACCCTCGTGGACTTCAACCTCTCCCTGATTCTCTTCATCGGTTTTCGCGTTTCTATCCGCACCCTCCGCGAGCGCTTCTGGGCCAAGAATGGCGGGACCCCTGGCATCGTCGAGCGCATCGCCATTGTGGGCGCGGGGCAAGTGGGAGCGCAGCTAGCCGCCGATTTGATCGCCCGGCGCGGGCATGGGATTGAGCCCGTCTGCTTCCTTGATGACGATATCAGCAAGCATCGGTTAAACATTCATGGAGTGCCAGTCATCGGCGCCCCCGAGCTGATGTCGGAGCTAGCGGAGAAATACGGCGTCACCGAAATCATTCTGGCGCTACCCGCGAACAGCGTGCGACGGATTCGCGAGGTAAGTTCGCTCGCGACCGCGAGCGGCCTCCGCGTGTTGGTGGTGCCCTCGATGACCGAGCTCGCCGGTGGTCGTGTGCGCGCCTCCGATCTCCGCCCCATCTCGGTTGAAGACTTATTAGGTCGCGAGCCAGCCAAACTCGATGATGAGGCCATCGATGCGATGATTGCCGGTCGCATCGTGATGGTGACCGGGGCGGGAGGCAGTATCGGCACCGAGATTTGTCGTCAAGTGGCTGCCCGCCAGCCCGCCCGGATTATCATTTTAGACCAATGCGAGGTGCTGCTTTACCAGTGCGAGCAGGAGTTGATTGGGGCCGGGGCCGGAGCACTGATTTCCCCGGTGGTCGCCGACGTGACGGATGAAGCCCGCTTGCGGCATCTGTTTGCGACGCTCCGTCCGAGCCTAGTCCTGCATGCTGCTGCGCATAAGCATGTCCCCTTGATGGAATCCCAGCCGGGCGAAGCCCTGCAAAATAATGTGCTCGGCACGGCCGTAGTGGCGCAACTGGCGGCCGAGTTCGGGGTGGAGAAGTTTGTCCTGATTTCCTCCGACAAGGCCGTCAACCCAACGAATGTCATGGGCGCCACTAAGCGCCTCGCCGAATTAGTAGTGCAGGCGATGCAATCCCGCCCGGCTAACCGGACGAGTTTTATCGCAGTGCGCTTTGGCAATGTGCTGGGTTCGTCCGGCTCCGTCATCCCAATTTTCCGTAAGCAGATTGCCGCCGGCGGACCGGTGACCGTGACCCATCCCGAGGTGAAGAGGTACTTCATGACCATCCCGGAGGCCGTGGGGCTCGTGCTACAAAGTGCTACCCTCGGCGGCGGTGGCGAAATTCTGGTACTCGAAATGGGCCAGCCCTTGAAGATTATTGATGTGGCCCGCCAACTCGTGGAGCTCAGCGGCTTGCGGCCAGATATCGACATCGAGATCCGTATCACCGGGCTGCGCCCCGGCGAGAAATTGGTCGAGGAGTTGCAGCATGAGGGCGAACAGTATCGTCCCACCGAACACCCGCGGGTCTTCCGCTTTGTTGTCGACCACCCGCGCCATGCGGAATTGCCCGACCTCCTTGCCCGCGTGAAGGCCTTGATTCCGCTTAATCGCCAACCGTGTAAGCTCGGCATCCGTGAGTTGGTGCCGGAATATTCGCCTTACCTGGAGTAGTTTTGTAGGTTCGGGCTTCACAGGCGGGCAAGCCTTGGCCACGCTACGCCTATGGCTCGTGCGCTCTCCTCCGTTCCCAAGGTCGGCATTATCATGGGCTCCCAATCGGATTGGGAGACGATGATGAATACCGCTGAGATCCTCAAGAACCTCGGCGTTGCTTACGAAGCCGAGGTGGTGAGCGCCCACCGCACGCCTCTCAAATTAAAGGATTACGCCTTGGCCGCTCGGTCCCGCGGCCTGCAGGTCATCATCGCTGGTGCCGGTGGCGCCGCGCATCTTCCGGGGATGGTGGCGGCAATGACTTCTTTGCCCGTGTTGGGCGTACCGGTGCAATCCAAGTCTCTGGACGGCATCGACTCCCTTCTCTCGATTGTGCAGATGCCCGCGGGAATTCCGGTACATACCTTTGCCGTTGGCCGGGCCGGCGCGGTCAACGCCGCGCTCGGTGCGGCGGCCATCCTCGCTCTGTCTGATCCGAAGTTAGCGAAAAAACTCGATGCTTACCGCGCCGCGCAAACGAAGGCCGTGCTCGATAACCCGATTCCTGGCCGCAAGGGCAAGAAGCGTTAAGCCATGGAGCATCCTCTGTTACCTGGTGGCACCATCGGCATTCTCGGCGGCGGCCAGCTCGGCCGGATGTCCGCCATCGCCGCCCGCCGGATGGGCTATAAGGTGCGTACGTTTGACCCGGCGTCCGGCGCTTGCGCCGCGGGCATTGCCGACGAACACGTGACGGCCGAGTGGAGTGACACGGCCGCACTTACCCGCTTCGCACAAGGTTGCGGACGGATTACGCTCGAGTTCGAGAATATCCCGCCGGCGACCGTCGAGTTCGTCGCAAAGTCCGTGCCCAGTCACCCTTCGGCTAATGTCTTAGCTATCTGCCAGAATCGCCGCCGCGAGAAAGAGTTTCTCCGCACAGCGGGTATCCCATGTGCCAACTTCGCCGTGGTGTCCTCGCTCGTTGAATTACAGGCAGCCGTGCAGACCATCGGTTTCCCCTGCGTATTGAAGACCGCGGATTTCGGTTATGATGGCAAAGGTCAGGTCAAGTTGCCGACCGCCGAGGCGGATCTCGCGGCAGCGTGGCATAAGATTGGTGGCGCCGTCGGGGTACTTGAAGCGTGGGTGCCGTTCCAGATGGAGATTTCGGTACTTGTGGCGCGTACGGTTGATGGTCGCACCGCAGTCCACGACCCGGCCGAAAATATCCATCGGAACCACATCCTTCACCTCTCGATTTCGCCAGCCCGCATCTCCGAAGCCACCGCCACCGAGGCGCGTGCCTTGGCGCTCAGCATCGCCGAGAAGATCAGCCTCGTCGGCCTCCTGGCTGTAGAGATGTTCGTGAAGGAAGGACGGATCGTCGTGAATGAACTGGCTCCGCGACCGCACAACAGCGGCCACCAGACTTTCGACGCCAATGAAACCAGCCAGTTTGAGCAACACATCCGCGCCGTGTGCGGCCTACCGCTTGGCGGCACGAAGCCGCTCGCGCCATCCGCGATGGTTAACCTCCTCGGCGATCTTTGGCGGAATGGGCAGGAGCCCGATTGGACCAAGGTCCTGGCGGATCCTGCCGCGAAACTTCACTTGTACGACAAGGGCAAGGCTGCACCCGGCCGTAAGATGGGCCATATTACCGTGACGGCCGCGACCGTTGAGGAAGCCATTCGCCGCGCTGAAGCGCTGCACGCCGCACTCTAATTAGTCGAGCAGCTCGGGCTTGCGACTGAACAGTTCGATCGGAATCTGACCTAGTCCGAGAAAGAGCAGCACCGCCTGGAAGACAGGAATCTTCGCCTTTAGGTGGGCGTTTTGAGCGATATAGTTTTTCGCCATTACTTCGCAGATCATCGTGAAGGCGAAGAGCACGGACGTGACACACAGCAGCGCGAAGAGCCAGCTCCAGAGCTTAACACTGGTGATTCGTCGCCAGGGCAGGAATAGAAGAAAGGCGTATCCGATGAAGAACCAGCACTCCGCGCGGAGGGCGACGGGGAAGGTGACGACGGCGGGATTCCAGCGCGGCGGGACATGCAAAGAACCGAGGCTGAAGCCACCGAGGAGTCCATTGACGCCGAGGGCGATACACAGAACTCCAAACGCTATCGAGATGATGCGGCCGAAACGGATGCGTTGAGCGGTGGGGTCAGGCATGGGTCGAGGGAAGGGGGAAGGGCTGGCGAAGCAAATGCTCAGAGCGGGCGAAAGAGTGCGACGTCGCTCCACTCGCCCATGATGCGACCGGCGGACTTCATCCCATCGCCCCACGCTTCGCGACACTTGGCCTCGAAGTGGGCGCGGACAGAGTCCTGCTCTTTGGCGAGGATGCCACTGAGGGCCAAGACGCCGCCTGGGCTGACGGAGTCGACGAGGTTATCGGCGTAGATGCAGAGGACGTCGCTGATGATATTCGCCAGGACGACGTCGGCTCGGCCAGTGAGCCGGAAACCTTCTTCAAGCCCGGCGTGATGGAAGGCCACCGCCTCATCGGCGATACCATTGTCACTGCGGTTGGCGATGCTCACGCGGACGGATTCCGGGTCGCGGTCGAAGCCGGCGATGCGCTCGCAGCCGAGTTTGGCGGCGGAGAGGGCGAGGATACCAGAGCCGCAACCGGCATCGGTCACCGAAACTTTAGTCGCCGGGTGGCTTTCCAGAAAATCCATCAGGCGGATGGCACAGAGGCGGGTGGTCGGGTGGTCGCCCGTACCGAAGGCCAGGCCGGCGTCGAACCAGATCACCGCGGCGTCGGCCGGCACGGCATGCTTTCCTCGCATCCAAGCCGGGACCCAGTGCAAGCGACCGTAATCCCAAGGCTTCAGGTGCTCTTTGTAGGCTTCCTTCCAGTCCTTGTCGGCGAGAATCGTTTCATCATAGGCCTCGGGGAGTTTTTTAAAGGCCTTGCGCAGTCCGGCCCAGGCTTCATCCGCTTCCGGTTTCGTCTCGAAGTAGCCCATCACGAAGTGCGGTTGCCCCGGGCCTTCATGGAAGAGCATCCAGTTCGAGCGGGTAAGCTCGCAGAAATGGTCCTCGAGGGGCTGGACCATGTCCTCATGGATGGGGCACTTCAGTTCGATCATGGGGTAAGGCTTTCGCTCAGTCGGGCGATCACGGCGGGGAGTAATGCGTGCTCGGCGGCGTGGATTTTATTCGCGAACGATTCTAGAGTATCGTCAGGCGTGCGGCTGACGCGGGTCTGGCCGAGGTGGGCGCCGCCATCGATCTCGGCATTAACCCAATGGACGGTGCAGCCAGCCTCCGGCACATTCGCCTTCCAAGCCTGGCCGATGCCATCGAGCCCCGGGAAGGCGGGGAGTAAGCTGGGGTGCAGATTGATGATCCGGCCAGAGAAAGCCTCGAGCAGGGGCGCCTTGATGACGCGCATAAAGCCCGCCAAGACGACCAAGTCGACCTGTTCAGCCTTCAAAGCCTCGGCCCAAGCGAGTTCGCGCTCCGGCGAGAATTTGGTTTTAAAGGGGCCAGTATCCAGGAAGCGGGCCGGGACTCCGTATTTCGGGCCGAGCTCCAGCATCTTGGCCGTGGGTACGTCGCACCAAATCCCAACTACCTTTGCCTTGCCGAGGCGCCCTTCGGCTTGGGCGCGGAAGACGGCGTCGGCATTGGAGCCGCGACCGGAGCCAAGGAGGGCGACGCGCATGCGTTGAAGGTGGAGGACCAGCCGTTCTCTGCAAACGGATTTTCGACCCACCCGCGGCGTTCCTCCGATAATTGAATTCAGACTTTGAACCCGTCGGCAAAACACCGAGGATGCCGCTACCCAAACCCCATGGACCGCCGCGAGTTTCTTCATCTCACCGCCTTAGGTTCCCTCGGCGCAACTTTTGTTACCGGTTGTTCTGGCGGAGCGGGCGGCGGCGGCTCTCCCGGCCCCGCCTTCTCCGTGGCGCCCGCCGCCCCTGCGAATTCCAGCATCGGCCCGCGCGCGTCGACGGCACGTGGTCGCATCATGCTAGGTATCGATAGCCTTGAGGCGGATGGTTTCGCTTCGCTGCGCGGGCTCCGCTGTGGGCTCGTGACGCATCGGGCCGGCGTCAATGGCCTGGGATTACGGACGGTTGATGTGCTGGCCCGCGCGCCCGGTGTGAAACTCCTCAAGCTCTTCGGGCCTGAACACGGTATCGATGGTAATGCCGCCGCTGAAATCGCGATCAAGAATGCCAAGGACGCGCGGACAGGGTTGCCGGTCTATTCGCTTTACGGAGCCACGCGCAAGCCGACGCCCGAGATGCTCGCTGGCCTGGATGCCGTCATCATTGATTTCCAGGATGTGGGCTCACGTTCGTACACTTACATCAGCTGCATGCGCTACGTCATCGAGGCGTGCTTCTCCCTCGATCGCCCCATCCGAGTCATCGTGCTCGATCGCCCTAATCCGCTAGGCGGCGAAAAGGTCGACGGGCCGTTTCTGGATCGCAAGTGGCGTAGCTACGTGGGCGCCTACGAAATGCCCTATGTGCACGGTTTAACGATTGGGGAAATTGCCCGCTGGGCCGTCGCCACCCCCGGCGTGCTGGAGATGGACGACGCCAAGCGCCGCCGTGGCGTGCTGGAGGTCATCCCCATGCGCGGCTGGACGCGTGCGATGACGTGGGATCGGACAGGATTAAAATGGACCCCAACGTCCCCGCGTATCCCGACCGCTCAGGCGGCGATGGGTTACGCGATGGTGGGCTTAGGCTGCCAGCTCGGCGACTTCAGCCACAGCTTCGGCGAGCAGATGCCGTTCCGTTTTATCAAATATAGCCGCCGCCATGCGACGGACATCATTGCTACGCTCGGCAACACCGTCCCCGGCCTAGCGATGGAGCCGCGCACGATGCCCGATGGTACGCAGGGCGTGTATCTTTCCATTACCGATTATCCGCGTTTCCGCCCCACGGCGATTTCCCTGCACATGATGCGCCAAGCGTGTATCTGGGATTCCAGTAACCCCTTTGCGAAGGCCACCAAGAGCGAGCGCGAACTTTTCATTAAGCACACCGGGAGCGAGGCCTTCTTCGAGGACCTGCGAATGCGCGGCGCCAAAGTCGACCTCGCCCGCTGGATGGCCCAATGGAACACCGAAGCCGAAAACTTCCGCGCCCGGACGGCCCGCTTCAAGCTCTACGCCTGATCAGTAGGAGCGGCCTTCGCGCTTTTCCCAGTAGTTGATGAAGGCTTGATTGAGCACGCCGAGGCCGCCCGGCGTCGGATAGTTGCCAGTGAAATACCAGTCACCCTGACTGGTCGGGCAGGCCTTGTGGAGGGCATCAATCTTTTGGAAGACCAGGATCAATTCACCCTTCCAAGCACACTTAGTAGGGTAGACGAGTTCCGCGGCCTTCGCGGCAATTTCAATTTCCGTGAAGGCGTCGTAAAGTCGGCGGACGTGGTTCTGCATCTCCTTCGTCGGCTTCTTTGACTGGGCGACGCAATCTTCGTAGACCTCGCGCAGCAGGTCGGTCTTGCCGCGATCCTTGCACAGGGCGACGGTCGCTTGGAAGGCCAAGAATTTGCCCATCTCGGACATGTCGATACCGTAACAATCCGGGTAGCGGATTTGCGGCGCCGTCGAGGCGATGACAATCCGCTTCGGATTAGGCCGGGCGAGAATCCGGAGGATGGATTGCCGAAGGGTGGTGCCGCGGACGATGGAGTCATCGACGCAGACGAGCGTATCACCATCGCGCACGGTGCCGTAGGAGATATCGTAGACGTGCGAGGCCATCTGCATGCGGTTCTTCTCTTGGGAGATGAACGTGCGTAGTTTGACGTCTTTATGGGCGACCTTTTCGCCGCGGGGCCAGCCACCGAGCACCAGCTTATCGATCATCGCCTCGTCAAGCTTGCCCGCGCGCTGGGCGTCGACCAAGCGATCACGGACCTGCGCGCGGCGGCGCTTTCGGAGTTCTTCCATGAGGCCATACCAGGCGATTTCCGCCGTATTCGGGATATAGGAAAAGACCGCGTTGTCGTGGTCGTCGCGGATCTGCGCGATGACGTCGTCGGCGAGGGCCGCCCCGAGGGCCTTGCGTTCGGCGTAGATTGCGGGATCGTTACCGCGCGAGAAGTAGATGCGCTCGAAGGAGCAGGAGCGGACCTCGCCAGGGGCGTGGAAGGATTCGATCGAATGACGGCCGTCGGCCTTTATGATTAACGCCGAGCCTGGAGGCAGTTCGTGCACGTCTTCTTGGTTCACGCCGACGATGGTCATGAGCGCGACGCGCTCGGAGGCCACCGCGATGAGATCTTCCGTGCGGGCATACCAGCAAGGGCGGATGCCGTTGGGGTCGCGGATGACAAAGCTATCGCCGTTACCAATCAGTCCGGCGATGGCATAACCGCCATCCCAGTTCTTGGCGGCCTTGCGCAGGACGTTGCCGACGTCCAGGTGCTTCGAGATTTCCGTCTGCACGGCCGTACCTTCGAGCCCTTGGTCTTTAAAGGCCTTGAAGAGTCGGTCGTGTTCTTCGTCGAGCCAGAAGCCGATTTCCTCGAGGATGGATTGCGTGTCGGTCGAATAGATGACGTGCGCACCGCGCTCGGTCAGCGAGCTATTGAGCTCGCTCGTATTCGTCAGGTTGAAATTGCCGGCGACGAGCAGGTTGCGAGTGGGCCAGATGGACTTGCGGGCGTAAGGGTGGCAAGAGACGGAATCGAAGTTGCCCGAGGTGCCGTAGCGCAGGTGGCCGAGCAGGAGTTCGCCTCCGAAGTCGAAATGACGCTTAACTGTTTCCGGGAATTCGGGGACGATGACCGCCTCGCGCATCTTATCGGAGTAGGTCTTGATCTGGCGTGTGAAAATCTGGGTCAGGCCTTGGGCGCCGATTTCACGGTCGCGAAAGAGAAAGGCCTCGCCATTTTCGGCCCCAATCTTGACGCAACCAATGCCGGCGCCGTCCTGGCCACGATTGTGCTGCTTCTCCATCAGGAGGAAGAGTTGATTGAAGCCGTGGAGCGGAGTGCCGTACTTCTCCTGATACCACTTTAGGTCCTTGGTCAGCCGGACAAGGGCAATGCCGCATTCGTGCCTTAAAGAGTCGCTCATCGCAGGCCTCGGAGTTTGCCCACTCGGCGCGCGTCCTGTCCAGCGCTTACTATTAAGAGCGCAAAACCTGATCCAGCCGGGAGAGACTTTCGCCGATCAGGCCTGCCATGTCCGTATGTTGACGGAAAGCGGGGTCCCGGTGGTATTCGGCCAACCCATCGGCCAATTCCATGGCCTTTTCGCTGGTGGTGAGAGGGTTGGACCGCATGGCGGCGAGCAAGTCCTTCACGCGATCGGGTGCGGCGAGGTGCCGGCGGTGGATGAGCGACTGTTCCTCCCGGCGATATTGGGCAGCGGAAGCAGCGTTAATATGCTTGGCGCACAGCTGGGTGAAGGGGCGATTTTCCTTAAATGACCCGGGAAGGTAGAATCGTAGGCGGCCATCGTAGCTTTGCTGGTCAAAATCCATGGCCCGGACGCGGATGGCGGTGGCGTCGAAATCTGGGGTGACCGCGATGACGAAATTATAAGCCCGCATGTCGCCTAAAAGCCTGACCAGGCAGCGTTCCTCGAACTTGATGAGTTCTTTAGCAAGGCGTACGGGGTGGTGGCCGTCCGCGGCGAGCCACTTTTCGGCGAAGATGTCTCCCGGGATGCCGGTCACGTGTTCTTCGACCAAGGTTTCGCCCCAGGTGAGGTAGAGCATGCGGTTCGGGGAGAGCAGGTGCTCCAGCTCTAGCCCGCAGACGCGCGAGGCGTCGCCAATCTTCACGTAGAAGTAATCGTGGTTTTCGTTGTAGGCGTTGACGATACGAACCCGGAACGGCTGGGAGTTGCCAAAGGAACAGAAGTCGACCCGGTCCACATATACGTGGCTGAATACTTTCATGCCACCTTCGCCGCGGAGGAGGGCGTAGGTCTCCAGTAGACCCTGGGAGAGGCGGTCCATTTCATCTCGCGGGTAAGCGACGGTCTCCCAGAGGGTATCCTTCCCGCGTTCGAGCAGCGGCATGGCGGCACTGAAATTGCGGAGTTGGGCGTAGGAAACGGGCAACGTTACCTCCCGGCCCTCACGCGAGAGGTAAGCACGGAGCTCTTCGCCGATTGGGTACGCCGGCTTGCGGTTCGTCCGCTTGAATTCAGCTTCGGATCCGGCGGCGTCCATCTTCAGTCTAGGTTGGGAAGTTCGCGGGTTTCCTCGATGATCATCTTGAGCGGCTCACCCGGATGACATTCTGCGCGGTAAGAGATAAATCCGCGACGGTGTTGATCGTAGATCGGCCAGATGAGGGTGAGGTCCGTCTCTGGAACTTTGATGCGGCTAATCTCGTCTCGGCTGAAGAGGCCAAACTTACCTTCATCAATCGTCTGGGGCAGCCGCGCCAGCGGCTTGCGACAATCGAACAGAAACATCAGCCAGTGGGACTGCCCTTCATAGCCTTTCTCGGAAATCATCCCGAAAAGATGCAGGTCTTTAGTTTCGACGACCGCGGCGGCTTCCTCGGCAATTTCTCGCCCCGCACATTCGAAGGGCGATTCGCCGGTGGCCATCTCGAGTTTGCCGCCGATGGGGCTCCAGCAGCCAATGTTCGGGGCTTTGGTGCGCTGAATGAGTAAGAGCCGTCCTTGTTCGTCGTGCATGAACACGAGAACGCTAATCTTGAAGGGGAGGGCGGCACCGGCGGACATGTAACCAACCTTGCCCGCGAACCCGGCTGGCACAATCCCGGAGTGGGCGTCTAGCCGGCCAGAATCGCGTCGATCTGCTTCAACTCCTCGGAGGCGAATGGTGCGGCGTGCGCGGCGGCCACGCATTCTTCGAGTTGGCTAACTTTACTGGCACCGATGATCGCTGTCGTCACACGCTTGTCGCGGAGCACCCAGGCCAAGGCCATGGAGGCGAGCGGCTGGCCGCGATCCTCGGCGACCTTCGCCAACTTACGGACTTTTTCCATGCGGAGCGCGTCGACCTGTTCCGCTTTCAAGAAGCCGTGAGGCTTGCCAGCGCGGGCGTCTTTCGGGATTCCTAGGAGATATCGATCGGTGAGCATCCCTTGGGCGAGTGGGGAGAAGACTGCGCAGCCGATGCCCTCCTTCTCGACCGTGTCGAGCAGGCCGGCTTCGGGAGTGCGCTCGAACATGCTGTATTTCGGCTGATGGACGACGCACGGCGTGCCGAGATCGCGGAGGATGGCGCAGGCCCGAGCGGTATCCGCCGGATTATAGTTCGAGATGGCCGCGTAAAGCGCCTTCCCGGAGCGGACGGCGTGGGCGAGCGCCCCCATGGTTTCCTCCATCGGGGTGTTCGGGTCGCGGCGGTGGCTATAGAAGATATCGACGTAGGGCAGCCCCATCCGCTTCAGCGACTGGTCCAGGGAGGCCAAGAGGTATTTGCGGGAGCCAAAGTCACCATGCGGGCCGGGCCACATCGTATAGCCTGCCTTGGTTGAGACAACCAACTCGTCGCGATACTTGCCGAGGTCATCGCGCAGGATGCGGCCGAAGGTTTCCTCCGCGGATCCGGGCAGCGGTCCGTAATTATTCGCGAGGTCGAAGTGCGTGACGCCTAAGTCAAAGGCGCGTAACGCAATGGAACGGGCCGTAGCATAGTCATCGACGCTGCCGAAGTTATGCCAGAGCCCCAGCGAGATCTTCGGGAGATGCAATCCGGACTTTCCGCAGCGTGACTGGAATGCCGAATGGGCGTAGCGAGCGGGGTCGGCGTCGTGCATGGCTATAATCAAGCGTCCGAAGCGAGGCTACGCCAGCGATAAAAGGCAATGCGCGGGTTGCACCTATCCCTGACCTGATACATTCCGAATCATGCCCGAGCTCGCCGAAGTCGAATATTTCCGCCGTCGCTGGAATCCTGGCGTCGGACGAAAGGTCGCGACGGTATTCTTGAATCCTAAGGCGCGTATCGGACGTGGCGTCGACGTGAAGGCGATGACCAAGGCGCTCACGGGCGCGAAGCTGACCGAATCCTTCGCCGCGGCGAAGCAGATGGCTTTCCGCTTTTCAGGTAATGTCTGGATTGGCGTACACCTCGGGATGACGGGTCGCCTCGAAGCAGGCGACGCCGATCGCGAGCCGACGCCCTATGATCACTTCAAGCTGACGATGACTGGAGGGAAGGAGCTCGCCTTCGTCGACCCGCGCCAGTTCGGCCGCATCCTGTTCTGGCAAGGCGAAGGAGTTCCGCCTTGGTGGGAGAAGATCCCGCAAGCGATCCTTTCGCCTGAATTCACCGTCGGCGTGGTCGAAGTCTTTCTGCGTCGCCGCGCACGGACGGCGATCAAGCCAGTGCTCCTCATGCAGGAGCGCTTCCCGGGGATTGGCAATTGGATGGCGGATGAAGTTCTCTGGCGCGCGGGCTTCCATCCGCAGGCGAAGGCAGGATCATTCGGCCCGAAGTCGGTGCGCAAACTGTACGCGACGCTCCGCGAGGTCTGCGCGGAGGCGATGGAAGTCATTGGCAAGGATTGGTCCGATCCGCCCGACACCTGGCTTTTCAATCACCGCTGGAAAGACGGCGGTCGCTGCCCTCGCTCAAAGAAGCCACTCGTCCGCGAAGACGTCGGCGGACGCACCACGTGCTGGTCGCCCGTGCGGCAGGTGCTCGGCGCTGAACGCCGTTGACCTTCCGCGCGCGCGCGCGAATTTAAAACCATGCGCGTCACCGGCGGCATTGCTCGAGGGATTCAACTCCGCGTTCCCACGCAGGGCGGGGTGCGCCCGGCTACCGATTATATCCGCGAGGCCGTCTTCAATTCGCTCGCGGCTTTCGTGCCCGGCACCGCGGTACTCGATCTTTTTGCAGGCACCGGCGCGTATGGACTCGAATCACTGAGCCGAGGCGCCCTGCGCGCGACGTGTGTGGATGAGCGCATCGGTGCCGAACTCACGGCCAACGCCGCGGCGGTGGCGAAGTCGATGGGCCAGGCCGAACTTCCTTTCACCAAGATCACCGGCGACGCGACCAAGCCGGGCGTGGCCGAAGGTCGGTTCGACCTCATCTTCGCTGATCCGCCCTGGGAACTTTGGCAGACGAAGGGAGCCGAGATTGCCGCGACGGCGGTGAGCTACGCCGAAGAAGGCGCCCACGTGCGCGTGATCCTCGAAGCGCCTGGTGGTTACGAAGTCCCGGTCCCCGCAGGCTGGAAACTCCGCAAGGTTATCGGTAAAGGCAAAGGCCAGCCCGCCGCGTCGGTCCTCGTCCGCAAGGCCGCGGAGTGATCAGCCGCCGACCGGACGGTGCTGCTCCCAAACTCGTAGTTGCGCGAGCATGAGCGCGCCGCCGACGAGCGCGGCGGCTTCGACGCGCAGGATGCGATCACCGAGGTGCGCGAAAGCGAAACCGGCCGCCCTTAGCGCCGCCCGCTCTTCTTCGGTGAAGCCACGCTCGGGTCCGATCGCGAGCACGGCGGCGTTCGCCGGTGCGGAAATTTCCGGAGCGCCCGTCGCCCCATACGGATCGAGCGCGAGCTTCCATGCGCTCGCTTCGAGCCCGACGAGTGCTTCGGCGAGCGAAGAGACGCGCGTCACTTCGGGCACGAGCGTCGAGCAGGCTTGCTCGGTTCCCTTGAGGACGTGTGCGCGCCATTCGCCGTCTTTCCAGAGCGAGCTCGTGAGATACCCCGGATCACCTTTTTCGGACTCGAAGAAGACGATCCGCGCGGCGCCGAGGCTCGCGAGGTCATGCAGGACTTTTTTCGCGGTCTGCGGACGAGGTAGGCCGACGAGCACCGTGAGCGGAAGGCGAGCTTGCGGAGATTTTTCCCAGGTGACCGCGAAGGCGAGCTGCGGTGCGAGCGATGCGATCGTGGCGATGCCACGCAGGCCATTCTCGACGCCGACGTGGAATGTGCCGCCGACGGCGAGTCCGACCGTCTCGCGCAGATGTCGGGCGCGGGCGTCATCAGGCGGGAGCCCGGACTTGGCTTCCTCGGCGGTTATGAGCACCAGATTCACTGCACCTAAAGTGGGAGGCCAGACTGGGCTGGCGAGAGGGAAGGGTGCTAACGCTTGCAGGGCGGGCCGCATCGTTTAGCATCTCGGCATGGACCTTTCGGAATTCCGTAAAGAGTACGCGGCGCACGGTATCGACCGCCATGAACTGCTCGATGACCCATTGGCTCAGTTCAAGGCCTGGTTCGAGCAGGCCAAGACCGCCGGGGTGATCGAGCCCAACGCCATGGTCCTTTCGACCCTCGGGTTCGACAGCTTCCCCTCTTCCCGGGCCGTCCTACTCAAGGCCGCCGACGAGCGCGGGTTTTCCTTCTTTACTAACTACGACAGCAAGAAGGGGGAAGAAATCGCCGCCAACCCCCGGGTCACCCTCCTTTTCCCCTGGTTTTCCTTGGAGCGACAGATACACATAAGTGGCAGGGTGATAAGGACTTCTGAAGAAGAATCCCTGGCTTATTTTGCCCGGCGCCCCTATGGTAGTCAGCTGGGCGCTTTGGTCTCGAATCAAAGTGCGGTTATCCCAGATCGAGCCCATTTAGAGACAAGATTAGCAACCCTGAAGGCCCAGCACCCCCAGGGCGCTGTCCCTAAGCCTGCTTCTTGGGGTGGTTACCGTATTATTCCGGAGTCTTTTGAGTTCTGGCAGGGCCGAACCAACCGTTTGCACGATCGTTTTCTTTATACCCGAGGGGCCAAAGGCTGGACGATTACGCGGTTAGCCCCCTAGGGGATGGTAAATTAGAATGGCTAATAGCCATGGGCGTCCCCCCTTACTCTAAGGAGGGCGGATTCCCTTGGGTTGACCCAGCAGCCCTAAACTATTCAACCATCTGTTCCCGCTTCCGAATGCGTCCACTTTTCACCACTGCTACCTTAATTCCAACCCTCGCCTTGGCGAACTCGGAGGGCGTGAATCCCAACGCCACTGACCTCTTTAATATTGGGGGCATTCCGGTCTCTAACTCCATTTTGACGACCTGGATCCTCGCGGTCATTATCATCATCGCTATCCGTGTCCTCATCGGCACGCCGAAGATTGTTCCCAACAAGGGCCAGGCCCTCGTCGAGAACATGGCCTCCGGCCTGCGCGACGCCCTCGAGCCGATCGTTGGCAAGAGCATGATTGGCAAGGTATTCCCAACCCTCTGCGGCTTCTTCATCTTCATCCTGCTGATGAATTGGAGCGGCCTGCTTCCCGGAGTCGGCACCATCACATACAGCGATGCGAACGGCCACTTGCTCGAAGCGATCCGCCCGGCGACTTCCGACCTCAACACCACCCTCGCGCTGTCAATCATCTCGTTCGCGGCTTGGACCTATTTCGTCCTGCGCTATGCTGGCTTCAAGGCCCTGATTTTCGACCTCTTCGGCAATAAGGCCGATAAGAAAGAAATCGGGCTTCCGATGTGGATCATGCTCGGCTTCATCTTCCTGGGCGTCGGTGGCATCGAAGTCGTCTCCATCGCCTTCCGGCTGATTTCCCTTTCGTTCCGTCTCTATGGTAACGTCTTCGGCGGCGAGAACCTGATCCACGCGCTTGGTGGCATCGCCCCTTACGTCGTCCCCGCCGTCGCCGGCCTCCTCGAGGTCCTCGTGGGGCTCATCCAGGCCTTCGTCTTCACTTTACTCTCCGCCGTCTACATCGGACTCATCTGCAACCACGAAGGTGGTCACGACGACGAGCACGCCCATTGATCCCTTTCGCTTTCAAGGCGTGCGACATGCTGGGAGTCCCCCGGCGGTACGTTGAGAAAAAAACCAAAACACAAAACAACATGATCATCGCAGAAATCACTGGTTCCCTCCCCGCCGCCTTTGGCTGTCTCGGCGCCGCTCTCGGCGTAGGTCTCGTCGGCGCCAAGGCCGTCGAGTCCGTGGGTCGCAATCCCGATGCCTCGGGCAAGATCCTCGTCCAGGCTATTCTGGGCATGGCTCTCGCTGAAGCCGTCGCGTTCTACGCGATCTTCCTCGCGAAGTAACTGGTCACGTGGCGTGGCCTCGCAAGGGGCCCGCCACTTCTCTTTCCCCGCGCTGAAAATAAAAAACTCTAAGTCCACACCATGACCTTCCTCTCCGCCCTCCTCGCCGCCGAACCTGCGCACGAAGCCGTCAAGGCCGCCGCCCACGCCGCTCCCGCCGCCGCCAAGTCGACCGGCCCGCTCGGCGATATCATGGAGACCTTCAGTCGCTTCGGCGTCGATAAGCCCCACCTGATTGTTCAGGTGATCAATTTCACCATCCTCGCTTTTGTCCTCTACCGCTTCGCCATCAAGCCGGCACTGGGTCAGCTCGAAGAGCGGATCCGCCAAGCCGAACAGCTTCAGATTGATCGTGCTTCCGCCGAAGCCCAGCTCGCCGCCGCCCAGAAGACCGCCGAAGCCAAGCTCGTCGCCGCTTCCGACGAAGCCGCCAAGATCCTCGCCGACGCCCGTAACTCCGCCAAGGCCGCCATCGAAGCCTCTCGCGCCGAAGCCCAAGCCGCCCAGACCGAAGTCATCGCTAAGGCCAAGGCTGCCATTGAAGCTGATCGCGTGAAGATGATGAACGAAGTGCGCGGCGAAGTCTCCCGCCTCGTGGTCGACACCGCCGCCAAGGTGCTCGAACAGAATCTCGACGACACCCTGCGCGGTCGCCTCAACGAGGCCGCCGTCAAGCAGCTCGCCCGCTAAGCCTTTCCTCTTCCGATGTCCGCCGCCTCCGTCCGAGCCGAAGCCAAGCGCCTCCTCGCCATGTCCCTTGAGGGCGGCGTGGTCTCTGCCGACCTGGTCGGAGCCGTGCTCGCTGCGCTCACGAAGTCCCGTCCGGCTCACCAGCTCCGCCCGCTCCTCCGCGCCTACCTCGCCAACATCCGTCGCGAGCTTGCCCGCGGCGAAGCCCGCATCGAGCACGCCGGTCCGCTCGCTGCCACCGAAGCCGAGGCGATTGCGGCCCACTTCTCCAAGGTGCTCGGTCGCACCGTTCGCCCGGTCGCCCGTCGCAACGACGCGCTCCTCGCCGGATTTCGCGTGCGCGTCGGCGACGACGTCACCGACCTCACGGCCTCGCTCCGCCTGGCCAACCTCGCCAAGTCCCTTTCCTGAACTCCTCCCCCAACCTTAACCCGATTTACTAAACACCATGAGCAACGCGATCGACCAGATCCAGAAAGCCATCGCCGGCCTTGATACCCGCGCCGGCAAATCCAACGTCGGCACCATCGTCACCCTTGCGGACGGTGTCGCCTCCATCGACGGCCTCTCGGGCGTCATGATGAACGAGATGATCGAGCTGCCGGGAGGCCTGCAGGGCGTCGCCCTCAATCTCGCCGAAGACACCGTCGGCTGCGTCATCATGGGCGACATCTCCAGCCTCAAGGAAGGCATGGAAGCCAAGACCACCGGTCGCCTCCTCTCGATCCCCGTCGGCAAAGGCCTACTCGGCCGCGTCGTCGACGCCCTCGGCAACCCGCTCGACGGCAAGGGCCCCATCGTCTCCAGCGAACGCTACCCGGTCGAGAAGATCGCCCCGGGCATCATCCCTCGCAAGTCCGTCGACCAGCCGATGCAGACCGGCATCATGGCCATCGACGCCATGATTCCGATCGGTCGCGGCCAGCGCGAACTCATCATCGGTGACCGCGCCACGGGCAAGACCACCATCGCGATCGACACAATCATCAATCAGGCCAACGCCAACCGCGTCGGTCTCGCCTCCGGCGACGCCAACTTCCGCCCGGTGTACTCGATCTACGTCGCCATCGGCACGAAGAACTCCTCCATCGCTCGCACGATCGGCACCCTCGAGAAGGCCGGCGCCACGGAATTCACCGTCGTCGTCGCCGCTTCGGCCGCCGACAACGCCGCCAATCAGGTCTTCGCTCCTTTCTCCGGCACCGCCATCGGCGAGTGGTTCATGGAAAACGGCCACGACGCGCTCATCGTCTACGATGACCTTTCCAAGCACGCCGCCGCCTACCGCCAGATCTCGCTCATCCTGAAGCGTCCGTCCGGCCGCGAAGCCTACCCGGGCGACGTCTTCTACCTCCACTCCCGCCTCCTCGAGCGCTCCGCTCGTCTCGCCGGCAAGGGTTCGCTCACCGCTCTGCCGATCATTGAGACGCAGGCCGGCGACGTGTCCGCGTACATCCCGACCAACGTGATCTCGATCACCGACGGCCAGGTGTTCCTCCAGACCGACCTCTTCAATCAGGGCATCCGCCCCGCCGTCTCCGTCGGTCTCTCCGTCTCGCGCGTCGGTTCCGCCGCGCAGATCAAGGCCTTCAAGCAGGTCGCCGGTAAGGTGAAGGGCGAGCTCGCCAACTACCGCGAACTCGCGGCGTTCGCTCAGTTCGGCTCCGACCTCGATGCGCAGACCAAGGGCATCCTCGATAAGGGCGACCGCTTCGTCGAACTCTTCAAGCAGCCCCCGACCGCCCCGAAGTCCGCTGACATCCAGTGCGGCATCATCTGGGCGATGCAGAACGGCTTCTTCAACGACATGCCGGTGAAGTCCGTCCAGGCCGCCTCCGCTTCCCTT
>CAISXT010000042.1 GCA_903889525.1 uncultured Opitutia bacterium | reverse complement strand
TTCATCGCTTCGATCGGACCTCGGGCGCGTTGAGCGGGATTGATGCAGATCTCGGGGCGATGCCGTTCGCGATTCCCGGGCTTGCGCCCGCGGCTGATCAGGCGCGGCTGGGGCTCGATGTGGATTATAAACTCAACGCCCGCACGTTATTGAATTTCTCCGTCCACATCGCTGGCTTCGGGGAGCGGCCCGATATTTCCGCGGCCCTGAGCCTCCGCCGGGCGTTCTGAGGTCGGCCGCCATTTGATTAAAGCTCAGGTCTGCGCCCCTCTCCCGCGGGCTAATTTCCTTGCACGCTTTTCAGGCCGAACAAATATATTTCTTATGATGAAAGCTCGCCCGGCCCTCCGGTTTTTTCTTTCCGCCGCGGCCGCGGGCTTGCACGCGACGCCGACCGACCTCGGCACCCTTGGCGGGCTTGAGTCCGCCGCCTTCGGGGTGTCCGCCAATGGAGAGGTGATTGTCGGGCATAGTGATACCGTCTCGGCACCCCGGGCATTTATTTGGACGCTCGGCGGAGGAATGATTGCACTTCCCACGCTCGGCGGGAATGACGCTATCGCCAACGGCATCTCCGCCGACGGACTGACGGTTGTCGGCCAGAGTTCTGACGGCACGGATGTGCATGCGTTTTCCTGGACGCTCGCCGGCGGTATCATCGACCTGGGGGCGTTCGGCGGCACGAATTCCTATGCCCGGGCCGTGTCGGCGGATGGCTCCGTTGTGGCCGGCAGTTGTGATGTGGGGGTGGGTTCTCACGCCTTCATGTGGACTTCGCTGAGTGGGATGTCCGACCTCGGAACCCTTTCGGGCACCGGCAATTCCTGGGCGAACGGTATTTCCAGTGATGGCTCCGTTATCGTCGGTACCAGCTCCTTTGGTGGCCCCTTCGATGGCGTGCACGCCTACCGGTGGACGCAGGGGGGCGGCATGGTCGACCTCAGTACGCTTACCGGTGGGGTGGAGTCTTGGGCGCACGGCGTTTCCGCGGATGGCAACGTCGTCGTGGGCTCTAGCTTGTATGCGGCAGGTATTATTTCCGGCACCCACGCCTTCCGCTGGACGCAGGCCGGTGGCATGGTTGATCTCGGTGCACTTGGCGGGGGTGATTACTCGGTAGCCAATGGCGTTTCCGGTAATGGCAACGTCGTCGTCGGAGCGAGTAACTCAGCCGTTGCCGGTGCCGTGCAGCATGCCTTCCGCTGGACCCAAGCGGGCGGTATGGTCGATCTCGGCACGCTCGGCGGGGCAAATTCTTGGGCGTCGGCCGCCTCCCAAGATGGCTCCGTCATTGTTGGTTCTAGCGAATTACTCGGCGGCAGCATCACCCACGCTTTCCTCTACGCCAATAATGTGATGCTTGATTGGGATAATTGGATGAGCTCGCTCAATGGGCCGAACAGCGTGTTGGCGATGGCGTCTCATCTGGCCTCACTGCCGATGGAAGGTGCCCATCACCGGCCCTTGATGTCTTTCGATCACATGGGCAAGGCCTCGCAGGTCTGGGCCACGGGCGACTTCGGTGCCAGCTCCCGCAAGACGGATACCCACATGACCACCGGCGAAATCGGTACGAGCGCCACGATTGGGGATTTTGTGGTGGGCCTCTCCGCTGGCCATGGTTCTCAGAATCAGGATCTCGCCCTCGGCGGCTCCGCTCACGTTAGCGGGAACTACGTGCTCGCCGAAGCGGACTACCGTCTCGCCGATAAGCAGAGCATCGTCTCCGTCGTCTTGATGTCGGGCAACTGGACCTCGACGACCGCACGGGCCTACACCACAGGTGCGGGCCCTTCGGTTTCCAATGGCACGACGGGTGTCAGCACCGAAAGCCTGCGCCTGCGCTATGATGGACCCGTGCAGCCGATTGCAGGTCAATTAACCGCGACGCCGTTTATCTCCACTACCTGGACGCGCACCAAGGCGGACGCCTATGCCGAGAGTGGCGGTTCCTTTGCCGCCACCTTTGATGCCCAGTCGCACACCTCCTCTGAAGGCCGCCTCGGCCTGACTGCGAAATACGCCCTCACCGCGGACACGACTTTGCTGGTTACGGGCGAGTGGATTCACCGTTTCGACCGCACCTCGGGCGCGCTCTCTGGCGTCGACACCGCTACCGGCTTATTGCCCTTCGCGGTAGCCGGCCTCGCACCCACGGCTAATCAGGCCCGCTTGGGGCTTGATGTGGACCATAAGCTCAACGCCAACACACTGTTGAACTTCTCGGCCCACGTCGCTGGCTTAGGCGAAACGCCCGACGTATCGGTAGCGCTGAGCATTCGCCGGGCGTTCTGAGGCCCGCTGGAGTGGAACATCGACACCCCCGCGGGTGTCTGTTTAGGCATGTCCATGCGTCACCTTATCGCTCTCTTGGCTGCGCTCTCCGTGTCAGCGGTTATTTCGGCGGCTGATGTGCCGACCCAGATGACCGTCCGCGGCAAGGAAATCTACAGCCAGGACTTCCTCAACGAGCTGCCTCCCTATACCGGCAAGCCCAAGGGTTTCGCCAGCGGCTTCCAGGGTTGGCTCATTCACGGGAAGGGCCCGGAATCCAAGGGTGGCATGTGGAAGATTCTCGAAGGCCGCTTCCAGGGGCATGAGAACGTTCAGGTCAAGCACCCCGCCACCGCCTCCTACGGATTCCTTTTCAAGAATGTCGTGATCCAGTGTGAGCTGCGCATGGAAGATGTGGCCCTCGATAAAGATCCCGCGCACGGCGCCAAGTATCGCTACATCCAGCTGCGCACCACGGACGATAAGGACTACATCTGCAGCGTGGGCCTTTCGACGAATGGCTTCACTATCCAGAAGGACGATAATGACCATGACGGCCCTGATAAGTCGGCGCTCCTCGCTCGTAAGAGCACGCCCATCAAGCCCGGCGATTGGAGCACCGTGCTTTTCGAGATTCTGGGCGATGAGTTAACCGTCACCGTCAATGGACACGTCCTTACCGGCCGCCACGAGAACATCGCCCGCCAGAAGCACAGCATCATGTTTGTCGCCGGCACCGAAGGCTCCGTGCGCAACCTCAAGATTTGGGAAGCCACCGAGAGCCCCGATTGGTCGATGAACCGCGCCGTCATCGCCGCGAAGCAGACGCCCCTCGCCCCGGCCAAGAAGTAATCGGGAGGTAGGGATGCGATGATATCGCATCCGCTTACCTCGAGGCAGAGACGCCCGCCCCTGTCGATTAGTTGATTCGGCGGAGCTCTCCCTGCCTTAGGTAGGGACGGCTGTCCCCAGCCGTCCGTTCGTCTGCAGAGATCCGAATCTTGATCGGCTCAACGGCGGGCTGAGGACAGCCCGCCCTACCAAGATGCCGGCGAAGCCTTCGGCGGGGAGCTGCTGCGAAGCAGGGTAGGGATGCGATGACATCGCATCCGTGTGTCTGTCTGTGAATAGATGAGACGGTGATCTCATCTCTACTTATTAAAACGCACGGCGGAGCTAATGAGGCAACGAGGGCAGGACGCGGCGCTCCCCTACCTAGAGCAGTGCGTGATCGTGAAGTAAACAGGGTGCTCGGGGCGGGGGTCGAACCCGCACACCTTGCGGCGCTAGAACCTAAATCTAGTGTGTCTGCCATTCCACCACCCGAGCAAACCTGTGTGTCCCAGATTTGCGGCGCGGGCGGCGGAGGCAAGCGCTTACGCGAGCCGGCCCAGCGGCGAGCCGATTTTAGCGTAGAGTTCGGTGGCGGTTTCGCCGGCCTGGATAAGGTCGGCCTCGAGTTTAATCCGTCCCGGCTCGAAGAGGGTGGCAACAAATGATCCGCCGAAACGGAAGTAACCTTTTTCGTCACCCTTGGCGACCGCCCGTCCGGGCTGATAAGTCTCGATGATGGTGCCGACGTTGGTGGCGCCGACGGACACCATGGTGACGAGGCCGAACGCCCCGGCATCGATGGTCACGCGCTGGCGTTTGTTCTGCCAGAGGTACGAAGCGTGGCGGCGTAACGCGATTGGGTTGACGGAATACAACTGGCCCTGAGCCAGCACGGGTTCGCCGGGCACGCCAGCGACAGGGAAGTGGAAGCGGTGGTAATCGACCGGGCAGAGCCGCGAGCAGACGACAGTGCCTTGGGCGTAGCGTTCGCCGAGAGCGCGGTCGGCGACGAGTGCGGGGATGTCGAAGGTCTGCCCTTTGGCGAAGATGCCTTTGACGCGGGAAGCGTCCTGGAAGCCGAGGTGGCGTCCGTCCGCCGGGAGTACGGCCATCTCGGGCCGAGGGTCGACGGGGCGGGTCGAGGGCTTGAGCTTGCGGTAGAAGAAGTCGTTGAAGGTGCGATACGCGCTGAGGTCCGCTTCCGCGAACTCGGCCGGATTCAGCCCAAACGTCTTAATAAAGGGCGCGATACGGCGGGCGCTGCTAGGCCGATCCATGGCCCAGCCATATAACTTGGAGAAAAGGCCCCGTTTGACGACCGCATGGAGGCTCAGTTTACCGAGCGGGTGGCCGTAGATGCGGCGTAGCCAGGCTTCGCCGTAGACCTGCTCGACCTCGGTCCCGCCGGTGTGGCGATTATGCAGGGTTATGGGGGCATCGGCGTCCATGGCGGTAGATTTGCTAAAAAATGACTTCAAGGGAACCATTTATCTGTCAAAACAAACGTCTACCCCGATGTCGCGCCTGGCCTTCGTTCTCCTTTTCCTCGCGGCCCCGATCTGGGCGCAACAGGGCTTCGTCAAGAAGACGCCCGAAACGCTTAAGGCCGAACTCGATACCGAAGTCATCCGGGCCCGGCTCGACTTAGCGTTTTCCCAGCGCCGGCTGGCTCAATTAAATCAGACGCTCGAGCTACGCAAGTTAGAGGCTGAAGCGATGGTGCGGGCCGCCCGGGCAGATGCCGCCGCCGCCCCCGCCGAAGCGGAACGGGGTCGCCTCGCCATCGAAGCCGCGCTGGCGAATGCCAAAGCGACGGTGGCTTCCGCCGATAAGGATCGCGCGCGTGCCGAACTCGAAGTCGAGGCCCGTCTCGCCTCCGCCCAGGTCTCGGTGGAATACGCCAAGGTCGCTTCCGTCGCCGCCATCGCTCGCCTGCAGCAGAAGGCCGCGGACATCGCCGCTCACGCCAAGATCACTTACCCGAAGGATCCGTTGATTGATGGGGCCTTGCACATCTCGGATCGCCGCATCCCGTTTAACGGTCGCGTCGATGACAAGCTCGCTGACTTCGTCTGCGGTCGCATCGCCTTCTATAATGCCGTGGATAGCGAGGCACCGATCTTCATCGTCATCGATCGTTCGCCGGGTGGCTCGGTGATGTCTGGCTACATGATCCTGCAGGCCATGGAAACCTCCAAGGCTCCGGTATACGTCGTCGTGAAGGGTTACGCTGCCTCGATGGCTGCGATCATCACCACGATGGCTAAGCGCTCTTTTGTCTACCCGCAGACGATTGTCCTGCACCACCAGGCCTCCTCCGGGCTGAGCGGTAACGTCACCCAACTCAAGGAGCAGCTTAAGTGGAGCAAGATCTGGGTGGAGCGCATCTTCGTCAAGGTCGCCGACCGCGCTGGCGTGAAGGTCGATGATTTCGTGGCCCAGATGTATAAGTCCGTCTCCACCGGTGACTGGAAGGTCACGGGCGATGACGCCGTCCGGTTACACTGGGTTACCAACGTCGTCGAGCAGATGACGGAAGACGCCATTTTCACCGCGGGCAATGAGCCCAAGCCAACGGAAATCATGCCCGAGGGCTTCGTCGATGCTGGCAAGTCCCAGAACGGTCGCATTCGTCAGGCGCTCCCGCCCCTCGGTCCGTGTGATGCTTGGTGGGTCTTTGATCCCACCGTCGAATACATCATCCGCTAATTTCTAAAACTACTCCCATGCACTCTCGCACTTTACTCCGCGCTCTCGCCCTCGCCGCCTTGGTCGCCTCGCCGGCCTGGGCCCAGACGAAACGCGCCACTGCCGCTCCTGCCGCGCCAGCAGCGGCTCCGGCTGATGCCGCCGCCATTCCCACGGCTCCGGCTGGACCGACCACGGTTCCTCCGGGTGGCCCGATTCAACGCGATGAACTTACGCCCGAACAGAAGACCGCCCTCAAGGAAGTGGACCGCATGCGCGGCGAGAAGGCGCGGATCGACGCCGAAGTGGCGCTCGCTGAGGCCAAGCGCACCGAAGAGCTCGCCCCTTTGAATGCGGAAGTTTCTCGGCTCTCGGCCGAGCGAGCCCTGCGCCTCGCCAAGGCTTCGGCGGAAGCCGCCGCCCTCGAGGATGAGCGCGCCAAACTTGAACGCCAAGCGGGGCTCGAAGCCGCCCGCTCCAGTGCCCGCTTGACCGAGCGCTCCAATAAGATTCGCGAACTTGAGGCCGAATCCAAGCAACTGCAGCTTGAGTCCGCAAACACCGTCACCCGGCTCTCGAATGAGATCCAGCGCTTCCAGAAGGAAGACGAGGCCCGTAAGGTCGCCAGCAAGGCCAAGCCGAAGTATCTCAAGGATCCGCTGGTCGATGGCGTGCTCTACATTAGCGATCGCCGCATTAGCTTTAACGGCGCCGTGACGGAGCAGCTGGCCGATTACGTCTGCACGCGCATTTCCTTCTATAACAACCAGTCCTCAGAATTCCCGATCTTCATTGTGGTCGATAATTCCCCCGGTGGCTCCGTGGCGGCTGGTTATCAGATTCAGAAGGCCATGGCCGCCTCGAAGGCGCCGGTACACGTCGTCGTCAAAGGCTTCGCTGCCTCGATGACCGCTGTCATCTGCACGCTGGCCGAGCGTTCCTATTGCTATCCCAACACTATCCTCCTGCACCACCAGGCGTCCAACACGCTGCGCGGTAATATGACGGTACTGAAGGAGCAGATTGATTTCACCACGAAGTGGTTCGACCGCCTCGCCACCCCCGTGGCCAAGAAGATGGGCATCTCGCTCGAGGAATTCGTGAAGCAGATGTATGCCAATGATTCGACGGGTGACTGGCAGGCGTTTGGCGACAAGGCCAAGGAGCTCAAGTGGGTCGACAACGTCGTCGAGCGGATCGAAGAGACCTCGGTCCTCGACCTCTTGCCCGTCCCCGCCGCCCCGATGATTGCCCTGCCGGCCGTGCCGCGCCCGCCCCAGACCGAGATTACCGGGGTGAGTGCCAAGGTGGACGACAAGGGCCGCCCTTATTACGAGCTGCCGCCCCTCGCGAACCCGTTTGACGCCTGGTGGCTTTACGACCCCCAGGGCCTATACCGTGCCCGCTAAGGGCTCGGAGGTCGGAATCATCCTAGGCCGAGGCTTTCCTCGGCCTTTTTATTTGCGAGGGGCTGGGTATTTCCCTTTCTCCTGCTTACCCCTATGCGCCCCTCGTCGCTCCTCGCCCTTCTGGCTACGGCAATCTTTGCCTCCGCCGCGGAAGATGGCGCCCAAGTCTATAGCACGCTTTGCGTCGCTTGCCATGGCCCAGACGGCAAAGGCCTCAACGGCCTGCCTCCGCTTGTCGGCAGCGATTGGCCTAAGGGCCCGGCCGCGCGCTCGATTAAAATCGTGCTCAGTGGTATGGAAGGTCCAGTCGACGTTGCCGGCAAGGCTTACAATATCGTGATGCCCCCACAGGGCGCCGTACTCAGCGACGAGAAGATTGCCGCCGCGCTCACGTATGTCCGCGCCACCTTCGCGGGCGGCGCTGGCGCCGTCACGCCGGATGAAGTTAAGGCCGTCCGCGCTGCGACCGCGAGCCGCACGACGCCGTGGACGGCGGCGGAACTCCTGAAGGCGCATCCGTTCCCTCCAGCCAAGACCGCACTCAAAAATCTCGTGGGCACGATGTATAAAGGTAACTGGAAGGAGCTGCCCGATTTCTCCACTTTGAAGCCTGCACTCATGGAGGATTTCAACGTTGGCGTGGTCGACCCCGATCAGTCCGGGTTGAAGTCCAATTTCGCCATGGTCTGGACGGCGCAGTTTGAAGCCAAGGAAGCTGGCAAGTATACCTTCACTTTGGATTGTGATGATTTCGGTGCGCTCTACGTCGGTGGAGAGAAGGTTGCTGAAATCAAGGGCATCGCCCCCATTGGCGGCCGTCGCAAAGAGGTCCCGGTAATCCTCAAGCAAGGCCTCACGCCGATTCGCATCGAGTTCGTCCAGGTGGCCGGCGAGCAGGTTATTCACCTCGGCTACAAGGGCCCGAAGGATAAGGGCGTCCAGTGGCTTTCGAAGACCAGGGGTGGCAATGCCGCCAAAAACACGCCTTCGATTCCAATTCAGCCCAAGGATGGCGTCGCCGTGATTTACCGTAACTTCATCAGTGGCACGACCCCGCGGGCGATTGGCATCGGCTTCCCGAACGAGATGAACCTCGCTTACAGCGGTGATAATGCCGCCGTCGAGTTGCTCTGGGCCGGCAAATTCATGGATGGTGGTCACCATTGGACGGACCGCGGTGCGGGCAATGAGCCGCCTGCTGGTACGAACGTCGTGAAACTTTCCGATGGCCAAGCGCTTATCCAAGACACTGCCCCGTCGGGGAGTATTGTCCGCTTTGCCACGGAGAAGGGTGGCAAGGAAATGAAATTCTCTCCCTTGCCCGTCGCAGGCGAATTCAAAGGGTACGATTTGGATAAGGCTGGCAACCCCACCTTCCGGTCGACCGGTGAAGGTTTCGCGCTGACGGATGCTTGGGCTCCCGATACCGCCTCAGGTAAGCCTGGGTTGGTGCGGACGCTCAAGGCCTCAGGCGATAAGGCAGTCACCATCGTGCTGACGCGCGGCGTGGCCCTCACGGGCCCTTCCGATGGCGTCACCGAAGTGGGTGCCAACCTCGTCATCCGCGCCCAGAGCGGCGTATACCCTCGCACGAACGCCGCCGACAAGACGCTGACGGTCACCCTCAAACCCGGCGAATCCGCGGTGCTCGGCTACTCCCTCCGCTAATCTTTCCCCTGGAAACCAAACTTATGAAGAAGCTCTCCCTGTTCCTCGCTTTCGCCGCCCTGACCTCTGGGCTGTCCGCGGCAGCCGTCGTCAAGAAGACGGACACCAAGGCCTCCGAGGCCCGTCAGTCTGAATTCTACGAACGTGTTGAAATCCCTACACCTGCGGGCGAGGTCTGCGAAGTCTCCTCGATCGCACTGATGCCTGGTAAGAAGGTCGCCATCGGCACGCGCCGTGGCGATGTCTGGATTGCCGAAGGTGCGTACGACGCTGATCTCTCTAAGATCAAGTGGACTAAGTTCGCTTCCAATCTGCACGAGCCGCTCGGTATGTTCTGGAAAGCTGGCTCGCTCTACGCCACGCAGCGCCCAGAGCACACCCGCCTCACGGATACCGATGGCGACGGCAAGGCGGACCGCTTTGACTCCATTTGCTCCAAGTGGGGCATCAATGGCGACTACCATGAATACGCCTTCGGCTCTGAGCCGGATAAGAATGGCGATGTCTGGGTCGTCCTTTGTCTCACCGGCTCCTTCCACGGCCACTCCCCTTGGCGCGGCTGGTGCGTCCGCGTCACGCCAGAAGGTAAGATGATCCCGACCACCTCCGGCATTCGTTCGCCGGGCGGCATCGGCGCCAATGAGAAGGGCGACATGTTCTACACGGATAACCAAGGCGTCTGGAATGGCTCCTCGGGTTTCAAGTGGCTGCGCCCCGGTTCGTTCCAGGGTAACCCCACCGGCAATAAATCCGCCGCCCTGTCGGATTTCCCGGCTCCGCCCGAGCCCACCAGCGGCTCGCGTATCCTGACCGAGCGCTTGAAGTTCCCGGACTTCGTTCCTCCCGCCGTCATGCTCCCGCACGCCAAGGTCGGCAATTCTCCTTCCGGCATCGCCTGCGACATGACCAAGGGCAAGTTTGGCCCTTGGGAGAATCAGATGCTCGTCGGCGAGCAGACCGCCTCGCAGGTTCAGCGTATCAATCTTGAATTCGTGAATGGTCTCTACCAGGGCGCCGTCTTCCACTTCCTCGGCGGCTTCGAAGCTGGCCTGATTCCGGTTCGTATGGACCAGGAAGACGGCACGCTTTTCGTCGGCGGATCGAATCGCGGCTGGGGTTCGCGCGGCACCAAGCCTTTCACCTTCGAGCGCGTGCGCTTCAAGGGTAAGGTGCCTTTCGAGATGCATGACATCTCCGCTCGCCATGACGGCTTCGAAGTCACCTTCACGCACCCGGTGGACGCTGCGAGCGCCGCCGACCTGAAGAACTACGCGATGGATACCTTCACTTACATCTACCAGGCGAGCTACGGTAGCCCGGAAGTCGATCAGACCGCGCCGACCATCAAGTCCGCGACTCTCTCGGAAGACGGTTTGAAGGTGCGCCTCGTGGTCGACGGTCTCGTCCGTGGTCACATCCATCACCTCGTCACCGAAGTGAAGGCCAAGTCTGGCGATACCCTTTGGCACAACGAAGGCTGGTATACGTTGAACGAGATTCCAGCCGCCAAGTAAGCCTGACGGCGGGGAACCGCTGGCAGGATGAACTGCTGCGAAGCAGAAGGATAGGGCGCCGCAAGGCGCCCTTCTTGTTTGGGTAGGGATGCGATGACATCGCATCCGCTGTATCGGGTAGGGACGGCACCACGTGCTGTCCTAGGTGCATCTTAGGTAGGGACGGCTGTCCTCAGCCGTCCGTTCGTGGAATGAGAGGCGGATCTCGATCGGCTCAACGGCGGGCTGGGGACAACCCGCCCTACCCAAGTTAGACGCCAATCTAGAGGCCCCGCCTAATGCTCCCATCTGCTCATATAGAGTGCGGGAACTCGGTTGCCACTGCGGGCGGGTTGGAGGAGAACGGAGGTCACCCCGCTCCCCGCTATGCATATTACTTGGATTGATTGGGTCATCGTTGCCGCCTCGATTCTGGTCTGCTTCGTCCCTGCGCTGTTCCTCGCCAAGCGCTCGAGCGGCAGCACCGCCGAGTTCTTCGCCTCCGGCCGCTCGGTGCCCTGGTGGCTCGCCGGCCTCTCGATGGTCGCGACGACGTTTTCGTCCGACACCCCGAATTGGGTGACCGAGCAGGTGCGCAAATACGGGGTCGCGGGCAACTGGCAGTGGTGGGCCTTCGTGCTCACCGGCGTGGCCACAGTCTTCTTCTTCGCGCGCCTCTGGCGTCGCTCGGGTGTCATGACCGACCTCGAGTTCTACGAGCATCGCTACTCCGGTACCGCCGCCTCGGTCGTGCGCGGCTTCCGCGCCATCTATCTCGGGCTGTTCTTCAACTGCTTCATCATGGGCATGGTCACATTGGCCGCGTGCAAGATCGCGAACATTCTCTTCGGCATGCCCGCCTGGCAGACGATTGTCATCTGCGGCATCTTGAACGTCGTGTTCGCCGCCCACTCCGGCCTCTGGGGTGTGCTGGTTATCGATATGATCCAATTCTTCATCAAGATGACCGCCGTCTTCGCCGCGGCTTGGTTCTCGCTCGTCGAGGTGGGGCGCCTAGCCGGCGACGCCAGCGGCTGGGCAGGCCTGAAGGTGCTCGTAGAAAAACTTTCCACCCAGCAAGTCGTCACGACCAATGGCGTGCCGGTGATGTCGGTCTCGGACGGCAAGGGTCAACCGATTCTGGACATGCTCCCGAACTTCACGATGCCAGACCTGGCGCTAATGATCTTCATCCTGCCGATTGCCATCAGCTGGTGGGCCAACTGGTATCCCGGCTCCGAGCCCGGTGGCGGTTCTTATATCGCCCAGCGCATGCTGGCCTCGAAGTCGGAGAAGGATTCCCTCGGCGGCACGCTCTTCTTCAACATCGCGCACTACGTCCTCCGTCCGTGGCCATGGATCATCACTGCGCTATGCTCCATCATCGTCTACCCAGACCTCGCCTCGATCATCAAAGCGTTCCCGAACGCTGACCCTAAACTCATCGGACATGACTCCGCTTTTCCGGCGATGCTCATGTTCCTGCCCGTCGGCTTCGTGGGCCTGATGATCGGCGGCCTCATCGCCGCGAACTCCTCGACGATTCTGACGCACCTGAACTGGGGCTCTTCCTACCTTGTGCACGACTTCTACCGTCGATTCATCAAGAAGGACGCCAGCGAGACCCACTACGTGAACGTCGGCCGCCTCTCAACCGTGTTCCTCTATGTCGTCGCCGCGCTGCTCAGCCTGACGATGTCCTCGGCCCAGCAGGCGTTCCAGATCCTGCTCTCCATCGGTGCTGGCACCGGCCTGCTTTATCTCGCCCGCTGGTTCTGGTGGCGCGTGTCCGCTTGGTGCGAAGTCGTCGCCATGGTGATGTCGCTCGTGACCGCGGTGGCCGTGCCGTACTTCATGCCGCACGCGGACTTCGCGACCACGACCATCATCCAAGTCGCCCTGACCACGCTGTCGTGGCTCATCACCGCGTATGTCGGTCCGCAGACGGATCGCGCGACGCTCATCGCCTTCTGCCAGAAGGTGAAACCGGCGGGCCCGGGCTGGACGGACATCCGCGCCGAAGCCGGCATCAGCGACGTGGAGATTGCCCAGGAGAATCGCATCGGCTCGGCCTTCGTCGGCTGGATCTCCGGCTGTGCCCTCATCTGGGGCTCGCTCTTCGCGATTGGTAATTTCCTTTATTCGTCCGGCGATCCCAAGCGCCTCACCATGGCCTGGGTGCTCACCGCCGTCACGCTTGTCAGCGGCACCGTACTCCTCAAGGTCACCCAGCAGTTATGGGCGGATAGCACGGCGTCACAGGCACGCGAAGACGCGAAGCGGGTGTAGTTGGGAGTATAGAGTATCGAGTATGGAGTATAGGCGCGGCAAAGCCGCGAGGGGGTCTGCTGGCATGGTGAACTGCTGTCCCTACCTCGATAGGGCGGCCGCGGCCGAGCAGGGATGCTCGGCCCACCCTCAAGACATTGCTTCGCCGCCGTTCACCGTGCCAGCAGACCCCTTGATTGCGATTATCCGCGGACGACACCGAAACGGAAAATGAGCTGCTGAGCATACTGTTCGCCGGGGCGCAGGATGCCGCTCGGGTAGCCCATGCGATGGAAGGCGGGTTGGTTCGGTGAATCCGGGAAGAGGCCGGGCTCGAGGCAGAAGCCTTGGCGAAAGGAGAAGGGCTTGGGCCAGCGACCTTGCTTGGTGCCATCGAGGAAATTGCCGGTGTAAAGTTGGAGGCCCGGCGCATCGGTGAGGACTTCGAGGGTGCGGCCAGAGGTCGGCTCGGTGACGACCGCGGCGGCTTGCAGGGTTTTATCAGCCCGGAGGACGTAGCAATGATCGTAGCCACGCCCGCGGGAGAGTTGCTCATGCGTTGCGCCGATGCGCTCGCCGAGCGCGTGCGGCTGGCGAAAATCAAACGGCGTACCCGTTACGTCCATCAACGTGCCCGTCGGGATGAGCACGGGATTTACGGGGATGATTTGATCGGCCGAAAGGGTGAGGCGGTGGTCGAGGACATTGCCTTCGCCGGCTAGATTGAAGAAGACGTGATTAGTCAGGTTGCAGGTCGTGGCGGCTTGGGCGCTGGCCGTGAAGTCGATCAGCAGTTCGTTGGCGTGATCCGGCAGGGTGTAGGTGACGACCACCGTGAGCTCCCCGGGATAGCCTTCTTCGCCGTCGGGGCTCACATAGGTGAAGCGGACGATGGAGGCATCGTCGGTGCGGCTCGCGGCAGACTTCCAGACGCGCTTGTCAAAGCCGCGGAGTCCGCCGTGGAGGTGCTGGCCGTTGTTGTTCTGGGCGAGCGAAAAAATCTGACCGTCGATGGTGAGCTGGCCGGCGGCCAAGCGATTGGCGTAGCGGCCGACCGTGCTGCCGAGGCAGGGATGGCCAGCGGCGTAGTCTTCGAAGGTGCGGAGCCCAAGGGTGACTTCACCGATGGCGCCGCGGATATCTGGCACGCGGACGGAGGTGAGCATCGCACCCAATTCACTGAGCGAGACTTCCATGCCGGTTGCGTTGGTGAGCGTGTGCCACTGCACGGGCTGGTCGCCCAGTTGGCCGTGTTGGCGACTCAAGCAGGTGCCGGGGCGGCGGCCACGTTGCCAGGTCAGTGCCGTGCAAGCGACGGTCGTGGCGGCGAGAAGGACATCGAGCAACTGCATGGAATTAAACTGGGCGGGCCGGGCGGCTTCGCCAAGTCAAAGACGCGGGCACAAAAAACCCGCCATCTCGGCGGGTTGATCGGCGGAGGCCGAAAGGTTATTTGGTGACGGCGGCAGGTGCCTTGGTGGCGACCCCGCCAGCCTGTCCGGAGGCGAGGACGTTGGACCAATCGGCCGCGATGCGGACCGCCTCGTGAAGTTGGATGTCATATTCTGGCCAGTCTTCGTCTTCGAGCGGGTCGCGCATGCGGTTGGCCTTCTTGCTCTTACTAATGGAGTCCGGCCCGTCCTTCTTTTCCTGTTCCAAGGCGGCGTTGAGTTTCACGTCGCTGATTTTATATTCCTTCTTGGCGTAGTCGGAAAGCTCGCGGCGGATTTGATCACGGAATTCGAGGTCGTCTTTGCGTTCGGTGCGGCGCTGTTCGAGTGAGAGGGAGACGTCCTTGCGACCCTGGCGGTTCTTGGTCCAATCAATCGTGCGGTTCAGCGTGAGGAATTCGGGGAGTTCCGATTGGCGGCGGGCGCTGCCGGCGGCGAGCGAGGCAATCAAGCCATCCGTCAGCTTGGCCTTGAGCCAATCACCTTCGTCGGGCTTGGTCATCGTTGGGGTGACGGAATCCCAAGGTAGGGGGCGATCGAGATCGGCTTCAGCCACCGGCATCACGGAGTAGACCGAGGGCACGACGATATCGGCCGGGACGCCCTTGAGCTGGATGGAGGAGCCGCTGGGAGCGTACCACTTCTGGATGGTGACCTTCACGGCCGACTTCAGATTGCGGTCGAAGCGGCTCAGCTCGATGATGTTCTGGACCGAGCCTTTGCCGTGGGTGGTGACGTCGCCGACGATGATGGCGCGGCGGTGGTCGTGCATCGCCCCGGCGAAGATTTCCGAAGCAGAGGCCGAGAGCTTGGACGTCAGCACGATGAGCGGGCCATCCCAGGCCACCTTCTCATCTTCATCGCGGTAGTCTTCGGAGCGGCCTTGGCTATCGCGGACCTGCAGGACCGAGCCCTTCGGGATGAAGAGGCCGGAGATATCGACCGCCTCGGTGAGGAGGCCGCCGCCGTTCTTACGGAGATCCATGATCAGGGCCTTGATGCCGAGTTTCTTAAGTTTGCCGATCAGCTGTTCGATATCGGCCGAGGGGCTGGAGCCAGAGCCATCGGGGTTCTTGCCGTAGAAAGCCGGGAGGTCGATGACTCCCAGCATAATGGTACCGTTACCGTTGGGGACTTCAAAGGCCTTGGCGGAGGCCATCTGACCGACGAGTTTAATCTGGTCGCGCTTGAGGGCGACCGTCTTGCGCCCACCCGCTGCCATGTCGACGAGGAGGCGGACGGTCGTGTTCTGTTTGCCGCGGATGCGGCCGATGGCCTTCGAGAGGCGCATGCCTATGATGTCTTCCATTTCACCTTTTTCGCCTTGGCCGACGGCAATAATCTTATCGCCGGACTTTACTTGGCCGGAGAGGTCCAGCGGGCCGCCGGGCAGGATGTCTTTGACGACGCAGAGGCCATCTTCGTCGGAGAGTGTCGCCCCGATGCCGACGAGCGAGTTGCGCATCGCGATTTCAAACTCTTCAAGCGACTGCTGGGAGAAGAAGGTTGAGTGTGGGTCGTATTGGCTGGCGTAGGAGTTGAGGAAGATTTCTTCGACCTCATGTTGGTCGTAGTTGAGGTAGGAGCGGCTCTTGCTGTAGCGCCTTTTCAGACGTTCCACCGCCTCGGCGGTCTTGGTGGGGGTAATCTCTGGCAGCAGGGAGTGGTCTTTGGGGGCCTTGGCCTTGGCGCCCGTGCGGTCCTCGCCGAGGAGCTCGGAGAGCATATCGAGGCGGAGGCGGCGGCCCCAGAGGGCGTCGGCGGCTTCGGCGTTTTCAGGCCAATTGGCCTTCTTGCGTTCGACGGGGAAGGTGCCGGGCTGGGTCAGGTCGATGGGCCGATCGAGGGCGGCGAGATTCGAGACGGTGCGCTGGTCGACTTTCTTTTTGAAGAGCGTGTAGATTTCAAACGCCGGGGTCAGGTTGCCGCGCTGCAGGTAGAGGTCCAGGGTCTTGCCGTAACGGGTCACGAATTCATCCACCTCTTCGGCCGTGAAGTACATCTTCGCGCCATCGAGGTTTTCGCAGTAGGTCTTCACGACGGAGTTCATGTCGATGGAGGACATCTCCTTTTTACTGATGTGAAGCTTCTCGAGGAGGGCCGCGGTGGCGCGGGTCTCGTTCTGCATCGACTGCGTGGTGGTGAAGCTTCCGGTTTGGGCGGAAACGAGCGCAGCTAGGAGAACCAGCAGCGGGGTCAGGCTTAGTCGCATAAAGGGGGAGGGGTGTCAGCGTAGGCGGGCGCTGAGGTCTTCCAACCTACGTTTCTCGGCAGGCGTGAGCGAGCCGAAACCCCCGTCGGAAATCTTGTCCAATAGCCCGTCTAACTCAGCCCGGGCTTGGGTCTGGGTGAGTGCTCGTGGGCTGTTCTCTTCAGTTGGCGCCTCAAAGGAGGGGCTAGGTGCTTCGGCGGAGGGCATCTGGACTTGAGCGTAGCTCGGGCCCTGATTTGTCCGGTTAAGGGTACGCCAAGCAAAGAATCCTAGAACCAGGCCGCCGAGGTGGGCCGAGTGGGCGATGCTATCGGTCCAAGCGGCGTGCCATTGAGCCCAATCGTGCCGACCGGGCAGTTCGGCGAAGATCCAGCCTAGCAAGGTGAAGAGTGCCGTGAGCAAAAGCATCCAGCGGACGCGTAACGTCACCGGCAGGAAAAAGAAGAGGAGTAGGGTAATCTGGTGCTCGAGCTTATCCAGCAGTGCGACCAGCATCATCGCATAGACGCCGGCGGAGATGCCGATGATTGATCCGGGATGACCCCCGCCGATGCCGGAGAGTTTCCAGAGCACGGCGCCAGCCAGTGTGCCGCCAACGAGAACGTAGAAGTAAGCACGCGCGCCGTGCGTCTGTTCGACGATCACGCCGGTCCACCAGAGCACGAGGCAATTGCCGAGCAGATGCCAGAAGCCATCATGCAGTAAGGCGTGCGTGAACCATTGCCAGACGAGGGGATGGGCTTCGCTGAGAATTGCCCAGCTGAGGAGGTCGGCACCGGCAGACTCCTGGATGAGGTTGATGATGAAGAACGCGATGAGCACGCCGACGGTCCAGGCGGTGGCGGAAATCGGCTCCCGGTAAGGGCGCTGATTCCGCATGTAGGCCCGGTCGCCGATGCCCATGTGCGCGGCGTCCGCTTAGAGTTTCTTCACGATCGCATCGGCGAGGCCATACTCGATGGCCTCCTCGGCGTTCATGTAGAAGTCGCGATCGGTGTCTTTGGTGACCTTCTCAATCTTCTGCTTGGAGGCCTTGGCGAGAATCTCGTTCAGCTCGGAACGGAGGCGTTCCATTTCCTGGGCCTGAATGTGGATATCGACGGCGGTGGCCTGGATGCGGCCCATGATGAGCGGCTGGTGGATCATCACGCGGGAATGCGGGAAGAGCAGGCGGTTACCCTTTTCCTTGGGGGCCTGCAGGAGGATGGAGCCCATGGAGGCGGCCATACCGGTCACGACGACCTTCACCGGGGAAGAGATCATGCGGATGGTGTCGTAGACGGCCATGCCGGAGGTGATGGAGCCACCCGGGGTGTTGATGTAGAAGGTGATCTCCTTGCCGGGGTCGATGCCATCGAGGTAGAGGAGCTTTTCAACGATATCCCGGGCGGAGGCGTCTTCAACGGCGCCCCAGAGGAAAATCTTCCGCTGCTCGAGGAATTTCTTCTGGATGAGCATGGAGCTCGGGCCGCCTTCCTTTGGGGCTGCGGGGGTCTTCTCGTCCTCGTCTTCGTCGTCGTTACGCATGGGAGCAGTCAACTTGCCCGAAACCTCGCCCGTGGCAAGCGTGGGGAGGGTGGAGAGCGGGGGAAATCATTCACAAAGGGAGGGGCACGAGGGCTGAATCCCATCGGAGCGTCTTCCCCGGCCTGCTTTTTAGGAACAAGGGGGTGGACGGGGCGGTCAGTTTATAAACCATCGCCTAACCCTCATGAAACTCCGCCTCCTCGCCGCCGGGCTGCTCGGTCTTTGCGCCGTCGCCTCCGCTGCCCTTGTCGACAATAAGAACCAATCCTCGATCTCCTCGGGGGCCGATAAGCCCGAGAACGCCAAGAAGCCAAAGGTGCTCATCATCATCGGCGACGCGACGGAGCTCCTCGACACGATGTACCCGGTCTACCGACTGCAGGAAGCCGGCTTCCAGCCGGTCTTCGCCTCCATCGACAAGCGCGTCTACCAGACTGTCCTCCACGAAGTGAAGCCGGGCTGGACGATCACCAAGGAGTGGGAAGGCTACACGATTAACTGCGACATCGCCTTCAAGGATATCAAGCCCGAGGAATACGCGGGTATCTTCTTTAGCGGTGGCCGCGGCCCCGAGTACCTGCGCGAAGATGAAGCCCTCCTGGCGGCCACCCGCTGGTTCTGGGAGCACAAGAAGCCGATGATGAGCGTCTGCCATGGCGTCGAGATCGTCGCCCGGGCCGGCATCGTGAAGGGCCTGCACATGGCCACCGTGCCCAAGTGCAAGTTCGACCTCGAGGTCTGCGGGGGAATTTTTGTCAACGCCCCGGTCGTCATTGACGGCAATATGGTCAGCGGCCGCACCTTCCATGACCACGGCTCGTTCGTCGGCCCATGGATCAAGATGCTCGAAGCCCAGCGCGACCAGAAGTAAGACGATGCTTTCCCGTCGCGATTTCCTCCGCACCGTCCCCGCCGCTGCGGCCTTCGCCGCGCTATCAGCCCGGGCCCAGACGAAAGACGATTTCAAGATCCGCTACACACTCTCCTCGGCGCTTTACGGCACGATGCCGCTCGAGGTCATCTTACCCGAGGTCGCTAAGGTGGGTGCCGAGTCGATTGACATCTGGTGCAAGGTCCACGGCGACCAGCGCGAGCAGGCGACCGCCCTCGGCGAAGAAGCCTTCGCGGCCCTGCTGAAGAAGCACGGCGCACGCGTCGGCTCCAGCACCCGCTACCCGTTTGGGCCGTTCAAACTCCAGGAAGAGATGGCTTGGGTGAAGAAGCACGGCGGTGACCTGGTCATCTGCGGATGTACTGGCCCGAAGGATCCCGCGGGCGAAGCCGCCAAGAGCGCAATCAAGAAGTTCCTCGAAGACATGAAGCCGCACGTCGCCAAGGCTGAAGAGCTCGGGGTGACGATCGCGATCGAGAATCATATCGGACAGGCGCTGCAACACCCCGATTCCCTTCGCTACTTCGCCGAATTCAATCGCTCGGCGCATCTCGGCGTGGCGTTCGCCCCGCATCACCTCCACCCGTGGGCAGAACAAATTCCTTCTTTGATTCGCGACTTGGGTGCGAAGAACCTACCATTTTTCTATTTCCAGGAGCATTCCGAGGGCATCTTCAAGAAGGCCAGCAAGGAGGTCGAGATGCAGCAGCTGCCGGGTTATGGCGGCGGGCTCGATTACCGTCTCGTCGTCAAGGCCCTCCGCGATGTCCACTTCAAGGGCGTCGCCGAGATCTTCATGCACCCGACACCGCGTGGCATCCCGATTTTACCGACGGTGGCCGAAGTTACCGCCGCCGTAAATAAGTCACGGGCGTATCTGGATAAGTGCCTCCGCGAGACGGCATGATGGCGCGGGCTGCGATCCTGCTCGCAGCGGCGGCGCTGGGGGCTGAGCCGCTCGTCACCGGCTTCGAGCGCTTCCATGCGGCAACACCGACGGCTGAAGGCGGCCGCCTGCTCTACAACGAGCTCGGCTGCGTGAACTGCCACGGCGGCGAGACCGGTCTGCCCGCCATGCGCGGGCCCGCCCTCGCGTCTGTTTCACAACGTGTCCGTTCGGAATGGCTGCGTAAATTCATGGCCGATCCGACAACGGTCCATGCCGGTGCGGTCATGCCGCAGGTGCTGGTAAAGGCCGACGCACAGGCGCTTGTCGCGATTGAGCATTACCTTGCTGCACTAAAGCCGAAGGCCGCCGCCAAGGCCCCGGCAAAGATCATGCACGTGAACGGCGGGCGCGGAGGCGAACTATTCAATACGCTCGGTTGCGTCGCCTGCCATGCTCCGGGCCAGGGATTCGTGCCGCCCGACGGTGCGCCCAAGGCTGCGGATTTTACGCATCGCAGTATCGGCTTCGCCGACCTGAAGACGAAATACAGCTTAGAAAGCCTGAGCGCCTATATCTTCGAACCGCTGAAGGTGCGTACTGACGGACGCATGCCCAAGATCGCAATGGAGAAACAGGACGCGGTCGACATTGCCGGCTACCTCCTCGAGTTCCAAGGTAGTGATGGGCGGTTAGATGTGGCCATCGATCAGGTCGCACTTGATGTGAAACGGGTCGCGGCCGGCCGCAAGGCCGTCATCACTGCCCGCTGCGCCGCTTGCCATGATCTGCCCAAGGACGTAGCCGCCGCGCCAGTTGCATTGAAGAAGACCGAAGGCGGCTGCCTCGACGCCGAACACACGAAGGGCCCGCGTTATGCGCTTTCCGGTGCACAGCGTGCCGCGCTGAAACTTTTCCTCGCGAAGAAGGACGAAGCCGCTTCGCCGAAGGTCGCGGCCGACCTCACGCTGCAGGCGTTGAACTGCGTCGCCTGCCATGAGCGCGACGGCCAGGGCGGACCCGATGCTGGACGTAAACCTTATTTCCAGGGAGATCATAATCTTGGCGATACCGGTCGCTACCCGCCGCCTCTCACGGGTATCGGCGGCAAGCTCCGTCCCGAATGGCTCGCCAAGGTACTTGCCGGCGAGAATCGCGTGCGGCCTTACCTGCAGGTGAAGATGCCGCAGTATGGCGCGGCCACCGCTGATCTCGCCAAGCTCCTTGGCATCGCTGACGCGCGTGCCGCCCTGAAGTTCGAAGGGGGCGACGACACCGCCGGCCGTAAACTCATGGGTACGCAGGGCGGGGCGGGCTGCATCACCTGCCACCGCTGGGGCGACCGCCCTTCGCTCGGCATCCAGGGGCCTGATCTCAGCAACATCGCCGCCCGCCTGCAGGAAAGCTGGTTACGCGAGTATCTCATCAACCCCGCAGCCTACCGCGCTGGTACCCTGATGCCGTCGTTCTGGCCCGCTGGGAAATCGTTTAATCCAGCCATCCTCGGCGGCGACACCGATAAGCAGATTGCCTCAATTTTTAAATTCATTGAAAGCGCTAACGGTGAGCCCGAAGGTTTTCCGCAGAATCGGAACGGCGAATATGAAATCGTCCCCAAAGATCGCCCCGTCGTGCAGCGTACCTTTGTCGAGGGCGTAGGCGTACGCGCCTTACTTGTCGGCTTCCCGACAGGTGTGCACTTAGCTTATGACGGCGAGCACGGAGGCCCAGCGCTGATGTGGAATGGCCGTTTCTTTGATGCTTACACCACCTGGTTCTCTCGCTTCCCGATTTTTGAAAAACCCCCCAGCGAGAAAATCCTCGCTTGGCCAAAGTCGTCGGACGGACGTTTCCTGGGCTATCGTCTAGATGCGCAGGGCAACCCGACATTCCTTTATGAGCAGTACGGCGTGAAGCTGGAGGAGACATTCGAAGGGATTGAGCATGGCTTGCGCCGCACCATCACGTGGGCGCCGACGCCGGACTTCTCTCCCGCCCTCACGCACCCCGAGGGAATGAGTGTGGACGTAAAGGAATCATCCAAACAGGGCCGCCGCGTTTATATCTATCTCTTGAAATGAAAGCCGCGTTTGCCCTCTGCTTCTTAGCTGCCTCGCTTTCGGCCACCTCGTATGAGATTGCCGATATCCTGACGGCGAGCACCGCCGCGGATACGCGTGCCAAGGATTGGAAGCCCGGAGCGGGCTTGGCATTGGAAGTCAGTGGCATGGATTGGACGGCCGACGGCAAACTCGCCGTCGCGATTCGCAAGGGCGAAGTCTGGATTGTCGACGGTGTGCTCGATGCCCAGCCGAACAAGGCGACCTTCAAGCTCTTCGCCTCTGGGTTGCATGAGCCGCTCGGCCTCCTCAGCGACGGCAAGGACCTGCTCGTCACGCAACGCACCGAGATGACGCGCCTGCGCGATACGACGGGGGCCGGCGTGGCTAATGAATACCTGACTGCAGGTTACGGTTGGAATGTCTCTGGTGCCTATCATGGCTATGCCTACGGACCCAAGCGCGACGGCCAAGGGAATCTCTGGGTCACGCTTAACGTGGACATGGGTGACCACGCCGACAACAAAGCGCCATGGCGCGGTTGGGGTGGCATCATCGGTAAAGACGGCAAGTTCATCCCCATGGTGGCCGGCATGCGTTCGCCGTGCGGCCTCGGTACGAACCTCGCCGGTGACATGTTTTGCGTGGACCAGCAGGGCACTTGGATTCCGACCACGCCGATCTATCATCTGCGTAAGGGCGCGTTCTTCCTGAACCCTGAAGGCGTCGCCTCCGAGAAGCTGTCGGCCTCGCCGGTGCATCTCTCCGCTCCGGTGCCGTCAAAGATTCCTTATCCCGACGCGTTGAAGGCGTTGCCCGAGATGTGCCCGCCGGCAATCTGGATGCCCTACAACAAGATGGGGCGAAGTGGCACCGACCTCGCCACGTGCGATACCGGCGGCAAGTTCGGGCCTTTCGATGGGCAGATGTTCGTGGCCGAGTTCACCGACGCTAAGATCAGTCGCGTCTTTATGGAGAAGGTCGACGGCGAATATCAAGGCGCGTGCTTCCCATTTATCGGCGGTTTTGCCTCGGGCATTGTACGCTTACGGTTCGCCCCGGATGGCTCGCTCATGGTCGGCATGACGAGTCGTGGCTGGTCGTCGCTCGGCACCAAGGCCTACGGCCTGCAGCGCCTCCGCTATAACGGCACCGTGCCCTTCGCGATTAAGGAGATGAAGGCCAAGCCGGATGGCTTTGAACTCGTCTTCACCAAGCCGGTCGACATCGCCCGTGCCGGGGACGTCGCCATGTACCGCATGACCAATTACACGCTCTTCTATTCAGGTGCATATGGGAGCGACGAGATCCAGTCGGCCGCGAACGGCATCGTCTCAGCCAAGGTCGCCGCGGACGGGCGGAGTGTGCGCCTCAAGGTCGGTGGCCTTCGCCCGCTTTACATCCATGAGTTGCATGCGGACGGCCTCCGCTCGGCGGCCGGCGAAGCGCTTGATCATGCAGATGCGTATTATACGCTCAATCGCATCCCGAAGAACTGACTCGCCTCAGCGGGGTAATTCTTTCCTCTTGGGGGCTTGGAAGCGCCGCCCACTATTCGTTCCGAAATCGGACCCACGCTCAAGCTGGCGATTCCGATTATGCTCGGGATGCTGGGCTATGGGCTGATGTTCGTCGTGGATGTGGCGATGGCCGGGCATCTGGGAGAGACCGCGTTGGCGGCGTCGGCCTTGGCCTCGAACCTCAATTACATTCCCTACGTCTTCGGTATCGGGGTAGTTGGCGCCATTGCCGTGTATCAGTCGCAAGACAACGGCGCCGGCGTGGAGGAATCCTCACCCGCAATCCTACGGCATGGCATGGTGCTGGCCGTCGCCATCAGTGTCGTCGCCGCGATCGCCTCGCATTGGGCCGCCCAGTTTTTCCCGTTGCTCCGTTCATCCGAGGCCGTCACCTCTGCGGCCCAGGAGTTCTTCATCCTGATGTCGTGGGCAATGGTGCCGGGTCTCGCTTTTCATGCGCTCCGCGGGCATCGCGATTCACAGCATCAGCCCTGGATCTCGCTCGCGTGGCTGAGCGCGGGGATTCTCGCCAATATCTTCTTCAACTGGCTGTGGATGTTCGGCCACTGGGGTTTTCCTGCACTGGGGCTCGCCGGTGCTGGTTGGGCCACCCTCGTCGCGCGTTTCGTCATGCTTATCGGGCTCTGGTTCACGCCAGGCCGCGGCGAAGTCCGCTGGGCCGATGGCCTGCAGTTCGCCGTCTTCCGCCGGCTCATGAAGACCGGCTGGCCCGCGGGCTTGCATAGCTTGAGTGAAGTTGGGATTTTCGCGATTGTCCCCGTTATGGCGGGCTGGATCAACGCCACTGCGCAGGCCGCCCATCAGGTTGCCATCAGTACGGCTTCCGCCGCCTTCATGTTGCCTCTCGGGCTCGGCATCGCCGCCGGTATCCGCGTCGGCGAAGCGTATGGCGCCAAGGATCCGCGCAAGGTGCAGGCGATTGGCTTAGGTGCCCTCATCCTTGGCGGGCTGATCATGACCGTCTACGGCCTGGGGATGATTCTGTTTCGCCCTTTACTGATGGCGACGTATGGGATCTCTGGTCCCAAGGACGCCGAGACGGCCGCGCTGGCTTCAGCCTTGCTCATCTTCGCCGCCTTGTGGGCGCCTTTTGACGGCGTGCAGGTCGTGGCGGCCTACCTGCTACGGTCGGTCAATCAGGCCGCCTGGGCCTCGTGGAGTGTCTTCATTGTGTACTGGCTGTTCTGCCTACCCTTGGCGCTCGCTCTGGCTTTCCGGCCGGGGTTCCTGCTCTTCGGGATTCCCGTCGGTTACTTCGACCTTGGGGCCGTGGGTATCTGGATCTCGCTAGCGACCGGGCTGATCGTCGTATCGCTGGCCATGGCGTGGAAGTTCCGTCGGGCGGCACAGGCCGGGGTCGACGCCTAGGCTGTCACCTGATTGGTGCCGATGGGCGTATTAATCTTAACAACCTATGGCTTTGCGGTCGGCCGGGGGCGACTACCCTTGAGTCGCACCCCAATGCACCCAACTCAACACATCACCTCTAATCGGGAGATGGATGAAGATCCGGAATACGGTTTTCGCGAGGAAGCCGAGGCAGATACCACGCTCATGTCCCTGGAAAAACTCCAACTGCTCGTCATTGAGCTGCACACGCTGCGTCGTGTGCGCGGGGTTCAGCGCCGGGCACTGGAGCGCGTGTGCGACTATGTCGTGCACGATCCCGTGTATGCCGATTCCACCCGATCAATTTTCCAGTCAGCCCTGGAAAACATCCACCGCCATTCGGCCGGATAGATTCTTGGCGAGCGCCCGCCATGAGACCCGGAAGTCATTTCCGGGCTGGGGCGCCATCGTCACTTCATTCCTAAAACAAAGAAGCCGACCAGAGGGTCGGCTTCTTGGAGGCGCTGGCTTAGCGGCTTACTTGATTGAGCAAGCGGAGGAGGTCGTGGGGACGATCTCCACCTTGCGGTGCTCAGCATCCCACTTCACGAGGCCGTCAGCCTTAGCGAAGAGGGTGTGGTCGCGGCCCATCCCGACGTTGCGGCCTGCGTTCATGCGGGTACCGCGCTGGCGGATGATGATGGAGCCTGCGGTGGCGAATTCGCCGCCGTAGAGTTTCACGCCGAGGCGCTTGGAAGTGGAGTCGCGGCCGTTGGAGGAAGTCCCGCCGCCTTTCTTTGTTGCCATGGTGGTTGAACGTTAAGGGTTAAGCAGAAATCGTCTCGACCTTGATGACCGACAGCTCTTGGCGGTGGCCACGGCGGCGGTAGTAACCTTTACGGCGGCGGTGCTTGAAGATGTCGATCTTGTCGCCGCGCTTATTCTCAAGGATCGTGGCGGTGACGGTTGCGCCGGGGACGGTCGGGGCGCCGATTTTGGCGGCAGCGCCTTCGCCCACGAGGAGGACTTGGTCAAAGGTGAGGATGTCCCCTTCGTTCTTACCAGGGTACTGGTTAACGATGAGGATGTCGCCTTGCTTGACGGTGAACTGGCGACCGGAGGTGATAAATGTGGCCTTCATGGCTGTCGGAAGGTCGGAGCAAACGGAG
>CAISXT010000041.1 GCA_903889525.1 uncultured Opitutia bacterium | reverse complement strand
GCTCGGTATCTCGGCGAGCCCCTACGTTGCGGTGGTGACGGGCGCCGGCACGCCTGGCTTGGACGGCGTGCGCGCCCACTGGCGGGTCATCCCCGGCAAGCCGGATCCGAAGGAAGTCATTTTCCAGGTTTCCGCCAAGCCTGTGGGAGCCGCGGCGGTGGAGGTCGGCCAGATTGTCTGGCGCGTTGACGACACTCCGAAGCCCGCCGTCAAGTAAGCTCAGGCTTTTTTGCGGGCGGCCTTGATCTCCGCGAGCGTTGCTCGCTGGAGTTTTTTCACCTTAGCGGCCGTGAGTAATTGGTGCGGGCGGGACATGCGGTCGATGAAAAGCACGCCTTGGCAATGGTCGTGCTCATGCTGCACGCATCGCGCCAGCAAGCCTTCGCATTCGAGTATGTGCGGCGCCCCTTCGGCGTCGCGGTAACGGACAATCGCGCGCTCGACGCGTTCGACCTCGCCGGTGATGCCCGGGAAGGAGAGGCATCCCTCGGTATAGATTTCTGGTTCGCCAGCCAGCACGGTGACCGTGGCGTTAGCCAACAACATCGGCATGATGTCCGCTGGATCGCAGGCCTTGCCATCGAGCACCGGTTGGTAGTCCTCGTCTTTGATGTTCATGACGAATAGCTGCAACGAGAGCCCGACCTGGGGTGCGGCCAGGCCGATACCTTTCGCGGTGCGCATGGCCCCGAGCATAGCTTCGCCTAGTGAGCGTAAGGCCGGGCCGAATTCCCGCACGGGCTCGCCCTTCGCCCGGAGGATCGGGTCGCCGTAAGGACGGATGGTGAATTCAGCCATGGGTTCTGGTTACTCGCTCCCTTGGGCGGGGAAAGCGAAAAGCGTCAACCCTTCGGGCTGTACTCGCCTTTTTCGCAGGCTCGCACGAAGGCTTCGGCCCGTTTCCGCATGCTGTTCCATTTCTCGCGGAGGGATTGAGATTCATCCGGAGTGATTTTTTGATCATCCGTGGCATCGACGACTTCGGCAATCAGTAGGCCAAATTCCCGGACCAGCGCATTCGCGGCCCGATCGAGCCCCGGTGGCGTAGCGGTGGGGTCGTTGGGGGTGAATTGTCCGCCCGCGCGTTGAGCCAGCCAGTCGACAATGCGGGTATCGCCGGTCACCTCGATCAGGCGAGCGGTACGCTCGAGAGGATTCGGCTGCCCGCTTCCCTTATGGGACGGTTCGCGCCACTTATAGAGCATGGAAGTCGAGACGCCGAGTGCCTTGGCAATATCCGTGTGGGCTTTGAGCTGAGTCCCTTGGCCGCCACCAACCCCGTCAGCCTTGCCCGCTCGCAGGAGGGCCTCCAGCATTACGAGGTGGGCTTCTTTAACGTGTGTCCGGCGCGGTACGGGGGGCTTCTTGGGCATGCGGTAGACTAGGGGGCTTCCAGCGGTTCCTGCAAGTATCGGGCAACTGATTATAAGCCGGCGAAGGGATCCGTTCTAGGAAAGGTTGAAAAATGCGGCCGGCTGGCTAACTTGAGCGGCATGTTGCATCTAGCCGCCAATTCCGGAGAGGTCTCCTTGCTTTTGCCGGGTGGCCTTCTGCTTGCCGGCCTGGTGCTAATCGGCGCGGAGTTCTTCCTGCCCACGGTGATTCTCGGGTTTGCCGGGGCGGTCGTTTCGTTTGTGGGTATTTACCTCTCCGCCGGTGCCGGAGTTGTGCCCTGCGCGATATTCGGCGGTATTTTCATCGTCGTTCTGACTCTGGAATTTGTGAGCTTTCGCTGGCTCTTGCCGCGCACGGGCATCGGCCGTTCCATGATTAATGCCAGCAGTAATGCGGGTTCGGCGGTCCCCGCCGCGGCGGGTTATGCGCTTTATGTGGGCCGCACGGGCCGCGCGGTCACCGTGCTCGCGCCCTCTGGTACGGTCGAAGTCGATGGCACGCGCGTCGAAGCTTTTTCTTCTGATGGATTTGTGGAACGTGGCGCCTCCGTCGTCGTGACCGAGGCCGGCTCGGGTCGCATCACTGTCCGCCGGTCACGCTAATTTTCACCATGCCTGACAATACCCTCCTCACCATCGTCGCCTGGTTCTCCGCCGGTGCGCTCCTGCTGTTCGTCCTCTTCCTGCTGTCCTTCCTCGCGGTTTGGGTGCGGGCCCGGCTCGCCGGGGCGGAGGTCGGGCTTTTCGATCTCGTCGGTATGCGCCTGCGCGGCGTGCCCTACACGGTGATTGTCGATGCCAAGATCGCCGCGACCAAGGCTGGCTTGGTGGTCGAAGTCGAAAAGATTGACGCCCATTACCTCGCCGGCGGCAACATCGTGCAGACGGTGCAGGCACTCATCGCTGCGCAGAAAGCCGGCCTCCACCTCGATTGGAATCGCGCTTGCGCCATCGACATCGCCACCCGTGGCACGAATAAATCCGTGCTCGAGGCGGTGCTTACCTCCGTCAGCCCGAAGGTTATCGATGTGCCTAATCCGGCGAGCGGCCGCACCACCATTGATGCGGTCGCCAAGGATGGCATTCAGGTGAAGGTGAAGGCTCGCGTGACCGTCCGTACTAATCTCGACCGCTTCGTCGGCGGTGCCCAGGAAGAGACCATCATCGCCCGCGTCGGCGAAGGCATTGTCACCACCATTGGCTCCTCCGAGAGCTATAAGGTCGTGCTCGAGAATCCGGATCGCATCTCCAAGACCGTCCTGGAGCGCGGCCTCGATGCCAACACCGCTTACGAGATTATGTCCATCGATATCGCCGACGTCGACGTCGGCGACAACATCGGGGCGATGCTCCAGGAGGCCCAGGCCAACGCCAACAAGAACATGGCGCAGGCCCAGGCGGAAATCCGTCGCGCGGCCGCCGTCGCGCTCGAGCAGGAAATGCGCGCCCGCGTTGAAGAGATGCGTGCCCGCGTCGTGGAAGCCGAGGCCCAGATTCCGCAGGCGCTCGCCGATGCGCTGCGCTCTGGCCGGATGGGCTACATGGATTTCCAGCGCCTCGAGAATCTCCGCTCCGACACGGAGATGCGTAAGGGCATCGCCGGCGATAATCCTTCCCCGGGCGCTAAAGTTTAATGAAGGCGGGTATCGGCACGCTCGGGTTGGTCTTTGTGGTCATCACGATTGTGAAGGCGTTGGTAGAGTACGTGATGAAGGCGCGCGAGACGGTGGCAGCCCCGATCGCGCCGCCCGCCATCCCGCGCCGTACCCGCCGCCCGCGTCCGCCAGCCTTTAAGTCTACTCCCGAGCCCGCGCCCGAGGCACCGCCCGTGCTTGTCGCCGCACATTTGGATGCCAGCAATCTGCAGGTCACCCGCCCGGCACATGCGAAGGTGTATACTGATTTTCGCGGCCGGGGCGCCTTACGCCGCGCGATGATCGCCCGGGAGGTGCTGGGCCCGCCGCTCGCACTCCGTCCGCCGCGCTGCTGATTAACGCCGCGGAGCGATGAGTCGTGCCGCCAGGTAGGGCAGGGCGCAGCAGAGTACGATGCCGGCGCCCGAAGGGACGGATTTGAAATAGTAGGAAAGATAAAGGCCGACCACCCCGCCGGCGACGGCGCAGGCGGAGCCCCAGGCCATCACTTGCGGCAAGGTGCGACCGAGGAGTACGCCGGTCGCGGCGGGGATCACGAAGAGTGCCGTGGTGAGGAGGGCGCCCACGAGGCGCACGCACGAGACCGCTCCGAGCGCAACGAGCGCGAGTAGCACCACCCGCATGAGCCCGGGCCGCGCTCCGAGCAGGCGGGCGTATTCTTCATCGAACGAGGCGAGCTCGAGTTCTTTATGCAGTAAGCGCAAGCCCGTGAGCACCACCGCCGCCGTGAGGCCGATCACGAGTAGGTCTTCCGGCCCAACGGAGACGACGCTGCCGAAAAGGAGGCCGGCGAAATCGCGCCAAGAGTTGGCTTGCTGCATGAGTGCGATGCCCGCGGCGAACATCACCGAGAGCATGACGCCCACGGCGCTGTCTTCGCTGGTATCGCGTCGTGAAGCGAGCCAGGCGGCCCCGGCGGCGGTGAGCAGGGCCGCGCCGAGCGCGCCGAGATAAGGAGAGAAGCCGAGGAGCATCGCCGCAACGACGCCGGGCAGGATGGAATGGGTGAGCGCGGTGCTAACGAAGGCCATGCGCCGCAGTACGACGTAGGCTCCGAGGCAGGCGCAGGTGATTCCACTAATCACCACGGCCGCCAGGGCGCGGACAAAAAAGGCTTCACCGAGGGGCTCGCGGAGGGATTCAAGCATGGTGGTGGCCGTGTCCTTGACAGGCCTTCTGGGTGATGACGGTGTGATCGCGCAGCTCGAGGATGCGGTCGAACCGTGCGAGGTCGGCTGGATCGTGCGTCGCCATCAGTACGGTGAAGTGTTGCCCTTGGCTGAAGAGAAAGCGGTCGATGATTTCACGGCTCGATTGATCGAGCGCTGCGTAGGGCTCATCGAGTAGCAGGATTTCGGCGCCCTGCACGATAGCCCGGGCGATGAGCCCGCGCTGAAGTTGCCCGCCGGAGAGGGTGTGCACCGGGCGATCAGAGAGTTCAGCGAGGCCCATACGTTCGAGGGCCTGGTCGACGGCTTGGTCGCCATGGAAACATTCTTCCAGCCAGCCGTGGTGGGCGTAAGTGCCCATCTGGACCAGTCGGCGCAGCTTCACCGGGAAATAGGCCGTTAGGTGCGGGCGCTGGGAGAGGTAAGCGATACGCCGGCGCCCAGTCCGCGGGGTCGCATCGCCGATGTGCGCCGTCCCGCTTTCCGCCCGCGTCAGCCCAGCGAGGACGCGGAGCAGGGTGGACTTGCCCGACCCGTTCGGCCCGATGAGCGCTGCCCGGCAACCGCAGGGAATTTCAAAGCTCGCATCTCGGAACGCCACGGGTCCGTCCGCCCGAGCGCGGGCGGTGAGATTCGTGGCGCCAATGGCGATGCCTCCGCAGCCGGCCTTCTCTGACGGGGCATAAGGTAAGGTTGGGAGTAGCGCGAACACCGCTCGACTGAGCCGACTCGGCCATGAGGAGGGAGTGGTGCTCATCGGGTCATCAAGGCGGCGTGGAGTCGTCGGGCGTTGCGTCGCATCATTGACGCCCAGGTGTCACCTTCCTGCCCGCGCGGTTCGAGGTATTCAAAGGAGAGGGCTAGGGGGGCGGGAATCCCTGCATCCTTGGCCAAGCGACGGGCGAGGGCCTCATTTTGGCCTTCGTCGGTGATGATGACACGCACCTGTTGGGTGCGGATTTGGGTGAGAAGATTGGAGTAATGCCGGGCGGAGGGGTCGGCCGCTTCAGCGGAACCACTCGCAAGGATGGTGTCAGCGATGCGCAGGCCGTAGCGCTTGGCGAACCAGCTCAGGTTGGGATGCTGGGTGATCATGGTCCGGGCGTCTTCCGGCAAGGGGCCGAAGAGTTGCCGCAATTCTTGGTCGACCGCCTTCATTTCGGCTACCTGGCGCTCATACGTCTGGGGGGAGGCTACGCCCGGGGGCAATCGGCCCACCAAGGCCAGGTGCAAGGCCTCGAGCATTTTGAGGGCCTCCTGGGGATCCGTCCACCGGTGTGGATCCGCCGAGGGCGAGGCTGGCGAAAGCCAGATGGCCTTGGCTTCCCGATGATTGGCTTTCACCCAAGCGGCTAGCCACGGCTCAAGATCGGGCGACATCCCGATGATGAGCGAAGCCCGGTCGAGGCTTTGCGCATCTTTGGCGCTGAGTTGAAAGCCATGCAATTCGCTCTTTTCTGGAACGAGACATGTAACATTAAGTGATTGTCCAACAGCAACTTGACACCATTCATGGGGGATCGTGAAGCTGGCCACAATCCGGATGGGCGGTGTGGTTTGCGCACCGAGCTGGGCGAGGCCCAGGATAGCGAAGAAGATGGTCAGGAAAAACCTCAGCACGATAGGAAGCAGGATGAAACCTCTAGACGCAACATAGTTGCAATAATTAAATGTTCCCGTCCCGCTTATTTGCATTTGCTCTAGGGGGCGGGTATCTCAAATACTGTTCATTCCCATGCCCCAAGTACGTGCTGTTTTTGCCTATGTAATGGCGGTAGCCCTCTCTTTGACGGTTGCCTTGGCTCAGGCCACCAAGACCGAAGGCGGTGCGACGGGCGGCAAGGCCCCAGTTTTCATCCGCGCGGTGAAGTTTGAATCCATGAAGCTGGGTGGTCAGGATACCGCCTGGAATCGCATGCTCGTCGAACTTCAGGCCAATTTTAACCCCGACTCCAAGGATCCCAAAGACGGCAAAAAAGCCGCGAATAAGCAGTGGGTGGATAAAGTGAAGGTCACCGTGACCCAGATTTATAAGGGCCAGAACGCCAAGGACGCCACGGAGTACAATTACTACCGCTCCTCAGCCACCGTCCTGACGATGGAGCTCAATAAGCCCCGCTCGGTATTGTTCTACCTTCCGGGCGACATCGTGAAGCGTGACCGCCTCCGCAAGGAGCCGGACTTTTACTTCGTGCAGCTCGAGGTCGGCGGCACGGAGTTGGCGATTTTCGACGAGAAGGGCCGCATCATTCCGGAACAGCAATTGGCCGTGCACAAACAAATCGCTGACAAGAAGTTTTTTGACAACGCGAAGGACGGGGCCGATCGCGGAGTGGGTGCTAATCAAGGCATCCTGCGTCCGCAGTATCTGATGCTCTATCCAGTGGAGGCGGCGATTCCGCCTTCGCCTGAGTTCATCCGCGACGACGCCGGCTCTCGCTAATCTCCCCGCCCTATTTTCGCATGAGCCAGAAAAAGGCCACCATCGTCAATCTTGCCGCGTCTAACGTCTCGGTTTCCCAGTTCACCACTGATGCCGGCAGCCTCGTCCTCGAGCATTTTTACGTCCAGGAAATTACCGCGGGTCTCACCGGTGATGACGAGTGGTTGAAGGCCTCCATTGCTGCGCTGACCGACCTCGTCTCCACCTACTCGCTGCGCGGACGTGTGACCGTCATCGCCCCGGCCTTCCTGCTGCTCCAGAAGCCATTGAAGGTTCCCCAGGTGGAGCGCCAGCGTCAGGCTCAAATCGTCGCCTTTGAGGCTCAGAACGCGATTCCCTACCCGCTGAATGAAGTCATCTGGGACAGCCAGGTGATGTCTTCGGATGGCGTGGAAGCGGAAGTCCTGCTCTTCGCCCTCCGCACAGAAATTGCCACGCGTATCGCCACGTTGGTTTCTGGCACGGGCCTCCGCCCTTCTTCGATTCAGGCTGCTCCCTTGTTGGATAGTCAGGCCTTCCGTCTGGCCGGAGGTTCCACTGCGGAAGAAGTTCTGATTATCAACGTGGGCGCCCGTTCGACCACGCTGAGTTTCGTCGGTCCCGGCGGCGTGAATATCCAGACCGCCACGAACATCGGTGGCAATCTCCTCACGCAGGGCGTCTCGGATAACACCGGCCAGCCTTTCGCGACCTCGGAAGCCATCAAGGTCGGCTATTTCTCTGGGGTGATTCACTTGGCTGAGGCCGATCCGCAGGTGGCCATCCTGCAGGCCAACTCGCAGACCTTCATCCGCCGCCTGGCCCAGGATATCAATCGGCGCCTCATCAATGTTCGCCGGGGCACGAATGGTCGCCAGCCCGCCCGCATTCTTGTCACCGGCCGCGGGTCTCAGGTGCCTGGGCTTTCCGAGCAACTGTGCGAAACCCTCCGCCTGCCCGTTGAGCCCTTTGATCCATCCTCCGTGCTTACGCTCGGTGCGGAGATTAACACGGAGCATGTCCAGCGCGCCCGCTACCAGATTTCCGAAGTCATCGGTGAGGCCGCGCGCCTCATCTTGCCGCAGACTGCGGGCGTCAATCTTGTCCCGCGCGATATCGCCTCGCAGATGGCCTTCGATGCACGCAAGCCGGGGCTAATCGCCGCCGCCTTGCTCGCCGCCCTCGCCCCTTGGCCGGTCTGGATGGCGTTTGACGCCGCCGATGCCCAGAACCACGAGAAGGTTACGACGCTGACCGCGAAGAAAAAAGAACTCACCCAGTACCGGATCGCCCTCATCGACTCGCACAAGAAAGCGGTCGAGCTCCAAGGGGTTACGCGCGAACTCGAGTCAGTGGTGCTCAACCGTTCTAACTGGCCGGCCTTCTTGGGCGACCTCCAGGGCCGCGTGGGCAATTGCAAGAATACCTGGATCGAAGAACTGCACGTTCGCTATGAAGCTTTGCCGACCCCGCCGCCCGTCGAAGGGCAGCCAGCTCCGACGCCGGTCCTCCAGACTAAAGTAACGGTCACGGCCCGCTTCTTACTCCCTGAAGTCCAACTCGACGCCAAATTTGCGCCGGCCCCGTTGAAGGCCTCGGTCCTGCAGCGTCAGCAGAAGCAGCTGCTCGACGAAGTCCGCAAGTCTCCCTACGTGGCCTCGATTCCCGAGGACGAAATTAAGCCGATCCTGACTTCACCCAACACCCCTAAGATTACCTTCACCCTGATCATTCGATCAGACAAGGCCCTCTGAGCCATGGATAAGTTTAAGAAAAATAAGATTTTTTACAGCGCCCTCGTCTTGGTCGCCGCCCTGTTCGTCGCTGGCTGCGTCCTTGCGGTGGAGAAGTATCTGGCGAAGGGCAAGTCAGCCGCGGTGTTCGTAGCCGTGAATAAGGAAGTGACCGCACTGCTCCAGGGCCATCCGCTGACCACAGGCACCCCGGCGATTTCGCTGACGACAGAAAATGTCACCGCGGCCACGGCCGACCTCGACGCCCTGACGAAGCACATCGAGTTGCTCCGGGCCAACATTGCGGGCAACGCCGAGCTGGCTATCCGCGGCAAGGTCGCCACCAGTTCATCCGAGTTCACCACCCAACTGAAGCAATCCGTCGATGAGTGGCGCAAACTCGCCAAGGATCAAGACGTCAAGATGCCGGCCAGCGAGCTCTCTGACTTCGGTTTCCGCCGCTACATCCGTAATCCGGGTACTTCCCCGAAGCGCGATCTCCAGCGGGTCGACCAGCAGCGCCAAATCGTCGACTTCCTTTTCCGTCAGCTCATCGAATCCCGCCCGCCTAGTTCGCCGCTCCTCTTTGAGTCCGTCGATCGCGAGCCGATTGAAACCTTCGTGCTGATTCCCGACGGCAAGCCTAATGCCGGCACCATGGGGCCAGAAGCCGAAGGTGCTCGCAATGAGCCCGATGAATTTGTGCCGACGCGGGTCTTTGACCGGCGCGGCCTGGTCGAGACCCTTTCTTTCCGGGTGCGTTTCGTGGGCTACACGCCGACGCTTCGTACTTTCGTCAACAAGGTCCGTAACTCCGGTCGCCCGTTCGCCATTACGACGGTCGAAGTGACCCCAACCACGCGCGAGAATGAAAAGTTGCTGACGACGGTCGCAGTCTCAGCCGCGTCCGCCACTCCGACTGCTGCCGCGCCAGCGTCCGCCAATGGCATCCCCTCCAGCCTCGCCGCCGCCTTTTTCAATGGCGACAATGCTGCGACCAAGCCGGGTAAGCCGGGCACGCCGAGCGGCCCCCAGCGGGATGATCGCCCCGTCGTGATGAAGGAAGCACCTTCCGCCTTCACGGTGCAGATTGATTACCTCTTCCTGCCCGAGCCGAAGGCTCCGGCGACCCCTGAAGGCGAACCCAAGAAATAAAGCACTCCGGACATGAATCCTCGTAAGGACATCCTTTTCATCGCCCTTGCCGCGGCCCTTTTGATTGGCGGGTTGGTGGCTTTCGCTGGGCTCGAGATGGGCTCAATCCCGGGCATTAAGCCCATCGTGTTGGATGATGAGGCTAAAGCCAAAGTCCTTAAGAATCTCGCCGAAGCGAAGGCCTCAGGCGTAGTTTACCCTGCTTCCGCTCGCGCCTCGCTGGAGGATAATGTCAAAGACTGGCTCAGCCCTGAGGAGAACGAAGAGAGCTGGGATTACGATCTGTTCACCACCATCGACATCGTCTGGGACCCTGTCCTGAAGGATTACGTACCGCGCCGCCGTAAGGCTGAAATCATGCCGCCGTTCGGCGTTGCCCTCGTTTCCGTCGGCCACCCGACGTATACGTTTATGCTCAGCTCCACCCTTAAGGCTCGCTCGGGCAAGGAAGAGGACCGGGAGTTTTCTCTGCAGAACGTTAAGACTAAGCAGTACATCGATCACGCGAAGATCAAGAAGCCCATCGAAGACGCTCCTTATCTCACGATTCTGAAGTATGAATTCCGGAAGGAGAAGGACGCTGACGGTTTCATCACCGACCGCAATGTTCTCACCGTTGAGGATCGCCAGTTCGGGCAGACCGTTGAGATCGACGATATTAAGCCTCTGCAATTTAAGGGCCGGACGGATATCTTGCTCGTCTCCACCTCTGACCCCTCGTGGTCCACCACCCTGCATCTTATTGGGGATAAGTTTACCTACAAGGAGGCCGTCTACACGGTCAAAGGCATTGACTTGGAGGCCAAGACAGTGACTTTTACTAAGCACTTCGCTCCTAACCCCAAGAAGCCGAAGAAGACCTTTACCGAGGAGCTGACCGTGCCGCCTCCCCCCCCTCCGCCTCCCCCCAAGGCGAAGACCCCGACTGTCGAGAAAACCCCCATCAAGAAATAACCTTTCAAAGCCCCAACCATGAAATCCCTCCATCGTTCGCAGCTTGCCTGGGCCACACTGGCCCTCGCCCTCGCTGCCGGTTCCTTAATCGCCCAGAGCGGCGATCCGCAGGTCCGGAAGACCCAACTCCTCGGCGAAGCCATCAAGGCCCGCGAGGACGGCAACCTCCAGGTCGCCCAAGATAAGTACAAGGAGATCCTCCAGATTGACTCCAAGGACCAAGGCGCCTCCGAAGGCCTGGCCTCCGTAAACGACATCCTTGCCGCCGCTGAAGCTAAGAAGAAGGCCGCCGAGGAAGCCGCCGCTGCCGCCGCCAAGAAGATGACCGACGAGGAAGCCGCCGCTGCTGCCAAGAAGAAGGCCGATGACGCCGCCGCCGCCGCCGCCAAGCTGCTCACCCCCTTGCAAGTCGAAGCCGCTAAGCACGAGAAACTGCTCGCCGAAGTCGCCCAGGCCGCCGAAGTAGCGAAGAAGCAGGCTGCCGACGGACAGTTTGAAGGTGCCCTCAAACTCATCAAGGAAGCTTCCGAGGAACTCGCCAAGATTCCCGTGACCCCTGCCGCCAAGAAGGCCGCTGACAATCTGGCGATTGCTCGTCAGGAAATCGTGCTCCAGCGCGATTCCGGCGAAAAGGGTAGCGCCGTCGTGGCTCGCGAAGAAGTTGCCCGCCTCTCTGGTCTGAATGCCGAGAAGTTGCACAAGAGCGACGAAGCCATTTCCGCTGCTGAGTCGCTGATCCGCAAGGGCAGCGCCGAGTCACTGGATAAGGCCATCGTTCAGCTTGATGACGCCGATCGCGATTTGGGTGCCATCAGCATTTCGAATAAGTCGATCAAGGAGCGCCTCGCCGACGCCAAGGCTTCCGCCATCGCCCGCCGCGCCCTCGTCGCGATGGAAGACCGCGAGATGACCAAGGCCGAATCCCTGGTGCGTGACTACGCTAAGCTCAAGGGCGCCGAAGACCCCAGCGCCATCCGGCTGCAGAACGAGCTCGCTTCCAAGCGCGCCAACCCGACTTACCGGAATATCGAAGAACTGTCCCCTGGCCTCCGCGCCAAGGATGATAAGGTGACCGAGCTCCTCGTGAAGGGCCGCGCTCGCTACCTCTACGGCGATTATCAGGGCGCCCTCGATGCCTATCGCGAAGTCCTCCAGTACCAGCCCAACAATTCCGAATCCAAGGCCTATCAGGTCCGCATCCGTCAGATGCTTTCCGAGAACTCTGGTCAGTGGAATCGTGGCGTGACCAAGGGCAAACTCCTGGAGCTCCTCGATGAAAGCTGGAAGCTGCCCGAAGTCTTCAATCGCGAACTCGCCAAGGCCGACACCAGCAACATGGCCGACCCGGTGATTGAAAAGATGAAGTCGATTCAGATTCCTGACCCCGGCTTCAGCGTCCGCGACCAGCCTCTCGAGCGCGCCCTGCAGAGCCTCGTCCAGAATTCCCAGACTTACGATAAGGACCAGAAGGGCGTGAACATCGTCCTCCTCGATCCGGCCAACAAGAACCCGAGCGTCAGCATCCAGCTACGTGGCGTTTCCGTCTACGAGTGCCTTGGCTACGTTTGTAAGCGCGTTGGCTTCAGTTTCTCCGTCAGCGCTAGTGGCATCATCGAAGTCCGCGAGGATTCTGGCGACAGCCTCCTGGAAACCGAAATCTACCCGCTATCGACGGCTGCCGTGCTTAAGATGACGGGCCTGAGCGCCAGCGGTAGCGCCCCTGCCGCGGGTGCTCCTGCCGCCGGTGCCGCCGCTAATCCGTTCGGCGGAGCCGCTGCCGGTGGTGCTGGTTCTGGTGACGGACAGCGTCCCGAAGAAGTCGCGATCAAGAACTTCCTCACCCGTTCGGGCGTCGCCTTTGAGCCTCCAGCGACCCTCTCGTATGACGGCACGAACCTCATCGTTTACCAGAGCCGCAAGAATCTGGACCGCGTGAAGAACATCATCCGCCGCTACTCTGACATTAAGCAGGTCCACATCGAAGCCAAGTTCATGGAAGTGGAGCAGAAGATGCTCAATGAGCTCGGTGTGAACTGGAACCTCAGCCCCACGGGCGGTG
>CAISXT010000040.1 GCA_903889525.1 uncultured Opitutia bacterium | reverse complement strand
TGGAGAGAGCAGAGCACTTCCTCTAATCAACCCATCAACCTGACCTGCCCCTGGTAGGGATGGCTGTCCTCAGCCGTCCGTTCGCGGACCGAGCTTCGCCCCTCTTGCGAGTTTCTATCCTCGATTGGGTCAACGGCGGGTTGGGGACAACCCGCCCTACCCAAGACATGGAGAGAGCAGAGCACTTCCTCTAATCAATCTGCCCCTGATCGTCGGTGGAAGCGCAGCTTCAACCGACGATCTTCTTATACGGCTCGCCTTCGTTCTGCGTCGGGCGTTCCGGGCGGCCTTTATAGCGATACGTTAGGCCCATGTTGTCGATACCGAGTAGCCAGAGAATGGTCGCATGGAGGTCATGGACGTGGAGAGGGTTTTCGACGGCGCGCAGGCCGAGGTCGTCAGTGCTGCCGATGGTCGTACCGCCTTTGACGCCGCCGCCGGCCATCCACATGGTGAAGCCAGTTGGGTTGTGGTCGCGACCGTCGCCCTTCTCGGACATCGGGGTACGACCAAATTCACCGCCCCAGACGACGAGCGTGTCTTCGAGCAGGCCGCGAGACTTGAGGTCTTTAATCAGGCCGGCGATCGGTTTGTCCATCGAGGCGCAAAGGCCGGAGTGGTTTGATTCAATCTTGGCGTGCGCATCCCACTTGGAGCCGGCGCCATGGTAAATCTGCACGAAGCGGACGCCTTGTTCGACCATGCGGCGGGCGAGCAGGCAGAGGCGGCCCATGCCTTCGGTGGTCTTATCGTCGAGGCCGTAAAGTTTGCGGGTGGCTTCCGTCTCTCCGGTCAGGTCGACGACACCGGGAGCTTCCGCCTGCATCCGCGCGGCCATCTCGTAACTAGCCAGGCGGGCACCGAGTTCGGTGCGGTCGGGGTAGCGGGCGGCGAAGTCCTTGTTCACGCTATTGATCAGTTGGAGCTTCGATTTCTGGAGGTCCGCACTGACGGCCTCGGGCGTGTTTAAGTTGGGGATCGGCTCGGAGCCGCCGGAGATGCGTACGCCTTGGTAGATGGCGGGCATGAAGCCGGCACCCCAGTTGCGCGGCCCGTTGATCACCGTGTTCTGGTTGTCCTGCATCACGATGAAGGAGGGTAGGTTGCGGTTCTCAGAGCCGATGCCGTAATTGATCCATGAGCCGAGCGATGGTTTGCCCGCCAAGATGGAGCCGGTGTTCATCTGGCAGACGCCCGCCGAGTGGTTGATGCCGTCGGCCTTACAGGAACGAATCACCGCGAGGTCGTCGGAGCAGGAGGCGATATGTGGGATCCAGTCCGAGAACCATTGGCCAGACTGGCCGGATTGTTTCCATGCACGCTTTGAGGCGAGGAGGGGCGACTTCGATTCGCCCATCGCGGTGATGACGGAGCCGAAACTGTCTGGTAGGCGCTGGCCGGCGAGCTTGTTGAGCAGCGGCTTCGGATCGTAGAGGTCCATCTGCGACGGGCCGCCTTCCATGAAAAGGAAGATCACACTCTTAGCGTGGGGCTTGATCCGGCCGACGCCGGGCTGCAGGGGCGTACCCGCGGCGGGGACGACGATGTCCTTGGCGAGCAGGTCGCTGAAGGCCATCGCACCGAGGCCAAGGCCGGCGCCGAAGAGGAAGTCGCGCCGCGAGGTGGTCGCTTCGATACGATGGCAGCGTGGGTCGTTCATTCGACGTAGAGGAATTCGGAGGAGTTGAGTAAAGCGTGGCAGAGCGCGGCCAATGGCGCTTGGGCGGCCTTGGCTTCGGGGGCGGCAGCCTTGGCTTCACCGATGGCTAGGTCACGGCCTTTGCCAGAAGAGTCGCGCATCGTGCCCGTCTTGGTCTCGAAGCGCCAGAAGCCGAGGGCGCTCGGCTTGATATCTTCATTGGAGTAGAGCAGCCCCTGGTCGTCCAGCACGCCGGCGCTCAGGCGCAGGTCGTCAATGACGCCGTGGAAAGAGCTTTCGCGATCGCTGCCTTTACCGCCGAGCTGGATGGGCTGGGTTGCGGTGAGGACACCGGTGAGGCTGGTGGCCACGCGGTCATGGAGTAAGGGTTCGTCGTCGTTGGCGAGGTCCTTGAGGGTAAAGCTCACTTCGCCTGGGGTGTGCTTGTTCGCGTAGCGCACGGCGGCGGAGACGAAGTAGGGTTTGTTCATCTCGATGCGTAGGTTCGAGAACTGGACGGCTTCGCCGAAGGTGCCGTCAAGGAGCGGGCCGAAGGCCTGGAGTACGAGCACGCGCGGGGCCCGGCGCGATTTCTGGCCGGTGACGCC
>CAISXT010000039.1 GCA_903889525.1 uncultured Opitutia bacterium | reverse complement strand
CTTCGGTGAGACCGTCGGCGTCATCTCAGGCTATTATAAAGGCCGCGGCTTCCCGCACTGGTTCACGGCGCGTTTTGCAACTTTCTCCGAACGAGAAGAAACCATGCCACTCGATGCCCATTACCTGCTGGCCTTAGTCGCGCCTCGCCCGCTCTACGTCGCCAGCGCTCAGGAAGACAGCTGGGCAGATCCGGTCGGCGAATTTCTCGGTGCGGTGCATGCCGATCCTGTTTACCATGTGATGGGGCTGCCCGGCTTAGGCACCAAGGAGTATCCACCCCTCAGCAAGTCCGTTGGGACCACGGTCGGTTACCATGTGCGCCCGGGCGTTCACGATATCCTGTTAGAAGACTGGAAAAACTACGCGGATTTCGCTGACCGAGTGCTGGCGAGGAAATAAGGCGGCCGGCACGGGTTGCCTCGGGAAGGATTGACTAAGTATCAATTCGGAGGAATTTACCTCCTTCACGCTCCTGTATTTCAATGGATAGAATGCTAGCCTCCGAAGCCGGCGATTTGGGTTCGACTCCCAACGGGAGCACCACTTTGGGGCGAGCCTAGCTCGCCAGTAATAGCGGTAGGGGTTGGGGCGCCACTGTGCGCTGCCCTAGAGGGGGTGCACGATGAAACGTGCCCTTACCTCTGGTTAGTTCTCAGGCCACTTTCCCCCGCGTGCGGCAGGCTGTCACGCTGCCACTTCGCGATTCATTCCCCGTCGACCCCAAATCAACACTGCACTGCCGATGATGGCATAGGCTACCGCGGAGTAGAAGAGCGCGGGGCGAACGCCGAAGTGATCGGCGAACCAGCCCATGATTAAGCCAGCGAAGGGAAGGAAGCCAAAGAAACTTAGCCCAGCAATGGCGGAGACGCGTCCGCGGATTTCTGCGGGGGAACGCTCTTGCACGATGGTATTGGCGAGGCCCACGAGCGTCGAGACACCGAGCGCCAGGCAGACCAGAGTCACGGCGGGCCAGAGAAAGCCGTCGGCCTTGCTTAGGCTAATGAGGGCCGCGCAGATGAGCACCATCGTCGCGGAGATCACGGTCTGGCGGCCGGCACGCGGCAGGAACATGATGGCCAGAGAGCCGATGACAGAGCCAATGCCAGAGCTGAGCATGAGCAGCCCCATGTGCTCGGCGTCGAGATGCAGAACGTGCTTACCGTAAATCGGTAGCAGCATGATCATCGTGGGAAACACGAAGAGGGTATTCGTGGCGAGTAATGTCACCATGGCGAAACTGGTGGGGTCATTCCGAAGATGCCGGAAGCCCGCTCCCATGCCGCCTTGCCGTTGCTCTTCCTGCTCTTCCGTGCCTTTGGGGCGGGGAGGGAGGGTCGCCAGCGCAATCATGAGTGCGACAAAGGATAAGGCGTTCAGGTAGAAGGCCCATTGGGCGCCGAGCGAACCGACGAGGTAGCCAGCGAGGGCGGGACCGACGAGTCGCGTGCCGTGAAAGACCGCCCGGTCGACCGCGATGGCACGGGCGACGTGTTCCTTGCCGACGAGTTCTGGAACGATCGCCGAGGCTGCGGGCATTTCGAAGGAGCTGGAGACCCCAAGGAGTGCGGCGCAGACGATTATATGCCACATCTGGAGTTGGTCCCGGGCGATGAGCGTGCCGATGACGATGGCGAAGACAATTTGCGCCAGCTGACAGGCCTGCAGAATGAAACGCTTATCGTATTTATCGGCATACATCCCGCCGAACCGGAAGAGCAGGAGCATCGGGATGCCGCCAGCGAAATTGACCGCGGCGATGGCTAGGCTGCTGGTGGTGAGGCCGGCCATCATCCAGTTCTGGGCCATGGCCTGCATCCAAGTGCCCGTCATCGAGATCCCTTCGCCGAGCATGTAACGGACGAACGATCCGTTCGGAAAACGCGCGGCCGGGGCGGCAGGAGTGGCAGCGGGTTCGGTCATCGGCGATGCAAAGTTGGGGACAATGCCTCAAAGTGCAAAGGGAATGGTGTTGTTAGACCTAGGGCAGCACGCGGTGCTGCCCCTACCTCGCTGGCGGCCTACCTTTTATACGCCGCTTCCGTCGCCTTCCAAGCCGCGTCGACTGCCGGCTTCAGCACGCTGGCGATGGCCTTGTAGCCATCGACGTCGGGGTGCAGGTTGTCCTTCAGGTAGCTGCCTGGCTTGCCTTCGCCGCTGGGCAGGTTGAGCGCGGGGTTGATGTCTACGAAGAAGAGATTTTTGCCGTCCTTGCAGAGTTGAGCGAGCTGGCGGTTGTATTCATCGAGCAGGGGCCACTTGGCTTTGCGGGAAGGGGCACGGGTGGTGGCGATGAAGACAAAGGCGCAATCGGGATTCTCTTTGCGGACGCGTTCGATGTATTCGCGGAT
>CAISXT010000038.1 GCA_903889525.1 uncultured Opitutia bacterium | reverse complement strand
GCGTGAGCCATCGAGGCGGAGGCGCCAGGTGTTGCCGCTTTGGATTTGGAGCTCGCTGCCATCCTTGCCGCGCAATGTGCTCTGGTTGTTGAAGCCGTGCGTGCCGTACAGCCAGCCATCGAGGCCGCGGCGGTAGGAGGAAAGATTGCCGTGGGAATCGCGCTCCCAGCCCAGCGGGCCGACGAGGACCTCGCGGCGATCGGCTTTCCCGTCGCCGTCGGTATCTTCCATGAGCCAAATATTGGGGATGCTCCAGACGATGCATTTCCAGGTGAGTTTACCTTGGGCGTTCGGGGAGCGGAAGGGGTAGAGACCCGTGGGGATATTAAGTCCGTCGGCGAAGATCTCGACCTTGCCGGCGCGGCCGTCAGGGCCGAAGTCGGAGAAGATTCGAATGGTATCGCGGCCGGGAGAGCCATCCTTGATGGCGAAGGGATACTCACGCGACTCCGTGATCCAGAGGCGGCCGAGCGCGTCCCACTGCATGTTCATCGGCTTGCGCAGATCGGGCTCGCTGGCGACGAGTTGAATGGCGAAGCCCGGAGGCAGGTGGAAAGCCTTAGCCTGTTGGGCCGGGGTCAGGGGATTCGTGGGACGGACTAACTGCGCGAACGGGTCGGATTTTTGCTGAGCGAAGCCGGGGACGGCGAGGAGCAGAAGGACCAGTAGCAGGGGTGGGCGAGGGGCCATGGGGTATTTTAAAAGTCGGGGCGCCGTGCACAGGGGTCTCGCGCGTCAGGAAAATGATGACAACCGCCGGACCGCCCCCTTCAACTTTATTTACGAAAGCAGCCAGTGGGTGGGGCGTGGGACGGCGGTGCCGCGGTGAGGGTATAGAATATAGAGTGTAGGGAGAGGCTAGGGGTACGGACAGGGGCAGGGGCATTTTGTCTTGAGGGTAGGGACGGCTGTCCTCAGCCGTCCGTTCGTCGATAGGCCTGCGCACCACGTGAGAGATTCTATTCTCGATTGGCTCAACGGCGGGTTGGGGACAACCCGCCCTACCAGCGAAGCAGAGGCGCCATGCTGAAGGGGCAGCTAGGGCAGCACGCGGTGCTGCCCCACCCTTCGATGCAGCGGATGCGATTTCATCGCATCCCACCCTGATCCCCATCGATGATTCTTAGGGGCGGGGTATTGTAAACCTAGCGGTAGTTCGGGCTTAACAATGGTCTGAAAGAGCCCTAGGGATGGGGTGTGCCGACTGCTGCCACCGCCGCCTCGCCCGCCTTGGGCCAACTTGATGCCGCCGACCAGCGCTTCGGGTGGCATCCGTTTACCCAGATGCGGGAATATCAGGACAACCCCCGTCTGCACCTGGTGCGCGGCGAAGGGAGTTGGTTGATCGACGGGGAAGGGAAGCGCTACCTCGATGGCAATGCGTCCGTCTGGACGAATGTGCACGGCCACAACGACCCGGATCTGAACCGTGCTTTGAAGGACCAGCTGGAGAAAGTCGCCCACGTGACGCTCCTCGGCTTGAACCATCCGATCGCGACCGAGCTGGCCAAAGATCTCGCCGGGCTGACGGACGGGGCGCTTCCGCGCTGCTTCTTCACCGACAACGGCAGCAACGCGGTGGAGGTCGCCCTGAAACTTTCATTCCAGTATTGGCAGCTCGTCGGCCAGGAAGCCAAACATGGCGTCATCTCGATGGAAGGTGCCTACCATGGTGACACCTTCGGGACGATGTCGGTGGGTGAACGCTCTGAGTTCCACCGACGCTTCAACCCTTGGCTCTTTGCGGCACAGGCTTTCCCCGCGCCGACTCATTCGGAATGCGCCGGCAAGGTCGCACGCTCCGATACTTCTGCCTCGCTGACGGCGCTTAAGGCACTCCTCGAGCGTGATGCCGCCACGACGGCCTGCGTGATCCTCGAGCCGCGCGTGCAGGGTGCCGCCGGGATGGTCCAGCAGCCCGCAGGCTTCCTGAAGGCGGTCGCGGCGCTCTGTCATCAATACGGCGTACACCTCATTTTGGACGAAGTCTTCACGGGCTTCGGTCGCTTGGGAGCCTTGACGGTCTCGGAACTCGAAGGCGTCGTCCCGGATTTCCTCTGCCTCGCGAAGGGCCTCGCCGCCGGCTACCTGCCGCTCGCCGCCACGCTGACGTCCGAAAAAATCTACGAGGCCTTCCTCGGTGCGTTCTCCGAAGGGAAGACCTTCTTCCATGGCCACACCTTCTCGGGCAACCCGCTCGGTTGTGCGGTCGCCCGCGAGTCGTTGCGGAAGTTGAAGCCCATGCTGGCCTCTGGGCAGGTCGCCGATCGTGCGTCGCACCTCGGCCGCGAAATGGAAGCCGCCTTCGCCGGCCACGCCCACGTGCGCACGTTCCGTCAGCTTGGCCTCACGGGTTCGGTCGAATTCAAGCCCACCTCCGCTGAGCGCTGGCCGACCGATACCCGCGCTGGTTATCGCGTCGCCTTGGCCGCGCGCCGTCACGGCCTCGTGATTCGTCCGTTGGGCGATTCGATCCTGTTCGTGCCGCCGATCTCCATTCAGCCCGACGAAGTGAAACACCTCGTCCGTGCCGTCCGCCTCGCCATGGACGACGTGCTGCCGAGCCTTCCCGCATAGGACACGACGTGGTCGTGTCCCTACCTTCCCCGATACTCGATACTCTAAACTCCATACTCTAAACTTATGCCCCACCTCACCGAAGCCCGAGCGCTCTACGACCTGCCGCTCAACACGCTGATCTTCAAGGCTCAGCAAGTCCACCAGGCCAACCAGGATCCGGCCGGCGTGCAGCTCTGCACGCTGAAGTCGATCAAGACGGGCGCGTGCCCCGAAGACTGCGCCTATTGCCCGCAGTCGGTGCACAACAACACCTTCGTCGAGGCCGAGGCCTTGATGGAGACCGAGACGATTCTCGTCGACGCCCGTCGCGCGAAGGCTGGCGGGGCGACCCGTTTCTGCATGGGTGCTGCCTGGCGCCGGGTGAATGACGGCAAGCAGTTCGACAGCGTCCTGAACACCGTCTCGGGCGTGAAGGCCCTCGGCCTCGAAGTCTGCTGCACCCTTGGCATGGTGAGCGAGCAGCAGGCGGGTCGCCTCAAACAAGCCGGCTGCGACGTGTATAACCACAACCTCGACACCTCCCGCGAGCACTACTCCAAGATCATCACCACCCGCACATACGATGACCGTCTCCAGACGCTTTCAAACGTCCGCAAGGCTGGTCTCGAAGTCTGCTCCGGTGGCATCATCGGCATGGGCGAAACCGTCGACGACCGTCTAAAGATGCTCGTCGAGCTCGCTCAGCTCGATCCCCAGCCCGACTCCGTGCCGATCAATGCCCTCGTGGCCGTCGAAGGTACGCCCCTCGCTGGCCGCAAGTTTGTGGATAGCATCGAGTTCGTCCGCACCGTCGCCGTCGCCCGCATCCTGATGCCCAAGGCCATGGTACGCCTCTCCGCCGGTCGCGGGAATATGAACGACGAGACCCAGGCTCTCTGCTACCTCGCCGGCGCCAATTCCATCTTCCTCGGTGAGAAGCTGCTCACCACCGGTAATCCCGACATCGAAGAAGACATGAATCTCATGAAGCGTCTCGGCCTGCATCCGATGCATCCCGATGAAGCCCGCCGAATTCATCGCGGTGAAATCACGCCGGCGAACGCTCAGCCCGCTGAATGGCCGAGCGTCGCCGAATTCGCCGCCGCCAACGCCTCTGAAGAATCCTGCGACCAGGGCGGTTGCGGCTGCAAATAACATGGCCCTCATTTTTGTCACGGGCAGCGATACCGGCGTGGGTAAGACCCACGTCGCTCGCCTGCTCGCCCAGCGCCTTGCGCGGGACGGCTTCACCCAGGTCATCAAGCCCGTGGAGTCGGGGGCTGGGGCGGGTCGCGCGGCCGATGCGCCCAAGGCCGCGGGCAAGTGGGCCGAAGCCCACACGCTGATGACGCTCGCGGCGCCCATTGCACCGCTCGCCGCGGCCAAGAAAGCTCGCAAGCAGCTCGACCTCGAAACGCTTCTGAAACTCTACCGAGCTGTGCCGCATGCGCCCTGTCGCGTCGTTGAAAGCGCCGGCGGTGTCGCCGTACCCATCGACCCTAAGGGTAAGGATTGGGCCGACTTCGCCGCGGCGATTAAGCCCACCGTCGCCATTGTCGTCGTCGAGGATCGCCTTGGCGCCATCAACCAGGCGCGCCTCGCCATCGCTTACCTCCGTCGTCGTTACGATGGCCCGATCGGCGTCTGGCTCAATGCGATCAAGAAGCCATCGCCCGCGGTCGCGAAGGCGAATCGTGATGGTCTGGCTGAATCCTGGATTCCGCTGCTTGGGGAATCGGGCAAGGGCGATAAGTCAGCGCGTTTCCACTTCCTGCCGCGATGAACGCGGCCCTGTTGCAGCGCTTGCAGCGATCCCTCGCGCAGCGAGAAGGGTCGTCGCTGCGCCGCAAGCTTGCCGCCCGCGCTTCGGACGACCTGCGCGTCAACCTCGCCGATAACGATTACCTCGGCCTGTCGCGCGATCCCGCGGTCATCGCTGCCGGCGTGGCGGCACTCCACGAATGGGGTGCGTCTTCCTCCGCTTCACCGCTGGTCACGGGCTACACCGTGGTGCACCAGCAACTTGAGCACGCGCTCGCCGCGTGGCAGGGTTATGAGCATGGGCTCGTGATGAATACCGGCTTCGCGGCCAACTCCGCCGTGCTTGGCGGTTTGCCCAAGAAGGGCGACCTCATCCTCGCCGACCGCTTGGTCCATGCGAGCATGCTGGAGGGCATTGCTGCCTCGGGCGCACGCCTGCGTCGCTTTGCGCATAATGATTTGGATGCGCTCGAGCTCATGTTGCACGAAGAGCCCGCCTTGGAGGGTGTCATCTTCGTGGTCACGGAAAGCGTTTACTCCATGGACGGAGATAGCCCGGATTTGAAGCGGCTTGCCTCGTTGCGGAAGCGTTTCGGGTTTTGTTGGGTACTCGATGAGGCCCATGCCACGGGTTGGTATGGTGCGACCGGTTCCGGCCTGCAGGAAGAGCAGGGTGCTTTCGCCGCGGCCGATATCGTCGTCGGGACGCTGGGCAAAGGCCTCGGGTCGCAGGGCGCCTATGTGCTCTCGCACGCCCCGGAAGTCCGCGATGCCCTGATCAACTTTGCTGGTGAGTTTGTCTACTCGACGTATTTGGCGCCGTCGTGCGCGGCCGCCGCGCTCGCCGCCGTGGAACGCGTCAAGGGCATGTCGGCCGAACGGGGCCAGCTCCATGCCCTTTCGCATGCTTGGCGTGATGGGTTGGTCGAAGTCGGCTTCGCGGTACCCTCCGGCGATTCGCCGATCATCCCGCTCATCCTCGGTGATTCTGATGTCACCCTGAAATATGCCGCCGCCCTCCGGGCTGCTGGCTTCATGGTCTCCGCGATTCGTCCGCCGACCGTGCCAGAGCGGACGGGACGGATTCGCATCTCGTTGCGTCGCGGGCTTACCCCGACGGCGTTGGCCAACTTCCTCCAAGCCTTGAAAGGTGTCCGCGAATGAAGATCGGCTGGCTAGGCGGCTGGGGCGTCTCGTTGGAGGAGATGAAGGCCATCGCCGTGGCGCATGCGCCCGATGCGGAGCATCTCATTTACCCGCCCGTGATGGGGGCGGCGGAGAACCTTGCCGGATGCGATGCTATTATCGCGTGGTCGCTTGGGGCGCACCTCGTGCTCGAAGCGGGCGCCCGTGGCGTGAAATTCCCTGCCAAGGTGCTGCTCTTCGCTCCCTTTACCTCTTTTTGCGCTGAGCACGGCCTGGGTGGGAAGCACTCCGAGACCCAGGTGAAGTATCTCCGCCGCTGGATGGAGACGGATGCCCCGGCGGCCTTGGCCGACTTCCGGAAGCGCGCCGGGCTGGCCCCGATGGTGGGCGACGCATTGCCCTACGAGAAGGAATACCTTCAGGCTGGCTTGGAAATCCTCGTCCAGCCCGCGGGCTTCTCACTGATCACCTTTGGCCGCCAGGGGCTCAGCCCTGGTTGGGAGGCCTATGTCGGCGACCAAGATACCTTGTTAAATCCTGAGGGCGTTTGCCAAGCCATCGTCGGTTGTCATATTGGTGAAGGACTCGGGCACGACCTGCGCGAGTTCCTCACCCCCTGACCCCATGCGTTTCGACCAGCGAGCCGATAGCTATGATGCGCACGCCGCACCGCAGAAGCGTTTCGCCGAAGCTTTGGCCGCTTTCGCGCCCCTGCGTCGTGGGGTACGCGTGACGGAACTTGGTGCCGGGACCGGATTTCTCACCGCCGCGTTGTTGGCTCAGGGGGTGAATGTCGACGCCACTGATTCCTCGCCCGCGATGGTGGCCATCGGCCGCGAGGCGGTGCCGGCAGCGAACTGGTCGGTGCACAATGCCTTCGGACCGATTGAGAAAGCCAACGCCATCGCCTCGACTGGCTTGCTGCATTGGGCGGCGGATCCGGCGGCCGTCTTGAAGCATTGGCGGGCCGCGTTGCCTGAAGGTGGCCGATTGCTGCTGGGCGTACCGTGTGATCCTTGCCTGAACGAATTACGTGACCTCATCGGCGAAGGCCCCGTCCGCTGGCGCGATGAGTCGCAGTGGTTGGCGCTACTCAAGGGTGCTAAGTTCGATGTCCATGCGCATGGCGTCTTGGAGTCGGAGGAAATTTATCCGAGCGCGCTGGATTTCCTGCGCTCGCTGCATCGCAGCGGCGTGACCGGTGAACCGCGTCTGTCGGCCGGCGAATTACGTTCCATGATCCGGGATTACGATCGCCTGAATGCGCGCCCCGAGGGTGTGGTCGCCACTTGGGCGTGGTTGTTGGTGGATGCGACGGCGCGCGG
>CAISXT010000037.1:0-5000 GCA_903889525.1 uncultured Opitutia bacterium | reverse complement strand
ACGACCTCGGGGTTACGATTACCTTCCAGGCAAAATTCTCCGCTATCCGGTGAAGAAATCTATCGGCGTGCAGCTCAAGCCTCCGTCATCATTGCGAAGGCTTACAAATGCGAGAAATGTACAAAGTGGCATAATACGCTAGCCAGCGGCTTCGCGATTTCACCTGAAGGCATTATCGCCACCAACCATCACGTGGCGGCCGGCACCACGGGCGAGGCGATGGGCGTTATGACCTTCGATGGAAAATTCCACCAAGTCCTGGAAGTGCTCGCGGCCGACCAGGCGCACGACGTCGCGCTACTCCGTATCGACGCCAAAGACCTTCCCTTCCTCCCGCTACGTGACGACGCCCCCGCCGGCTCGCCCATCCGCTGCTTCAGCAATCCGGCCAACACCTACGGCTGTATTTCCGAAGGCATCATCACCCGTTACTTCCATATGAACGAGGCCGAACGCAATGGGGCCATCTTCATGCAGACCACCGCTGACTATGCTCGCGGCTCCAGTGGCGGCGCGATTCTAGATGACTGTGGCAACGCCGTCGGCATGGTCGCCTCAACCGCCCCCGTGTTCACCTCAGCCCCCGTACACACACCGGCGACCAAGGACGCCAAGCCTTTTACGCCCAGCCAGCAAATGGTGCGACATAACTGTGCCACCGCTCGCGCAATTCTTGACCTGACCCGTCAAAAATAACGACCGCTGGGTCGCTCAGGCGTGCCCAGGCGTGCGGGGATAAGCAATCACGTCACGGATGTTGCCTTCGCCGGTGACGAACATCAGCAGTCGTTCAAATCCTAGGCCGAAACCGGCGTGCGGGACCGTCCCGAATCGGCGGGTATCAATATACCAAGCGTAACTCTCTAAATCGAGACCGTGGGCCTGCATCGCTGGCACCAAACGATTCAAACGCTCTTCGCGCTGGCTGCCACCGACAATCTCGCCGACACCCGGGACGAGCACATCCATGGCCGCAACCGTCTTTCCATCGTCATTCTGACGCATATAGAAAGGCTTAGCGCTCTTCGGGTAATTATAGACGGTCACGGGGCATTTGAATTTCTCTTCAGTGAGATAGCGTTCGTGCTCCGACTGCAGGTTCTCACCCCAGACGACAGGATATTCGAAAGTCTTGCCCGACTTGAGCAGGAGGTCCACCGCTTCGGTGTAAGTCACGCGCACGAAGGGCCGCTCAGCGACCAAGCGCAGGCGCTCGAGGAGTCCCTTATCGACGTAGGCATTGAAAAATTCGAGTTCGTCCGAACAGTGCTCCAAGGCTGATTTTACGAGGTATTTGACCAATTCCTCGGCACAATTCATGTCACCTGAAAGGTCGCAGAAGGCCATCTCTGGCTCGATCATCCAGAACTCGCTGGCATGGCGGCTCGTATGAGAGTTCTCCGCCCGGAAGGTCGGCCCAAACGTGTAAACATCCCCCAGGGCGCAGGCGAGCGTCTCGCCTTCCAACTGGCCCGAGACGGTCAGGTAAGACTGCTTGGCGAAAAAATCTGCCGCCCAATCAATTTTCCCCTCCGCCGTCTTCGGTGGCGCCACCGGATCAAGCGTGGTCACACGGAAGAGCTCCCCGGCCCCCTCGCAATCACTCGCCGTGACAATAGGCGTGTGGACATAGGCAAAGCCGCGCTCCTGAAAGAAAGCGTGCACGGCCATCGCCATGCGACTGCGCACGCGCATCATGGAGCCGAGCCGATTGGTCCGGGCCCGCAGGTGCGGGATGCTGCGCAAAAACTCAACGGTGTGCCCCTTCTTCTGGAGCGGAAACGTTTCGTCGGCCCGGCCAATCAAGTGGAAGGCGGAAGCTTTCAGTTCCCATTTCTGGCCTTTGGCGGGCGAAGGCACGAGCTCCCCCTCCACGCTCACCGAAGACCCCGTCAACGCCTCCTTCAGATGCTCAGCTCCGGGCACCGTGCCATCCACGACGACTTGGATATTTTTAAAGCACGAACCATCATTGATCTCCACGAAGGAGAAGTCCTTGGCATCGCGCCGCGTACGGACCCAGCCGGACACCGTCACGCCCTTCAGCGGTTGCTCCGCGGCGAGCGCCTGCTTGACCTTGATTCGCATAGGCCAATTTGGACCACCCAGCCCGCCGAAACAAGCGAGAGATGCCACCCGAAGGCTCCGTAGGCCGTTTTTACGGGTCGGGCTGGACAATCCCGCCCCCTTTCCCACGCTCAAACCCCTTCACTCATGAACGCACTCGAACAGCTTCGCCAACATACCAAGGTCGTCGCCGACACTGGCGACTTCGCCGCCATGAAGGCCTTCAAGCCTTTGGACGCCACGACCAACCCCAGCCTGATTCTCAAGGCCGTGCAGATGCCCGAGTATCAAGTCCTCCTGCAGAAAGCTGCCCAGGACAATAAGAGCAAGGGCGTCCAGGCCGCCGTCGACGCTCTCCTCATCTCTTTTGGCACCGAAATCCTCAAGATCGTCCCAGGTCGCGTGTCTACGGAAGTCGACGCACGGCTCTCCTTTGATAAGACCGCCACGGTCGCCAAGGCCCGCGAACTCATCGGTCTCTATAAGGCCGCCGGCATCCCGAAGGAACGTATCCTCGTGAAGATGGCCTCCACCTGGGAAGGGATTCAGGCCGCCGCTGAACTCGAAAAAGAGGGCATCCGCTGCAACCTCACCCTACTCTTCTCGTTCGCCCAGGCCGTCGCCTGCGCCGACGCCAAGGTCCAGTTGATCTCGCCCTTCGTCGGCCGCATCTACGACTGGCATAAGAAGGCCCAGGGCGCCAACTGGAACGAAACCGCCTCTTCCGGCGCCAACGATCCGGGCGTGCAGTCCGTCCAGCGTATCTTCGCCTACTACAAGCGCAACGGCATCAAAACCGAAGTCATGGGCGCCTCGTTCCGTAATTGCGGCCAAATCAAGGCGCTCTGCGGCTGTGATCTCCTGACGATCGCTCCGAACCTCCTCGACGAGCTCTCCAAAGATTCCACCTCCGTGCCCAAGGCACTCGACAAAGCTACCGCCGAGGTCGAAGGCGAAGCCGCTAAGACTTGGGGCGAGAAGGAATTCCGCTGGCACCACAACGAAGACGCGATGGCTACCGAGAAGACCGCCGAAGGCATCCGCGCCTTCGCCGTCGACGGCAAGAAGCTCGACGACCTGGTCGCCAAGGCCATCGGCTAAGCATTCCGTCAGTCTCTCAAGTAAGGCCGGGCCCCAAAGCCTGGCCTTACTTATTTCGGTGCACCCAGGACAGTACGAATAGAACGGCGCCCGCAAAGAGGAACAGCCAACCCAAGGGAATCAGGCCGAAGGGCTCATGCAGCCAGCCTTGGTCGTCGACATGGCTACCGAGGCGATGGAAGAGCTCATAGCAACCCTTAGCGGCAAGGAGACAGGCAATCGCCGCGGCCAGATACCGGAGACTCATGAATTATTTGCGTCGCTGGCGAACGGCCTCGAAGAGGCAAATCGCCGCCGCATTGGAAACGTTGAGCGAATCCGATAAGCCGGCCTGAGGAATCGAGATTTTCTCGTCCGCTCCCTTGAGCCAGAAATCGGCCAGACCATCCTTCTCCGAACCGAGCAGTAAGGCCACCGGACCCCGACAATCGACATCCCAGTAGGCCTTGGTCGCCGCCGGCGAGGTCGCGAGCGAACGGACGCCCTTGGCCTTCATCCAAGCGGCGGCCTCTTGCGAGGTGCAGACGGCCACGGGCATGGAGAACAAAGCTCCCTGCGAAGAGCGGACGACGTTGGGATTGAAGACGTCGGTGACGGGGTCGCAGACAATCAGCGCATCGCAGCCGGCGGAGTCCGCCGTGCGAAGCAATGCGCCAAGATTACCAGGCTTCTCGACCGATTCAGCGACTAGCAGTAGTGGATTGGCCGACGTCTTGAGCTGGGAAAGGGAACAATCCCACGTCTTGGCGACACCGAGAAGCCCATCGGGACCCTCCCGTCCACTGACCTTTTCGAAGGCGGATTCGCCGAGTTCACAGCAGTCCACACCCGCGACCCGGGCGTTGGTCACGAGCTCGGCGGCCTCGGAGCCACGGAACATCAACGGACAGAAATAGATTTCTAGCACCGCCACCTTGCGCTCAATCGCCCGGGACAGTTCCCGGAGGCCTTCGGTAATGAACAGGCCGCGGGCTTCGCGCTCAGAACGGTCCCTCAGGCGGGCCAATGCCTGCACGCGGGGGTTTTGTCGGCTCTGGATGACCTCGTCGGGCACGGGCGAAGTGAGTACCAAGGGACGCCGAAGGGCAAGGATAGGCCTTCGGCTGGGATAAGTCTCGACCTCTCCGCCCAGAGGCGGACTTTGTTGCCATGTCCGATTTCGAGCCAACCCAGTCACGCAAGCCAGACTCTTCCAAGTTCCGGCCAGGCAAGTTCACCTACCACCAGGAGATTGAGGTGGAGATCGCGAGCCTGACCAACCTCGGTGAAGGCGTCGCCCGCGTCGATGGCTGGGTCGTCTTCATCGCGGGCGCCCTCGCCGGCGAGAAAGTCGTGGCCCGTATTTGGCATAACGCTGCCAACTTCTCACGCGGCGACCTCGTCCGGGTCATCGTCCCCTCGGCCCATCGCGTTCAACCACGCTGCGAGCTCTTCGGTGAATGTGGTGGCTGCCAGTACCAGAACCTCGCCTACCCGCAGCAACTCGAATGGAAACAGAAGCAGGTCGCGGAAGCTTTTGAGCGACTCGGCGGCATCAAGACAAAGGTCGACGCCTGTCACCCTTCCCCAAAACAGTACGGTTATCGCTCTAAGATTACGCCCCACTTCATGACACCCCGCCGGGCGGATTTCCCCATCGGCTTCCTTGCCGCCGGCACCTCGCGCCGCGTGGTGGATGTGCCGAAGTGCCCCATCGCGACCGATGCAATTAATGCCGCTCTCGCCCGCTCTCGGAAAGACATCAAGGGCAACCCCGGTCGATTCGAACGCGGCGCTACCCTGCTATTCCGCGACTGCGAAGAAGGCGTCGTCACCGACTCCCGCCAGGTCGT
>CAISXT010000036.1 GCA_903889525.1 uncultured Opitutia bacterium | reverse complement strand
TCAGGGTATGCGACCGCTCGCCAAGTCCGGCTGGCTCAAGGTCGTCGCCGGCAGTACCACGATCGACGAGCTCGTCCGCAATCTGAGCTCGAACGAGTAACGGAGCGATGCCCGTATTTAATTACAACGCCCGGGATGGTGGCGGCAACTCGACCGAAGGCACCGTGGAGGCGCCTAATCGCCGCGAGGCGCTCCGCCGCCTCCAGGCTCGCGGGCTGAAGCCCAGTAAGGTGGAAGAGTCCGGTGCAGCGATTCGCGCGAAGGAGTCCGCTAAAGAAGGCGGCGTGGCCGACAAGGATCTTCAGCCGACGAGTGCGGACTGCCTGCCGTTTCTTGAATCGATGGCGGACTTAGTCCGCAGCGGCATGTCGGCGGGTGAGTCCTTGCGACTCTTGGCCCTGCGCCTGCAGAAATCTCGCCTTCGCACTTTGTGTGCCGGCCTCTGGGCACGCCTGGGCGAAGGGCAAAGCCTCTCTGTCGCGATGGGTGCTTACCCCAAGGTCTTTGACGGGCAGACGCTCAATCTCATCGCCGCGGGCGAAGCCACGGGGAATCTCCGCGATGTCATCGAACGCCTCATCTCGCACTTCACCGAGCAGCGGGAATTTCGCCGCAAGCTCGTCTCGGCACTCTCTTACCCTGTCTTCATTTGTTTTGTCGCGGTGGGCGTGATCATTTTCTTCGTCCTCTTTCTGCTTCCGCGATTGGAGACGCTGCTCAAGTCCCTGGGCGGCGAGATGCCGCTGGCCACGAAGATGCTCATCTGGTTTGCGAACACGCTCCTCTGGGTCGGGCCAATCTTCGCGATCATCCTGATTGTGGGCGCGATCTTCATTCACGAGTGGCGTAAAAAGGAGGCGGGGATGCTCGCTTCGGATGGCCTGCTGCTGAAGCTGCCGCTGGCTGGCACTTTCGTGATGCGTGTCTCGGTGCTCAACTTTTGCCACACCTTGGCCGTGTTGCTGGAGAACGGGATTACGACCGCCGAGGCCTTGCGTCTCGCCGAAAAGACCGCTCCGAATCGCGCGCTGCGCCAGCAGCTTCGGGAGGCCACCAATCGCGTGTTGGAAGGAGACAGCCTTTCCAAGGCCTTGGGTCGTACGGGCTATTTCCCGCGCTTGCTCCTCGATCGCGTGGCCGTCGCCGAACAGACGGGCAACCTCGCGCCCGGCTTGCGGGATATTTCGCGCTCTTACCGGGCTGACCTCGATCGCTGGCTCAACACCGTTTCACAGACGATTTCCGCTTCGGTGCTCATCACCGCCTTCTCGTTTGTCGCCTTTATCGCTTTCGCGATCGTCTCCGCCGTCTTCAAGGTCAGTCAGAGCTTCAGCTTCTGACCGCCCGATTCAGCGGTTACTTCGCCGCTGGAGCGGGCACAGGCACGTTGGTCGCTGCGGGCGCAGGCACGGGCGTGGGCACAGGTGCCGGGACGGTCGTTTGAGCGGGCGCAGGGGTTGGCGTCGGGGTCGGAGATTGAGTTGCGCCAGTCGACGGCGTCGGGGCGGGGTCGCCCGAAGCCTTCACCGCAGGTGGTACTTCGCCGACCAACTCCAAGGCGGTGAGCTGAACTTTCATGTTGACGGTGCCAGTGGTGCCGCGCTCCGCAGCGAGGGAAAGCTGGGCGATCGCTAGGTAAGGGGCACGCACTTTAACACTTTCGTAGAATCGCAGGACGCTCGCGACGTCCGCGCGGCGGCAGGACATCTGCAACGAGTGAATCATAAACTTGCCAGCCTTCTGGGGGGTTTTGGGCGACTCGGTGCTGGGATTCAAGCCAGCTTCCTTAGCGGCATTCACCGCCTCGGCCACGAGTTTGGCTTCATCGTAACCATGCCCAGCATCGAGGCCTTGGACGGCGGTGGCGGCGGCGTTACGGATTTCCCTTTCGCGGTCGGACCAAGATTTTTGCCCGGCAGCAAACCCTTCGTTTGACTGCCATTCTGCCCAGCCATCGCTGACTCGGCCGACGACATTGGTGCACCAGAAGCCAGCGACGATGGCGGCGCAAAAAAGCGCCAAGATACGCTCACTCGGTTTCAGGCTGTAAAATAAACGTTTCATTGTTTGGTGGCTTCGGCGGTCTTGAGGAGCTCGGCTTGCTTGAAGACGACTTCCAGGCGAAAGGTGGTAGCGGTCTCGCGAAACTTGGGTTCGTTACTGGTGACGCTCTCGACCTCGGGAATGGCTTTCACGGCTGTGAGGAGGACGGAAATATCTCCGGCATTGGGGGTGCGCGCGTCGATCGTCAGCGTGGGCTTGGTGAGGACGCTGGCCTTCTGCTTTTTGACCTCGCACGAGATGGTCACGAACTCGACGGTCGCAGGGCGCTTCTCGTTCACGAGCGCCAGCATTTCGAGGGGAAGAAGTCGCTTAACCCCGAGGTCGGCGAGGCGGGTCGAGATGCCATCTAGGTCCTTAAGCTCATCAATGCCCGGTTTGGCTTTCTCAATTTGGGACTCAAGGGCGCCAGCGCGGGTATGGATGAAGAAGCTGGCGCCTTCCCCGATCAAGCTGAGGGCGAGGGTGGCGGCACAGGCCTGCGCGATGCTCCAGATAACCAGATTCGTCCGTTCTTTTTTACGGCGTTCGGCGAGAAAGTCGCCATCGCGGATGTCGGCATCATCGAGCTGGGCTTTGGGAATCGTGAATGATTCCTGGCCTTCCGCCGTAAGGGTGAGGGCGCCATCGATGATTTTACCCGTCAACTCACCCGTGATGATTTCGACGGGGCAATCGGCGGCCAGTTCGGCATGGCTCGCTGCTTCGTGCGCAATGCCGGCTTCGTCGTGGTCTGCCAAGTCGGTGACGACGACTGCGGAAGGGAGTGAGTCGCCCGCCTTCCAGGCTAGGGCGGTCAGACGTTCGTAACCTTTATGGACGACGACGCCCCCAGCCGGGAGGCGGTGGCCGCATAAGGCGAGGAACTCCGGAACGACCGGGCAGTTTTCCGGCCAGGCAAAACTTTCCTCCGGCGTGAAGCGTCGGCGATGGGCCGAATAGGCGAGGAC
>CAISXT010000035.1 GCA_903889525.1 uncultured Opitutia bacterium | reverse complement strand
GCTGTCACGGCGATTGAGTCCGCCCTGCTCGATCTCCTCGGACAACATCTCCAAAAGCCCGTGGCGGCCCTCCTGGGCTCCGGCCAGCAGCGCAGCGAAGTCGAGATGCTGGGGTACCTTTTCTTCATCGGTGACCGCTGCAAGACTACCCTAGGCTATCGCGACGAAGCCGGCTCCGCGCACGCTTGGCATCGTCTCCGCAACGAGGAGGCCCTCACCCCTGAAAGTATCGTCCGCCAGGCTGAAGCCGCCCAAGAGCGCTTTGGCTTCCAAGACTTCAAACTCAAGGGAGGCGTCCTGAGTCCCGCCCACGAGATTGAAGCCGTCCGCGCCCTCGCCGCGCGCTTCCCTAAGGCCCGCATCACCCTTGACCCGAACGGTGCCTGGCTCCTCAAAGAGGCCATTGCCGTCTGCCAGAACCTCAAAGGGGTGCTAGCCTACGCCGAGGACCCTTGTGGAGCCGAAGCCGGTTTCTCGGGTCGCGAGATCATGGCCGAATTTAAAAAGGCCACCGGCCTACGGACCGCCACGAACATGGTCGCCACCGATTGGCGTCAGCTCGAACACGCGCTCAAGTTACAGGCCGTGGACATCCCCCTCGCCGACCCGCATTTCTGGACGATGCAGGGCTCGGTCAAAGTCGCCCAGGTCTGCAAAGACCATGGACTCACCTGGGGCTCACACTCCAATAATCATTTCGATATCTCGCTCGCGATGTTCACACACGTCGGGGCCGCCGCCCCGGGCGACGTCACCGCCATGGACACGCACTGGATCTGGCAGGAAGGCCAGCGCCTGACCAAGGAGCCGCTACAAATTAAAGGGGGCAAAATCGCCGTCCCGCAGAAAGCCGGACTCGGAATCGAGATCGACCCAGTCCAGCTCGATGCCGCGCATCAACTCTACCTAAAGCTGCCATCGGGTTCACGCGACGATGCGGCCGCGATGCAATTTCTGATTCCCGACTGGAAGTTCGACAATAAAAAGCCCTGCCTCATTCGATTGACAGGTTAGACTCCACACCGCGAGACTGGCCTACCAGGGATTAAAGCGGAGCCCAAACAGTGCAAAGACAGCGGCGGCTAGTAAGGCCAACGCCGGAACGAAGAACGGGTCGTAATAATCAGCCGCCCGTGGTTTCTTCTCAAGGACGACCACTTTCTTCATTTCGTCGATGTGCTTAAAGACGGCCTGCAAGGCTTCAGGCGTGACGGCGTTAAAGGCTTCGCCGCCGGTGGAGCGGCAGATACCGATGAGCCCCTGATCCACGGCATCCGTGGTCAAAAAGACCGCATAGACAAGCACCCCCTTGGCCTTCAGGTCGGCAATGATGGGGACATCCTTGGGTGATTTGATGTCCGAACTTTCACCATCCGTGAGCAAGATGATCATGCGATCCCCCACCGGGCGGGCAGCCAGGTGTTCCGCCGCCCCCAAGAGCGCATTACCGATGAAGGTTCCGCCCCAGAATTCATCGGGCAAGACATTCGGCTCAATGAAAGGCCGGGACATCACGATAGCCTGCGTGTCGAGGGTGAGCGGGACCCAATGGATGAAATTACGTGAGAAGATCGTTAGACCAAACGCATCTCCTTTGCGGTAACCAAGGAAACTCTCCACGGACTCCATCGCCGAATCGAAGCGGCTATGCTTGGCCTTAGTCTGATCGCCATGCTTTTCCCGCATACTGCCAGAGGTGTCCAAAACGATCTGAATATTACTAAGTTGGCGCTCAATCTCCGGTGGCTGATAGGTGATTGGATGGGCCAGGAAGATGATCGCGATGGTCAGCAATCCAGCAGGTAAGCAATTCGCGCAGAGTACGAAAAAATTCAGAATGCGACCACGTCCACCAGTGCCATGGTCAAAGGGCAGCACTAGGGGTTGACCGGGCCGGACCCATTCCCAGAACGCAAGGATCACGGGAATCGCGAGCAAGGCCAACCATTGGGGGTACAGAAAACTCATGGGCGGTTGACAGCGGGGGCGGAAAGGTGTGAGCGGATTAATTCTGCGATTTCAGCTTTCGCCACCCCTGAAACTGGCCGATGCAACCAACGCTGCAGACGGAGCAAAGCCTCGCCCGTCCGCTCGCTACGGGCAATGATGCCAAAGACTTCGCGCATGGGAAGGTCGTCAGTCACCAGACCTTCGCGCCAACAACGCAGCAATAACATCTCGAGTCGGGCTTTCTGCACGGCGGTTAGTTCCCCGCCCTCAAGTTGGTGGAGCAAGGCCAGTAATTGTTCGGCCGGGGTAAGGTCCGGCACCATGATCGCTGGCGCCACCTGCTTGGGGCGCCCGTAAAAAATCAGCATGAAAAGCCAGCCGATCCAGAGCACAAAGAGGACGACCAAGGTGGCTTTATAGTGTCCGCGCACCTCGATGCCGATGGCTTCCGTCTCCCGCACCCGCGCTTCGAGTTCCTTTGAGAGCTTGGGGTCGCCGTGCACCGTGAACGACGGTAGGCCGGTCAAAGCGCTGCCGTTATCCGTCATCAGATACCCAATCAGGTCATGATCACCTTCGATGTTCACGAGATATCGGACATCATAAACCTTCGAGGCACCCTGCTGAGTAACCTGGGCGATACGGACATTCACTGCCACCCCCCAGTGGAAAGGTTTCACGATCAAACCTGGGCCACTGTAAGTAATGATGGCCGCCTGCTCCACCCCCAGCGGAACATTCAGGTTGTCACGGCGCTTCAACAACCAGACAAGCCCACCTACCAATAAGAGGGCCCCAAGGCTCCAGAGAAGCCAGCGTCGTCGAAAAATGGAGAAGAAGGCGTTCACGTTCAACGGACGGAGCGGGAGCCAAAGCCACGGTTCTTGATGAAGTGGGTGAGTTTTCCGAGAATCGGCTGGTCGGTGCGAAGGTGTAGGTAATCAATCCCGAAACGGCTTAGTTCCGACTTCCAAGTCGAGCCGTCAACCCGACGCTTTCCACCCAGACCGACAAAGCCTTGGCCGGATTCAGCCTCGACGCCGCGGATGATACCGGCGCCAGTCACCCCTTCTTCGGCGGGATCCTCAAAATGCAGTACGACACAATCGTGACGTTGCGCCAGCACCTGTAAGGCAGCAATTGCCCCGGTGTCATGCAAGTCGCTGAGCACAATGACCGTGGTATTCTTCGTCAGCGCGGGAGCGAGCTCCCGGGCGCGGGTAGCGAGCGAGGTGACCTCGCTGAAATCATGTTGGCGCAACTCATGAGACCACTCCATGACGATATTCCGCGATAAGGTCGGCCGGATGTGTAACTCGCGCGCCCCACAGCCGAGCAGCCCGACGGGCGTGACGGAAGATTGCGCGGCCAGGCCAATGCCCGTCGCGATGCGTACCGCCCAAGCATACTTACTCAATGGCTGAGAAGTGACGCACATCGAGGCCGAGGTATCAATCAACAGGTACAAGGGGATCTGTTTGGTCTCGCGAAACTCCTTCACGTATAACTTCTGCAGACGTGAGGAGACCCGCCAGTCGATGAACTTCACCGGATCGCCGGCAACGTACGGGCGCGATTGCGAAAACTCCAAGCCGGAACCGTGGAACACGGCATCCCGCTGCCCGAAATCCAAGCTGTTCGCGAGTCGCTTGACGGCGACTTCGAACTGCCGGCTATCAACCGGATCATGGACTAAGGTAGTGGGACGACGCACGGAGCCGATCAGCCGAGGCCAGCGAGGATGGAATGCAGGACCTTGGCGCCCGTCTGACCGGCCGCCGAGGCTTCGTAACTGACCCGAATACGGTGCAAGACCACATCCTCAGCTAGTTCGAAAAGATCTTCCGGGGTGACGAAATCACGTCCGTGAATGACCGCACGAGCACGGGCGGCATTGACAAGGGCGAGGCCGGCACGCGGACTGCAGCCGAAATCAAGATCCTTAGACTCGCGGGTGCGACGGACCAGCTCGACGGAGTGGCGGAGGAAAACCTCACTCACATGGACGCCCTGGACGGCCTCCATAGCGGAGACGAGGTCTTCAGCCGTACCCACCGGGGTATTATCAATCATGTCGAAGGCCGTCCGTGGGACGGCACCACCCTCTTCCTTGCGCAAGCCCATGCCGAGCTGGCGCTGGAGGATGTCCTGTTCTTCATCGCGACCGGGATATCCCAGACGATGGAGGAGCATAAACCGGTCCAGTTGGGCCTCAGGGAGCTCAAAGGTGCCGGACTGTTCGACCGGATTCTGAGTGGCAATCACGAGGAAAGGCGTGGGTAGGCGCATCGTCTGGCCGCCCAGCGTCACCTTGCGCTCCTGCATGGCCTCTAGCATGGCCCCCTGCACCTTAGGTGCGGCACGATTGATTTCATCGGCCAGCAACAAGTTGGTGAAGATCGGCCCACGGTGAATGCGGAAGTCGCCCGACTTTTGGTCGATGATTTCCGAGCCGACGATATCCGAAGGCAGCATGTCCACGGTGAACTGAATGCGGCGGAAGTCCAAGTGGATAGCCTTGGCGACGGTATTCACGAGCAACGTCTTCGCGAGGCCGGGCATACCCTGCAGGAGCAAGTGACCGCCGGTGAGCATCGCGATCATGACGCGCTCGACGACGACGTCTTGGCCGACGACGACCTGGCCGACGCGCGTGCGCACGTCGCCGACGAATTTTTGGGCGGCCTTCACGGCCGGAGGATTAGGATGGGATGGCATAAAGATAAGCGTGAGGTTGAGAAGGAGAGGTTCAGCGAAGAATACCGAGCCACTTCATGGCGACGGATTGCAGTTCGTTTTCCGACATAGAATCAACGCCGTTGAAACAGCGATGCTCGATCTTTTCGATATCCTGCTCGATCGCGCGGCGCTGCTCAGGAGTGAGATTCACCATATCGCTCGTGAGGAGACGGCGGAGGAATGCGACAACCGAGAAACCATGAATAGCCTCCGGCATCTTATGGATATCGCGAGCACGGAGCGGACGCGGACCCTTATTTCGCTTCAGGAAGAACGACGCCATGACGGCAAACAAAGCCGCCCCAATGCCGACCAGGATAACCAGGTTCCAAGGGTTCTCAGCCGACTGGAGCACCGCCTTCAAGCCAGCTCCGGCCGTGACCTTCACGCGATCTAGCATCACCGACGACTTCGTCAGGACGACCGGATCCATGTCCTGATAAGTGCGCCAAGTGGTGGTCGTCTTCGCGGCCTTCACGGCGGGAAACGGCAAATCCGTAGCCTTATCCGCTGCGCGAATGGGATCACCATCGAGCGTGACCTGCCAGCGACGTTCCGTCCGCGGGGCGATATTATCAGCCCAAGTATTGAATTCCCTGACCATCAAAGGGTCGATGGGGGTGACCTGGCGCACCTTCACGACATTGGTCATGGGCGAAAGATCCAGGAGGTCTTCGAGCTCCGGGATGAGCCCAGTGGCGGAAGCGGCCACATCAAGCGTCAACGAGCCGTTGATCGAAAACTGTCGGGTATCCAGGGTCTGGATTACCTCAATCTTCTCAGCCGGACGCGGCACCGAAGTCGCCGCTACCTTGAGCAAGGTCTCGGCCGAGGTGGCTGGAATCGTAACCGGACCACTGAGGTCGATGAAACGGAGCTCCATCTGCACCGGCGGAACCTTATCCACGCTGGCGTCCTTGGCCTTCACGAGCACGTAAGCCAAAGGAGTTTCCTCCCAGCCTGGGCGATTGGTCGGGCGTGGCTTTACGTCCGGCAAAGCGAACGTGATTGAGCGAATGGTGAAGAAAGGCGAAAGCGTGTCGTTCAGCGTCTGCTCGAACTCGTCGCGCGGCCCCTTGGTGTCCGCGGTCTTGCGGGCCTGCGCACCGCGACGTTTGGTATTGGCGACGACGGCGCCCGTATCATTGCTCAAATACTGACCGAAACGGGCGACACGCCCCATGGCTTCGGTGTGGACCACGCTGACAATGATCCCAAACTCCTGATTAACGCCAACGGTATTGGACCCGTCGACGGTAGTCTTCACTTGGATTTCGCTGAGCAACTCATCGAGGTAATCGGAGCGCTTCTTCAGTCCCAGGGTGAAAGGATCGTCTTTCGTCACGACTAAGGCGCTGGCAAGGTAGCGATACTTGAGATCTTCGTGGAGAGGATTATTGGTATCGGTCAGACGAGCGTTCAAGGTTTTCGCCAGCTGGCCCATGTGGATGCCCGCAGTCTTACCGGGGAGACGTTTCACCGCCTCGCGGAGGTGCGTCAGGGCAGCGCGATTCATCGGCTTGGACAGGTTGACCTGTCCATTGGAGCCAATCCCCACGACGGCATTAAACCAGCTCAGGTAGCCTTCGATGGAATACTCGGAAGGCTGCAAGCGCGTGACCGCCTTACCATAGGCCTCGGCTGAGCGTTGGAAATAATCCTGAGACTGGAGCATGCGCTCCTTGGCGGCGACGATGCGCTTCGAGGGGTCGGTGGCATTCAGTTCCTGGAAGCTTTCGAAATCGGCCCAATCATTGAGGACTACGCCACCGAGGGTGAGCGCTTTGTACGCTTGCTCGCGGCCGGCCGACCACTGATCGATCATCTTAAGCACCGAGGTATAACCAGCCTCCACCATCGCGTAGGTCTGCGCTTCGTTGCGGCGGGTAAGGCTACTGCGCTGGAGGTCGACTCGGCGCCAGCGGTCGAAGAGATTGGCGTGCATCTTCTGCGCGAGCAGGAAGAATACTTGTTCGTCCATCTTCGCGGTCGGGCCGAAAACCTTCTCAATATGCGTATCCCGGTAAGCTTCGGCATTACTGTAAGCCAGGTCGAAGGCCGTGACGACCTTGCTCTGGTCGCGAGGGGCGACGCCCGCCTTACGGAAGACGTTCATCATGAGCGCAAGGCTCTCGATATT
>CAISXT010000034.1 GCA_903889525.1 uncultured Opitutia bacterium | reverse complement strand
TCCGCGACGATATCTCGTCGTCGACATCTCGCATCAGTCCTCGGCCCTGTCCACGTTTGGCATCCTGCTGCGTACCGCCGTGCAATCGGGGTTCACGCTCATCGTTACCTGTCAGTCGCCCAGTACGCTCGATGATGATTTATTCGCGCTCTTCCACGCGCACATCGACTTCTATCACTTCTTCAAGCGCTGCCTCAAGGCGATGGCCCAGGCGTTGCTCGCCACGGATGTCACCCAGCCCGCTCCCTCCGATCGCCCGATGCCGCTTAATCATTTCGGCCAACCGCTCGCGACCCCCGGCAGTCAACTCGCGACCGAGCTCAGCCGTCTCAAAGTCGGTGAATGTATCCTCGGCATCCCCAGACACCGCCTCGAAAAACTCAAAGTTAACCCTTGGGGCTAACGCGACGGGGTCTGACTTCATCTCGCGCAGCTTGGATCTGCCTCGGTTGTGTTCCCAGCCGCTAACCGCCAACCGCTGATACCTTTCACACGTGTCTGACCCCCGGTCGTCTTGCTGTGGGGGAACAGCTGGCATTGGTGATCGGCTGCGAAGCAGGGTAGGGATACGATGACATCGCATCCGCTGCCTTGAGGGTAGGGGCAGCACCGCGTGCTGCCCTAGCTGCCTCGTCTGTATTTCCCACCGCCAACCGCCAACCGCTTCCCCCTCGCGGCTTAGCCGCCCCTACCTTGAGACCGCCGCAAAAACAATGAACCAAGAACAAAGAACACGCCTATCTGGCACTCGTGTCCTCCGGCCCTCGTGTCCTCGTTTACGCCCCATGTCCCCGTGCCAGCTTGCCCCCCTCGCGCAAGCGCGTGCCCCTGCCTCAAACCCTCACCTCTCCCAGCTTCGCCTGGAGGTTCTTAATCGCTTCGGCGTTCGCCCGAGGCTTCTTCTGCAGATTTTGCAGTATGGGCTGAAAATAGTTAGCCGCTTTTTGGAAGTCTCCCGTCCGCATGGCGATATCGCCGGCGAGCAGCGCACAGCGATAGGCCCGCGGTGAGTCCTCGTCGGCCAAGGCATTCTCCCAAGCGTGCTCTGCGTAGCGGAGGGCTTCGTCTTGGTCGCCCAGGGCAAGGAGGCATTCGATGTGCTCAGCTTTGTCGGTATCGCCCCACTGGTGGAGGGCGTCCTTCGTCGTTAGGCTGGCGACGACCATCTCGGCGATTTCCAGGCGCGCTGTACGGAAGTCGGTCTTTTTGACGGCGCGGGTGGCGTGCTGGAGGAAGTCGCGAATCCGCCAAGAGGTTGCCCCGCAGCGGGCGATGAGCGTCTCTTTCATCTGCTCGGCGATGCGGGTATAGCGATCTTCCTGCCGGCAAGCATGGAGAAGTTGGGCGGTCTTTTCCCATTGGGCATGGAGGACCTCGAAGGTGATTTCAGGAATTTCCAACATGAAGATCAGGATATCATTTTCACGCGCCGCCGCCTGGCTCTGTTTCTGATTGATGCCGCGGTTCACCAACCGGCACTCCTTCATGCCAGCCAGCCAATCGTCGGGCTGCTTGCTCAGTTCTTTGGCGAACACCGTGTTGAAGTCGGGGCCGGCCGGGTTGGAGTCGCGGGGTTTTTCGTCTCGGTTGTTTTCGTCGCGGTGCATAGGGCGGTCCGAGATGACGGCCACCTCGCGCCGTTCAAGTCATTTTTTCCCGCGGAAAATCCTCCTTACTATGTAAGGAGAAAAATTCACCCCGCTGCCTTGAGGGTAGGGGCAGCACCGCGTGCTGCCCTAGCTGCCTCTCTGCATTTCCAACCGCCAACCGCTACCACCTAACATGGGTAGGGGCGTGCGGCCCTCGCTTACGCCCCTTGTCCCCGTGTCCCCTTGCCCACGTGTCCCCTCGAAGGCTCCGCCTTCGCAGGTAGGGACGGCTGTCCCCAGCCGTCCGTTCGCGCACAGGCGCACGCATCTCGATCGACTTCCTATTCTCTACCGCTGCCTCGTCTGTATTCCCAACCGCTAACCGCCAACCGCTTCCACCTCGCGGCTCCGCCGTCCCACCCTTGAGACCGCTGCAAAACATTGAACCAGGAACCAAGAACCAAGAAC
>CAISXT010000033.1 GCA_903889525.1 uncultured Opitutia bacterium | reverse complement strand
TTAGTTTCGGCTTTACTGTCGGCCGAGGGGTCGCCAAGTTGCGAGTCACTATCACCCATGGGAAGCCTTAAGAAGAAGCGTCGTCTGAAGATGAACAAGCACAAGCGCCGCAAGCGCTCGAAGGAAAATCGCCATAAGAAGCGTCTCTGGGGCTGATTAACCCCACCTAAGGAACGAACCGGGCGGCCCAAAAGGCCGCCCGGCTCTTTTTCGGGCTTGCTCCGACCGAGACCGTTCCCAAACCTCAACCTTCCAACCGACACAAACCATGGCTCGCGAAATCGTTATCATTGAATGCACCGAAGCCCGCAAGGAGGGCAAGCGCCCGTCTCGTTACATGACCACCCGTAACAAGAAGCTTTCCCAAGAGAAAGTGGAGCTCAAGAAGTACAACCCCTCCCTGCGCCGCCACACGCTGCACAAGGAGATCAAGGGCTAAGCGCTTCCTGATCCCACGCCCGAAGGGCCGGCCGCAACGATGCGAGCCGGCCCTTCTGTTTGGCGGGGAGGGCTAGGCGCTTAGGCCACCTTACTCTGCCGACGCAACAGGCGCCAGCGCGCCCGGTGGTGGCGGGTCCAATCAATCAGGGCGCGCTCGAAGCCGATGTCGCGCCCGACCTTTTCGGATTCAATCCACTTGTGCCGAAGGATCTCTTCTCGTTCGGCCAGGAACTCAGCGTAAAGGGAGGAGCGGGCCGCTAAATCGGCTTCTGGCTTCGTCCCTTGGTCTATTTCACGCATCCTTAATCTGGAAGTTGGCAGTTTTTAACAAATTTGCAAGACGGACGAGACAGAACTGTCACGCAGACGATTCGAGGCCGCGCAGCACCGTCAGGGCGACGGAGCGGAAGACGCGGGCGGGATTGCCGTCCGGATGGCTAATGATGACGGGAATCCCGTGGTCACCGCCTTGGCGAACGGTTTGATCCAGAGGGACTTCGCCCAAAAGAATGGAATTCAGGGCCGTGGCGACCTTGAGGCCGCCCCCTTGGCCGAAGAGATACTGGCGGGCACCGTCCGAGCCTTCGAAATAACTCATATTTTCTGCCACGCCGAGGATGGGTACGTTCACTTTCGCGAACATCGCCGCACCGCGGAGCGCAACCGAGACGGCGGCGGTCTGCGGGGTGGTCACAATAATGGCCCCACTCAGGGCCATCGCCTGAGCGATGGAGAGTTGGGCGTCGCCCGTGCCGGGCGGCAAATCGATGAGCAAGACATCGAGTTCGCCCCAGCGGACGTTGGTGGCGAACTGCGAGATGGTCTTCATAATCATTGGGCCGCGCCATACCACGGGGGCGTCCGCATCGATCAGCAGGCCCATCGACATGATTTTGACGCCAAAGTTTTCTAGCGGGATGAGGGTGTCGCCATCGAGGAGGGGGCGGGCATTGACGCCGATCATCAGGGGGACGGATGGTCCGTAGATATCGCAATCCATCAGGCCCACGCGGCCCGGCCGGCCTTGGTCGGAGAGGGAGCGGGCCAGGGCGCAGGCGAGATTGACGGCGAAGGTCGACTTGCCGACGCCGCCCTTACCGCTGGCCACGGCGATGATATGCTTTACCTGGCCGACGCCAGCATCGGCCGGGAGTTTGGTCCCGCCAGCGGGGGCGGCGGCAGCCATGGGGGCGCCTTTGGGCACCGTGACAGTGATGGTGATTTCGGGCTGAATCGCTCCAGCGGCCTTCAGGACAGCTTCGATTTCAGCGTAGAGCTGCTTCGGGATGGCGGGGTCGGCGCTCGTGACGGCGAGGCCGACGGAGACTTTGCCCGCCAAGGTGACCTCGATGCCTTTGACCAAACCGAAGGAGACGATGTCCCGGCTGTAACCAGGGTAGCGGACCTGGCTGAGGGCCTTCTGGACGGATTCCTTATCGAGAGACATTAGCGGGATTGAACTCCCTGCCTATCCCAGGTCAAACTGCTAACCACCCAATCACTTCAGCCCGATGCGTCTCTTTGCTCTTCTCGCCGTATTTCTCGCCGCCCCACTCTTCGCCGCTGGCAATCTGGTCGTCACCGAAGAGGTGACCGCTGACTCCAATCGCAATGTCTCCGTGTCCATCGCCTCCGATGACCCGACGCTCGGCTCGCTGGTGCAATTCGCGCTTTCCGTACACGGCGCGATCCGGATCTCCGCTAACTCAACGGTCAAAGTGAATATCGGCCGCAATGGCACATCGGCGGTCGTGGCTTGTGATAATCCTAACTACGCCTTTCAGACTAACGTCGAGGCCAAGGATGAAGATGAGCTCGCGCTCAAGGTTGCGGATGCGGCCATCGTCGGCCTCGGTCGACGCTGGCAGCTCAAGCCCCTGTATGCGGGCACGAAGGTAGCGTTCGTCTCGGGCTACACGGGCCACCAAGAAATCTACGTCACGAATCTCGCCCGTTCAAAGACCTTGCGGCTCACGAATTACCGCAACACCACCATCGGTCCACGCTGGTCGGCGGATGGCAGTCGGATTTATTTTGTTTCTTCCGTGCGCACGGGCTTCCCCGAAATCTTTTCCTCCAACGGCATCGGCGAGCCCCGCAAGGTGATCACCGATGTCCGCGGTGCCCTCGGCGCCGCCAGCGTGGGTCCGGATGGCCGCATTGCCTTTGCTTCGTCCAATAAGGGCACGATGGATATTTTTGTCGCCGGTGGGGAGGGCGAATCGCCCCATCGGGTAATCACCGCCTCCAGTAAGGAAGTCGTTAACACCGATCCGTCTTGGTCGCCGGACGGCAGTCGATTCGCCCTCACGAGCGGCCCCACCGGTCGCCCGGGTATCTATCTCGCGAGCAGTGCCGGTGGCGCGCTTAGCCGCGTGTCGACGGGGCACGGTTATAGCACCGAGCCACGCTGGAATCCCGTCGTGCCGAACCAGATTATTTTCACCTTCCAGGAAGGTCGCCTGCGCCTCGGGGTAATTGATCTCACCGCCGGCACGGTTGCTTCAGTTGAAACGGCCAGTCCGTTGCCGTTGGCACATGCCTCGTGGTGTGCCGATGGACGCCATGTCGTGGCCTCGCAGGGCAGCTGGCTCGCCGTGGTCGATACGGTCACGGGCAAGACGACCCGACTTTCCGCGACGCAGTTCGGCGAGTGCTCCGAGCCTGATTGCTGGGTGCGCCGGTAATTTTTAGGCGCGTCGCGAGTGTGGCCCGCCGGCTTCGCAATGGGCTTTTATTGCGGGGGTTCCGCCACGTAGAAAGGGTCCGGAATCGACGAATCAACCGGGCGCGAAAAAGCTTGGAGCTTACTGAACACGCTCATCGGAATAGCCTTACCGACGGGGTAATCTTCGTAGGTCTTCTCGTCCACGAGCAGCGTCACGGAGTCTTGGTCGCCCGCGCGGGCGGTGGTGAGGAAGAACCACTGCGGCGAGTTGCGCTCTAGGAAGTAATCATGCGAAGCCGAATGGGTTTTGGCCTTCAGGCGGACCGCACCGGTGGTCGTCTTGCTCGTGACCTTGTAGACTTCACGGTCGAGGAAGTACTGCTCCGGCAGTTCCGGACAGGTATAGGGCGCGGTCTTGAAGAAGGATGAGTTCCAGCGCAAGAACACCGAGTCGCCGTTGATGCGCAGGGAAACAATCACTTGATCGATGTTAGCCGGAGTGATGCGGATCGTCTCATTAACGACGATGCCGCCATCGGCGGCCACCCTGCCTTCCTTGGCATTGGAGGTGAGCACCCACGCGGCGAGTTCGGCTCCGGGGCCAGCATTGAATTCGCTCCAGCGAGCCCGTCGGGCCTCCGGGGCTGTGAGGGTGTAGACCTTGCGTTGCAGCAGGATAAGTCGATCGGCAAAGGCGTGTAAATCGGAGGCCCAGCGTTTCCGGGCCGGGACGTTGTCGGCCGTTTGGGCCTGAAACTCGACGCGGGTGATGAAGATTTTCAACGAGCTCATGCGCACGCCCTTGCCGTCGTTGAGTAGCTTGGCCGACTCTGGGAAGGCGCTGACAGCGGGATAGGTTTCCATCGCGGCGGCAAAGAGTTTCTGGAAGCCGCTGTCATCGAGTGCCGGAGCGAGCACCTCATCCAGCATCACTTCTTGATCTTTGATGAGCGCCGTAGTCCGTTCGGGGAGCGGAGCCGCGACAACGTACACTTTAATTTGGTCGCCGATTTTGATACCCCATTTAGCGATTTTTCCGGACAGCGGCGAGGTGTCGACCTTACCGTTGAAGGTGAAGGCTCCGTAAGGATTAATCTTCAACCGGCTCAGGGCGACATTGATTGCTGGGATGCCGCCGCTGGGCTTGCGGAATTCCGCCGCAGTGGCGCGCTCGCGCAAGCCGGCGAATTGCTGCAGTTCGTAATTCAGCTGCTTGAAGTTGGCCTGGGCGTTACCCTCTTCGGGGATGGTCAGGTTGGCGACGGCGGTCAGGGTTTCGCCGCAGAGATTATTGCCGAGGCTGATCCAAAGGGCGAGACTCGCCGCGGCGGCTAGGGCACTCGCACAGATGATTCCATGGGAGCGATTCGTGGCTCGCAACATCGCTTCATGGGTGGCGATAGCGAGGGTCGCTTGCACCTGGGTGAACTGATCAATACTGGCGGAGTCCGCCAATCCGTAGACCATGAGTTTTTTGCGGGTCTCGAGATCGATGCGACCCTCCTCGGAGGTCGCTTCGACTTCCGACTGCACGGGCTTGGTCCAGTTGACTTTCAGCCCGGGACCGAACGGGAAGTGATTAGAGAGGGGTTCCCATTCGGTGGAGCCGACGGGAGCACAGCGTGTGTCAGCGGTCAAGCTGCCCTCGGAAATTTTGGTAGAGATTTCCACCTCGGTCAGCGGGCCGACGATTTGATCTTCGATAAAAAGTGAGAAGTGACGCATGGGGCGGCCCACCCTCGGCAGGTATGCATAAAGATTGGGCTAACCTATTTGCTTAGCAAGCCGATTGCCTGCCGATACCTTTTGCAAATCGCCTCCGAACTCTCTTAGTTATGGGTCGTTCCATGGGCAACCAAGGCATCAATCAGTCGCAGAAGCAGGTGCAGGGCATGGTCCTGACTCCGCAGCTCCGCCAGTCGCTCCGCATTCTGCAGGTACCGGCGGCGGAACTATTGCGCGAAATCTCCTCCGAGTTAGCGGCCAACCCTTTATTGGAAGAAGTCGAACTGGTCTCGGTCGATCCCCCGGATTCCGTGAGCGCCCCTGAGGAATCGGAAGAAGAGGGTCCGCGCGAACTTTCGCTCGGAGATGACGATTTTGATGCCTTGCGTCGCATGAAGGACGACTGGGACGAAAGTTATTACGAAGAGATGCGCTCCCAGGGGTATACCCAGGAGGATGAGGAGCGCCGCCGCCATATGATGGAGTCCGCCACGGGCGAGGCTTCCCTGGCGGAGCATCTGGGCGATCAAGCGCGGGGCGCTTCCGATGATGCTGCCGTCCAAGAGGCCCTCAAACTCCTCATCGCCTCGCTCGATGAGCGCGGCTTCCTGGAGGAAGACCTTTCCACCATCGCCCTGCGATCTGGGCAATCCTACGAGGCCATTACGTCCGCCCACACGCTGATGATGGGCTTCGATCCTCCGGGCATCGGCTCGCGTGATCTGCGGGAGTGTTTTCTGGCGCAGCTCCGGCAGCGCAGTCGCGGGCTTTCCACCGCCGCCCGGTTGGTAAATGATTGTTGGGAGCCGATGATGGGTCGCCGCCTCGAGGAGTGCGCGCGTATCTTGGACGTCGAAATCGATGGGGTGCGGGAAGGCCTCGCGGAACTTGCCAAGTTGGAGACCGTCCCATCCCGCCGCTTCTCCCACGATGACAACCGGGTCGTTACCCCGGATGCGACGGTCGCGCAAGGCGAGGATGGCAAATGGAAGATCACGATGGATGACCGCCATGTCCCCAAGCTTCGGCTCGTCCCGGCTTATAAGGACATGCTCGCGGGTAACGCCCTCGGCGACAAGGAACGGGCTTATGTTTTGGAGCGCATGCGTCAGGGAAATTTCCTCATCGGTGCCATCGAGGAGCGTCAGCGCACCATCGAGCGCCTGGCCCTCATCATTGTCGACCGCCAGACGGATTTCTTCGAACACGGGCCTTCTAAATTGAAGCCTCTGACCATGACGGATGTCGCCAAGGAGATGGGCGTGCATGAGACGACGGTCGGGCGGGCGGCCGCGGGTAAGTGGATGCTGACCCCGCACGGCTTGCGTGAATTCCGCTGGTTCTTCACCTCCGGTGTTTCGACGTCAGATGGTGGTACGGTCGCCCAGGAAGGCGTACAGGAGATGATCGCCGATATCCTCGCCCGGGAGAACCCCGCGGAGCCGCTCGCCGACGAGGCGATCACGATGGAACTGCGTAAGCGTGGCGTGCAGATTGCGCGCCGCACCGTCGCTAAATATCGCGAAGGTCTCGGTCAGCCTTCGGCGCACATGCGCCGTCAGCGGATCTAATTACACGAGACGTCCTAAGAGGGCATCCCAGCCGAAGTTAGCCATATCCGGGAAGAGGAACTGGACGCCTCCGGTGAGCCCGTTCTCCAAGGTGGCAGGTGCAGCCAGCGCGGGTAAGCCTGCAAGTGAGGCTGGCGCATTTAGCGCGAGCAACTTTCGACGCAGCACGTCATCCATGCCTGATTTGGGTAAGGCTCCGCCGATGGTTGCAGGGAGCGCAATGAAGTGGTGCCGCCGGAAGACCGCGCGGAAGGCTTCGATCACGCGGGTTCGCACGGCTTCGGCGGTGCGTAATTCTTCATGGGTGCGTCGACGACCCGCATCAAGGCGGGCCCAGACGACTGGATCGTAGTCCGGCTGGCGGCGCTCCAGCCAAGCCGCGTGGACGCGGGCAGCGGCATGGCCGCCGAGAACAGGATAGGCTTGGGCAGCCTCAGCGAGGGCCAGTCTTAAGAGGGTGGCAGCAGCGGCGTCTTCCTGGGCGCCGGCCCGCAGGGCGACGCGGCGCATGGCTTCGAGGTCAGCTGCGGGAAGGCCGAGACCAAGATCACCTGCCCAGAGGCCAGCTCCGGCTGGCGGGGCTTCGCCAAGCACGGCGGCGGAGACCTGACGAAGGTCCGCGGCGGTGCGCGTAATCCAGCCTTGGGTGTCGTAGCCCGGGGAGAGCGGGAAGATATCGCCGACCGGCGCAAGGTCAGGTGAGAGTCGCAACCCCCAGACGCCACAGAAGCCACAGGGGACGCGGATGGATCCGGCGGTATCGGTCGCCAGCGCAAACGGCACGAGCCCGCGCGCCACGGCGAAGGCAGAGCCAGAGCTTGAGCCCCCGGAGAGTAAATCCGGGCGGGCGGGATGCGGGCAGTCGCCAAAGTGCGGATTCTCCCCCGTGAGCCCGAAGGCGAACTCATTAAGTTGCGTGCGGCCGCATTCGATGGCGCCGGCGTCGTTTTCAAAAGCGGCGGGTAATGAAGAGCTCGTGCGTGTCTCGCCGAGCTCCTCCGGGAGGAAGGTGGAACCGGCGAACGTCGGTTGGCCGGCACGGAAATAGAGATCCTTCGTCAGGAACGGCACGCCCCCGAGGGAACTTTCGCGGCGCGGCCAAGCCGACTCGAAGCGCCGCACGAGTTCGCGGGTGTCCGGCAGGCCGCAAAGCGCCGCCCGTTGTTCGGTCGCCGAGAGGCCGGCCAGTTTGATCAGGAAAGCTTCCGCCGCCATGCGAGGACCGCGCGTGAGGGTGAACTCACGCCAATCTTCGACGGACTGCGGTAGGTGGCTCACAGGTCGATCGGTACGCCCGGTTCAGGGTCATGGACGCGGGTGCCCGGCATCGCCGCAGCCAGCGTTTCCTTCATCCAGGCGCGGGCGGGTGGGTCGCCGTGGGTGAGGACGATATCTTTCGGGGCAAGGGCTTTCGCGAAATCAATGAGTTCTTCGCGGTCCGCGTGGCCACTCAGGTGGAAGCGTTCGACCCGAGCGCGCAGCGTCGAGATGTGGTCGAGGGATTTAAATTTAAATTCGCTGCCCGGGTTCATCCCGATGAGCTCGCCGCCCGGGGTTTCGGGGTCGCAATAGCCCACGAAGAAAACGGCGTTCTCTGCGTGGTCGAGCATGTTGGCGGCGACGCGCCAAGCGGGGGTCTTTTCCACCAGCATACCGCTGGAAAGAAGGTAGATGCCCCGTTCGGGCATGTTCTTGCCGGGCTGCGTGTACTTACGAGAGAGCGGGAGGATGCCGAGATCGCGGAGGACCTGGCGGCTGAATTTGACCTGCTTGGTCTTCTTGCTCGCGGCGTCGAGGTAATCGCAAAGATCCATCCCGAGGCCGGAACAGAAAATCGGTACGTCGGCGAGATTACCCGCATCGGCGGCTTCCTGGAGGAGGAGCAGAATCTCTTGCATACGACCAAAGGCGAAGGCCGGGAGGAGAACGGAGCCACCTTCATCGCAGACTTCATTAATGGCCTTAATGAGGCGTTGCTCTTCCTTGGCGCGACTAAAAGTGGGGACGGTGGTCGTGGCACCGCGGGTGCATTCCATCACCAATGTGTCCACGGGTTGGCGCGGGAAAGTGGCCCCAGCGACAGTGCGTTGGGCCTGAAAATGGACATCGCCCGTGAAGAAGTGCTTCTGGCGGCGGTGCTCGATGAGGCAGCCCACGGCCCCGGCGACGTGCCCGGCGAGGTGAAAGGACATGGCGATTTCTTCGCCGCCCCGGCCGATGATGCGGGGGTTGGCAATCGGCACGGCCGCGAGCGCATGCTCGACGCGTTCGACGTCGCTCTCGACATACAGCGGGTAGTCGGCGTTGCCGGTTTCTTCGCGCTGGCGCTTCATCACCTGAATCGAGTTGCTGAGTAGGCGGCGGACGAAAAGCGTGGTGGCCGCGGAAGCGTAGACGCGCGAGGCGGGATGCTGGCGGAGTAGGAGCGGCAGCGAGCCGAGGTGGTCGAGGTGACAGTGCGTGAGGATGACGCCATCGACCGAGCCCTGAATTTTATCGATCTGTGGTAGCGCCTTCCGCCCGTCGAGTTTGGGGTGGAGGCCGCAGTCGATCACCACGCGCAGGCCGCCGAATTCGGCGAGCATGCAATTGGCGCCGATTTCGCGGCCAGAGTTAAGGTCAGTAAGTCGCATTAGGAAGGGGTCGTGGGTGGGGTCATCGCAAACTGCGGGATGCGCACGAAGACGCGTTCGCCGGTGGCGGTCGTGCCGTGGAAGGCGCCCTCGGCGGTGAGCGGTCCGCCCCCGAGGTGGTAGCTGTTATAAGAGAACTGCTCGCCGGGAGGGAGGGTCGGGGTCTCGCCGACGATGCCGTCGCCCTCGACGATTTCCATGCTGCCGTCGGGGGCCCGGATGATCCACTTACGGCCCAGGAGCTTGACCGTCTCCTGCGAGAGGTTGCTGATGGTCAGGAAGTAGACGAAGGCGTGCGGAGTTTCCGGAGGGAAGTTCACGTCTCGATGGTGGACTACCTTGTCGACGGTGACCCTGAGGCCGAGGAGTTCCTTTCCGGTGGATTGCACGTCTGGAAAGACAAGAGGGGTTGACCCTATTACGGAAGCCATAAATCGGGCAATCTTAGGGGGTTATTCCCTTCCCGCCTTGCGCCTGCGGGTGGGAGCCTTTGGATGGGGGTGAATGCCCACCACTGCTGAGAGTAAGCGCATCCTCGGGCGTGTCCCGGGGACATGGTTGCTGGTGCTCGGCTACCTGGTGCTCCTTAGCCTGTCGGCGAGTTTCCCTTTTTTCAGTTCAATCGAGACGGTTGCCGACGGAAGGCCCATCAATGTTCCGGCTTTCGACTTCAGCGGGGATAAGGTCAAGCAGTTGCCGTACACCATCCCCATCCGCGCCCACCTTCATGGCGTGCTGGGGGCGGAGGAAGCCCAGGAGTTCGTGCAGCCACGTTTCCGGGATACAGTCATTGTCTACCTTCATCGCGTGCCCTGGGATGACAAGGGCTCGCAGCTCTGCGAGGAATTAGCCCGCAACCCTGGAGTGTCGGTGGTCGAGCCGTTCATGCCGGGGTTCAAGACCAGTCCCGGGCAGGTCCCCAGCCATTCGATGGAGGCGAATGCCGAAGTCGTGGCCGCACTGATGGAGCACTACGGCGTTAAGCGCTATCATGTGATCGGTCAGGGTTTCGGAGGGGTCGCTGCGCTCGAGCTGGCCTCCGCTCATCCTCGTCGCGTGCAATCGCTCACCATGCTTTCCTCGCCCGGGGCTCAGGAATTCGAATTACTCGGCAACCCCTTGGTCAATAAAATCGTCTATGGTTTTCAGGGGGCGTTCTTCTGGGGCGTGTCGCGCCTGACGCCGAACTTCGGCGCAGTCGACCTGCTCCCCTGGGACCGAGATTATGCCCGGACGGTCTTCGATACCGATCTCACGGACTCCAAGAAAATCATTCATCAATGGACCAAGCCGTTGCTGATCATCCATGGTGATGCCGATTGGATGACGCCAGTCGAGGCGGCGCATTATTCCGTCAAGCTCGCACCGCAGGCCCGGCTCCATGTTATACCCGGCGGCCGCGATGCGGTGTTCGCTGATATCCCTGGCGTGAGCACGGAGATCCGGGAGTTCATCGTCGAACAGGAGAAGAAGCCGTCGCCCGCCGTGTTGCCCCCTCCGGAAATACCTCCGATCCCGCAGGCGGCTGGAGCCCGTTTCTGGATTCTGCTGGTGATCATTGTCATCTGTACCTTTGTCGCGGAAGACCCCACCTGCTTGGCCTCTGGGCTGATGGTCTCGGTTGGAATCATCGATTTCTGGTCCGCGACGGCGGCCTGCACCGCCGGTATCTTCATCGGGGATGTCTGTCTTTATTCGCTCGGGCGCTTCCTGGGGCGAAAGGCCTTGCGGCGTGCTCCGCTCAAGTGGTTCCTGAAGGAGCATAAAGTCAACCAGTGGGCAGGATGGTTTTCGACGCCGAAGGGCATGCTGGTCGTCGTTAGCTCGCGTTTCATTCCCGCCAGCCGCGTGCCGACCTTCGTCACCGCCGGCATCATGCGGTTGAATATCTTCCGACTGGGGATTCTCCTGCTTATCGCCGCCCTGATCTGGACGCCGCCGCTGATGTGGATCGGTTATAAGTTCGGTGCTAAGGCGATGGAGCAGCTCGCCCACTACAAGAGTAACGCCATCTGGGTTATCATTGGCTTCCTTTTCTTCCTGCACTTCGTCACCCACTGGGTTGTCCCGGCTTTCACGTGGCGTGGTCGCCGGCAAATCACGATGAAGGTCCGCGGTTTCCTGCAGCCATCGTTATGGCCGGCCTGGCTGCTTTATCTGCCCGTGCGGTTGGGGATTCTGGCCCTGTGCTTGCGCTACCGTCGCTTGACGGCTTTTGCTTCCGCCAATCCGGCCTTTGGGCGTATCGGCGGCTTTGTCGGCGATTCCAAGTCACTTTTACTTCGTCCTTTCCAGCGCGATTCGCGCTGCTGCCCGACGTTGGCGTTGTCCCTCGATGACCCTCAGGATGAACGCGTGCGCGAAGCCCAGGCCTTCGCCATGTGTCACGGCTGGCCGGTCGTATTCAAGCCAGAGGTCGCCGAAAACGGTGCGGGCCTGCGGTTTGTGCACACGGCGGAACAGTTGGAGCAACTCGTGCGCGCCGCCGCCGAGGATTTCCTGCTGCAGAAGTATATTTCCGGTTTCGAATTCGAAGTCGTCTGGCGGCGGAATCCGGGCAAGGACGACGGCCGAATCATGGCCGTGGTGCAGAAGCGCGATGTCGCGGTGCGCGGCGACGGCGAGCAGACGCTGGAGGAATTAATCTGGCTGGATGAAGTGGCCGTCTCCCGTGGTGAGCTATTCATCCAGTGTCATGCCAGCGATCTCAACCGGGTGATTCCTGCCGGCCAGAAGGTCATCCTTAATCTTACCGGAAGCTACGGGCATGGCGCCCGCTGTCTCCACCGCCACGACTTGATCACCGTGCAACTTGACGAGGCCGTAACGGCGTTTGCGAAGCACTTCCCGGGGCTTCACTTTGCCCGCTTCGATTTACGGGCTATCTCGGTCGACGAACTGAAGGCGGGGCGCTTCATCATCACAGAGGTGGGCGGTTGCTGTCATGTCTCCAGCCTCTTCCGCGATGAATCCCTACTTTTCGCGCGTTCTTATGTGGCGATCTGGGGGCAGCTGAAAGCCTGCATCGTGGCCGGTGATTATAATCTTCGCCAGAAAGTCCGCCCGGTGCCCTTAGATGAATTGATGGCTCGCTGGAGCCAGGCCCACGGACGTCAGGATCAGTTCGCCGTCAGCGAAGACCTTTAAGTCAGACGGTCGCCGTATAGGCGTGGCAAAGGGCCGCCGCCGCCGCGTCGGATTCATCGAGCGGCAGTTCTTCGGGCAGGCTTAGTACCGACTTGATCATGCGCCCGACCTGTTCCTTGCTGGCTGCTCCGTGGCCCGTCACGGCCATCTTGATCCGTTTAGGCGCGTATTCGCCGACCTTGACGCCGAGTCGGGCGAGTACGCTCAACGCCGCCCCCCGGGAGGCGCCCATCGCTTGGGCGGTACGGAAGTTTTGTACGTAAATGGTTTCTTCGATGGCGGCTTGGGTGACGCCGTGGACTCGGGCCAGTTTTTCGACTGCGTCCGCGATTTGCCCCAGGCATTCGAAAGCGGCGAGTTTGGGTGCGAGTTTGACGGTGACACTGGCGAGTAGGCGCATCGGTTCGCGGCGGGCATCGATGACCGCGAGTCCGGTGCCGCGCAGGGAGGGATCAATCCCGAGGATGATGGCCCGACAACCCCGGACCGCGGAGAGGGCGGCGGCGACCTTTCGCGGGCGTTTGGCCGGGTCTAGCGAACGCTCCAGAGGTGCACCGCTCAGCTTTGCCGTCCAGAGTGAACGCGACGATTTGCGGGCCATAGGTGCACGATGCACACAGGGTAGCCTATTTCGACAGCAAATTGGACGGACGGATTGCCAACGAATGTCCGTTGGGTAGGCTGGCTGGATGCGGGTTGCATCCCCATTCTTTTGTCTGCTGGCGGTCGCTCTCGCCTGGGGCGCCGAGCCGCCGGTCGTCGTCCGCACCGTGCCCGAAATGGCGGCCGTGGGTCTCAAGTCGGCGGGAAAACTTAACCTCAAGACCGTGCCCGAGTGTTCCGCCTTGTGGGCCAGCCCATCGATGCCGGGCGTTTTCTGGACCCTTTCGGATTCCGGGAATAAACCGAAGATCGTCCCGATTCATGCCGACGGGAGTTTCGTGGCGGCCTCTCAGGGTCCCTGGGTGAGCGTGGCGCTCAAGGGCGCCACGAATGTCGACTGGGAGGCGCTGACGGGCGACCACAAGGGCAACATGATCGTCGGCGACGTCGGCAATAATGTCTCCCGCCGCAAGGAACTCGCCTTTTATCTTTTCAAAGAACCCAAGCTGGGTGACACCGCGGTCATCGATTTTCGCAAGGTGACGTTTACCTGGCCGGATCAGACCGCGTTTCCGGACCCCGAACTCGCCCACGACTGCGAGGCAATGTTTCTCTTGCACGGAAAACTTTACCTACTCACCAAGCATCGGCGCGATACCCTGACGGATCTCTGGCGGGCGGATATTCCGGTAGCGGGTACGCGGGCGGTGCTCACCAAGTTGGCCCGCTTTGATGCGGGTGGCATGGTCACGGATGCATGTCTGTCGCCGGAGCAGGGCAGGCTGGCCATCTTGACTTATCGCAATGTCTGGGTCTTTGAATTGCCAATCGCTGGGGAGGATTTTTTCCATGGTCGCGCCCTCTATGCACCCTTATCGCCGCCGATACTCTCTTGGCAGATCGAGGGATGCTCATGGCTCGATCGCGAAACCCTGTTGGTCGGCTCGGAGCAGGGTGACCTTTATCACCTTTCGCTGAAGGGTCTGCAGGAGGCGAAATAACTTGGCCAAAAAAAGACCGGCCCCCGAAGTGGCCGGTCTTTTCGTTGATGGGCGTCTGGCTTAAAGTGCCTTGGCGGCGGCGACCACGGCTTCCTTGGTGATGCCAAGTTCCTTCATCACGACTTCACCCGGAGCGGAGAGGCCGAAGGTGTCGGTGCCAATCGCTTTACCGGCGGTGCCGACGTAGCGGCCCCACGAAATCGTCACGCCGGCTTCGATGCTCACGCGCCTGGTGCAGGCGGCTGGCAGGACTTCTTCCTGATAGGCTTTGGGTTGGCGGGCAAAGAGCTCCATGGAAGGCATGGACACCACGCGGACGCCGGCGCCCAGTTCCTCGCCGGCGGCGAGGGCGAGCGAGAGTTCGCTGCCCGTGCCGATGATGATGTGGGTGAGGGCGGCGCTTTCTTTGCGCAGGACGTAGGCCCCTTTGAGCACGCCTTGGCGGCGAGTGGCGACTGATACGCTATCGAGCGAAGGGACGTTCTGGCGGGAGAGGATCAGGGCCACGGGGCCGTCTTTACGGGCGACCGCATGGGCGAAGGCCGCCGCGGTTTCTTCGGCGTCGCCCGGGCGGACCACGTCGAGGTTCGGGATGCAGCGGAGGGCGCTGACGGTTTCCACTGGCTGGTGCGTAGGGCCGTCTTCGCCGACCCCGACAGAATCGTGCGTGAAGATGTAGAAGGCCTGCAGTTTGGCTAGCGAGGCCACGCGGATGGAAGGGCGGAGGTAGTCGGAGAACGTCAGGAACGTCGCGCCCGAGCCCTTGAAGATACCATGGTAGGCCATGCCGTTGAGGATGGCGCCCATGCCGTGTTCGCGGATGCCGAAGTAGAGGTTGCGGCCAGCCGGGGTCGCGATGTCGAAGTCGCCCACGTCCTTGATATAATTTTTAGTGGAGCCGTGGAGGTCAGCGGAGCCTGAGAGCACGAGTGGTGAGGCCTTGGCGACGGCGTTGATGCAGGTTTCGCCCGAGACGCGGGTGGCGAGGGAGTTCTTGCCGAACTCTGGGATGGCGGCGAGGAGCGACTGCACGTCGCCATGATCGCCTTTCTGCGCCTTGGCTAGGAGGACGGCTTTCTCCGGATTGGCCTTAGCCCAAGCGCTGAATGTTTGCTGCCATGCAGCGTGCGCGGCGGCCTGTTGCGCCTTGCGGGCGGCGAAGTAAGCACGGGTCTCTGGCGAGACATAGAATTTCTCTTCCGGCAGGCCGAGGGCCTTGCGCGAAGCATCGACGAATTTGACACCTGCTTCGCCGTGGCCCTTCGAGGTGCCTTGGACTTCAGCGATGCCTTTACCGATGATCGTCTTGCAGATGATCAGCTTCGGCTTGCCGTTCTTGCTGGCGCGGGCTTGGTCGAGGGCTTCGGCGATGGGGTCGAGTTCGTTGCCCTGTTTGACCGTGAAGACTTCCCAGTTGGCGGCCTCATAGCGCTTGGCGGTATCTTCGTTCTGCGTCTTCGAGGCCATGGCGTCGAGGGTGACGTCATTGGAGTCGTAAAGCATGATGAGGTTATCGAGGCCGAAGCGGCCGGCGAAAGAAGCCGCTTCTTGGGAGATGCCTTCCTGCAGGCAACCGTCGCCCGCGAGGCCGACGACAATATGGTCAAAGATCTTGTGCTCGGCGGTGTTGAAGTGGGCCGCAGCCATCTTGGCGGCGACGGCCATGCCGACGATATTGCCTGTGCCCTGACCGAGGGGCCCCGTGGTCGCTTCGACGCCGACGGTTTCGCCGAACTCCGGGTGACCAGGGGTCTTGGAGTGGAGCTTGCGGAAATTCTTCACCTCTTGGAGGGGAAGGTCGAAGCCGGCGAGATGTACCCAGGCGTAGACGAACATCGAGCCATGGCCAGCGGAGAGCACGAAGCGGTCACGGTTGATCCACTGCGGGGCGGCCGGGTCGTGGCGAAGGAAGTTGCCGTAGAGAACGGAGCCGATTTCAGCGGCGCCCAGGGGTAGTCCGAGGTGGCCTGAATGGCAGGCGGCGACGGCGTCCATGGCCAACCCACGGGCTTCCGTGGCGGCGCGGGAAAGGTCGGCGGAATTGTTGAGCGACATAGGATGTATCCGTAAGGGATAAGTGGGTAGGGATTCCAGCCTTGAATGAGCCCTGTAACCCATCCCAAATGGATTCATGTCCGACCAAGAACTCGAAGAAGGCCTCGCCCTGCGTCTCGACTTTGGAAAACTGCGGAAAATTGCTTCCGGGACGGCCGATGTCATCCCCGCTGTCGCGCAAGATGCGCAGACCGGCGAAGTCCTGATTCTTGGTTATGTCAACGAGCTGGCCTTGCAGACGGCGCTCCGTGAAAAGAAGGCGACCTTCTGGAGCACCTCCCGCAACGAGCTTTGGATCAAGGGACTCACCTCGGGAGATTTTCTCGAACTCCTTGAGGTGCGCGTGAATTGCGAGCAAAACTCAATTCTCTACAAGGTACGTCCAGCGGGACGGGGTGCCTGCCATACCAAGGAGAACGGCAAGGCGCGCTCCGGTTGCTACTATCGTCGCCTGCGCGCCGATGGCACGTTGGAGAAGGCCTGACCAGCGGCTTACTTGGCGGCGGGTGCCTTGGGTTTTTCCTTCTGCGCCTTCTCGATCGCGTGCACGATCGCCTTCGCGGATTTCTCCGCCGAAAAATCGAGGTCGAGGGTCGACCGGTTGGCTTCGCCGCCAACGCGAATCTTCTGGATGAGTTCGGAAAGCGTCTGCAAGTCCTCTTTCTCCGCGGGGGTCTTGCCGTCATCATTCATCAATCCGATCATGGCGAACGCCTGTAATCCCTTGGCCTGCTTGCGGATACTCGTCGCTTTCTCCGTGGTGATAAAGTTGGCCGCGATGCTCAGTTGCAGGTCGGTGGCACTTTCGCCGAGTACGACGGTGAGTTCATTGATGCCCGAGGAGTCATCCTTCAACTTCGCCCGAGTGGCATCGGCGTAGAGGAAAATCCACCCCTTGGCCGCGGCGTCGAATTTGGCGCGCACCTCGCTCGGCAATAGTTCGGCCTTGGTGTTTTTCTCCAAGGCTGTGAGCGCCCGGTCGAGGAAATCCTTGCTGGCGATGGCAATCAGGTCGGCAGAATAGACGACGAGGTAGGCCTCGCCATTGTCGCCCTTGGGCCTTGGGCCGAAGATCGCGTCAAAGAAAGCCCGGGCTTCCCAGGCTTGGTATTTGCCGGCGGGCGTGGACGGCACCTTGGCGTCCTTGGCGGCCGCATTGATTTTGGCGGGGTCGAATTTACCGCGGACTAGAATGACGCCTTGGGCGTTTTTATCTGACACCTTGCCGTCAGCTCCAGGATAGACGCCGAGGACGACGGCCCGGATGTCTTTCTGGGTATCGATCCCGAGTTTCTCTTTCGCGGCTTTAGCGTCGACGCTGTTGCCGCTATGAATCGATCCGGCCTTCATAACCGCCTGCCCGAGTTGGGTGGTGGTGAAGGCCGCGAGGTCAAAGCCGGCGATCATTGCCGCGCCGGCGGGCAGCCCGTCGGTGTTGAGGGCGCCGCGGGCCGGGACTAAGGCTAAGGCGAGGAGCAGGATGCTGGTCAGTCGCTTCATGGGGAGGGGTATACTGGTAGGAGGTCGGTCAGTTGCGGACAAGTGGATTAGCCCTATTAGAGGGAAATAGGCACAAAAAAGGGCGCCGTAAGGCGCCCTTGGGGAGGGAGTAAATCCGAGGATTAGTATCCGCCACGGTCGCCGCCGCCGAAGCCGCCGGAGCGACGTTCGCCGCCGCCGAAGCCGCCGCGAGAGCCACCACCGCCGCCGCCGCCGCCGAAGCCGCCGCGAGAGCCGCCGCCGCCGAAGCCGCCGCGATCTCCACCGCCGAAGCCGCCGGAGCGAGGACGGTCGCCACCGAAGCCGCCGGAGCGGGGACGGTCACCACCGAAGGACGGGCGTTCTTCGCGAGGACGGGCAACATTGACCTTCAGGGGGCGACCCATGAAATCGATGTTTTCAGTCTTAGCGATCGCAGCCTGAGCAGCCTCATTATTGGCCATGGTCACGAAGGCGAAGCCACGAGGACGACCCGTGAACTTGTCCATCATAACTTCCACGGAGACCACTTCGCCGCCTTGGGAGAAGTGAGCGCGGATGTCGGATTCGGTTGCGGCCCAGGGCAGATTGCCCACGAACAGTTTGTTTTCCATATTATCTTTTGTTTTGCTTGGTTTACCTACACCGCATTGCCCGTTTCCGACCTTCGGATTTCGATTTGCCGTCTTAACGACCGTCAACTCACCGGATTATTGCGGGGCTTGTCTCTTACTTTGGTTATTTTCCGAGACAAACCTGACCGCCGTTAAGTCAGTTTAATTGGGCTTCGGCAAGTTTATTCACAATAGGGGTCAACTCCTAGCCCTGCGTTGACACCGATAAAGGGGGTAAAGAAGATGTTTTTCATGCGCCAACCCTTGGAGACCTTTCAGATCCAAGCAGCTTTAATTGGGCTGGATGGGTGGACCCTTGATAATGGTAAGTTGTTGAAGTTCTATGTATTTATAGATTTCAAGGCCGCGCTTGTTTTTATTAACCAATTGGGCGAGGTGGCCGAAAAACTCAACCACCACCCAGAAATCCTCAATAGTTGGAATAAAGTGACCCTGAGGCTAAGTACCCATGACGCGGGCAACCAAGTCACCGAGAAAGATTTGACCCTGGCCCGTGCCATCCAATCCCTTGCCGTGTCGTGATTGACCCCGTTGAAGCCCTAGATGCCCTGCTGGAGGAGCTGAAGCGCCAGAAGGCGGAGGGGGTTCGTCGGGTGAGCGTTTCGGATGCCTCCCTGGTCGCATTGAAAGCCCTCGTCGGCCCGCCCGCCTCTGCCGCCCCGGTGGCCCCCGTGGCGACGTCAGTCGCCTCCGCCCGCCCGACCTTCCAAGCGGTAGTCCCCCGACCCGCTTCTGTCGCCCCCGCAGTGGTCATCGCAGACCCACCGGTGTTTACTTTGCCGGCCGGCACGAAGTCGGAACGGATGCAGGCTCTCGCTCAACTGATCGATGCCTGCCCGGAGACTAAGAAGCATCTTATAGACAAGCATCGCCCGCTGCTTGGCCACGGCTCCTTGGGCGCCAAGGTCGTGCTAGTCGGCGAAGCCCCCACGCTCGAGGAGATGGAATCCGGCAAGGCTTTTGCCGGCGCGGCGGGCGAGATCCTCCAGAAAATCCTCGCCGCCGCTGGGCTAACGGAGGCCGAATGCTATCTCCTTCCGCTGATGGTCTGGCGCCCGGAGGCACCCACGGTCTATGGTAAGCGGCCGCCCACGGCCCGCGAACTTGCTTTCAATCTCCCTTACCTGCGCGCCCAGATTGATATCATCCAGCCGAAGGTCGTCGTCGCCCTCGGAGCTCAGGCCTTTCAGTCGCTGCACGGGGTGACTCCATCCATCACGAATGCCCGCGGTCATTGGTTCGACCTCGGAGGCGTGCCACTGATGGCGACCTATCACCCGAACTACCTGCTGCATAATTCCAGCAACACGGTGAAGCGGGTGTTCTGGGAAGATTTCCTGCTGGTGCTGGAGAAAGCCGGCCTGCCGATCAGCGAGAAGCAGCGCGGATTCTTCACCGCCAAATAGGCCTCAGCGCACGGAGTCGCTCAACCGGCTTAGCGAAAAGGAAAGGACCTGGGAATTACGCCCGCTGGTCTTCAGGGCTTGGCGGCGTTCGGCTGGCAGGTCCGCCAACGTCGCGGCGGAAAAGCCACAGGCCGACTGGAAGAAGCCCTGTGTCTGCGTAGTCAGCGCCATCAATTTCTTCGCCCCGAGTTGCTTGGCGCGCCGTTTGGCGAATTCGACTAATTTCCGGCCGACGCCGCGGCCGTGGTAGAAGGGCTGGACGTAGACCGCGCCGAGTTCCATGACTTTGCCGCCCGGGTAGGGACGGAGCGCCGCGCAACCGATGATGCTATCATCGATTTCGTAGACGAAAAATTCCCCGTAGGTCTGGTCAATTTGCTGGCGCGTGCGGGAGACGAGCGCCTCGGTCTTTGCGCCGTGTTTAGCGAGGTTGTAGAGGGCTTGGGCATCCTTCTTCTTAGCCTGGCGAATCCGATCGTAGTCATTGGCGTGCACCATCGTGCCGAGGCCGACCTTGTCAAAAATCTCGGTCAGTAGGCCGCCAAAGACGCGCCCGTCGAGGATGTGTGCCCGCGGGACGTCCTCATCCAGCGCCTTGGCCGCCTGCACCGCTTTACTGCGGATGCGCGGATCAAGTTTCGCGGTCTTGTCGTTGAGGAGCTTCTTGAGCTCATCCTCGGGGAGGTTGAGCTGCACGACGCCATCGACCTGCAATCCGCTGAACGGGGTGAGGTAAATTAACTTCGAGGCGCCGAGCGCCACCGCGAGTTCCATGGCGAGGTGGTCGCTGTTGACGCGCAGGGATTGGCCTTCGCGGTCGCAGACGATGGGCGTGACGAGCGGGAGGATGTCCTGCGCGAGCATCGACTTGAGAATCGCGGCATCGACTTTTTCGACCTTGCCGGTGAACAGATGGTCGCGTCCCCGAATCCGCCCAATCTTAGTCGATCGGACGGCGTTGGTGATCGCGCAGCGGAGTCCGGCTTGCGAGAGGTTCTCGAGTACAGATTGGGAGACGAGTGCCGAAGCCTCGCGTGCAAGCGACATGGTGGCCGCATCGGTGGGGCCTTCGCCTTGGATATCTGACAGCGCGATGTTGTGCTCGCCGGCCAAGCCGACGAGTTGCTGGCCGATGCCATGCACGAGCACGACCTTGATCGATAGGCTGCGCAGCACCGCGATATCGGTCACGATATTCGGAAAATTTTCGTGGCTGATGATTGAGCCGTCGACGGCGATGACGAAGACGTGGTCACGAAACATCGGGACATAGCGGAGGATTCCCCGGAGGTCGGTCGGCTTCATGGCGCGCTCACGCTGGCTGGACATGCTCAATCCTTATGGACTCCTCGGCGGTCGGGGCAATACTGATGACGCATGTCCAAGAAGCCCCGAGCCCGACGCGACGAGGTGCCGCCCGATCTGCAGGAGGCGGTGGATGCTTTCTTGGCTCACCTGTCGTTGGAGCGGGGTGCGGCCAAGCTCACGACGGAGGCTTATGAATCGGACCTGGTCCGGTTCGCCGCCCATTGTGGCCGGGCGGGCCGGACGAACTGGTCGGAGGTCGGTTTGGCGGAGGTGGATTCCTGGGTGCGCGCCTTGGATCGCAAGGGGCATGCGGCGGCCTCGCTCGCCCGCCGGCTTTCCGCCGTGCGCTCCTTCTCCGCCCATCTCGTCCGGGTCGGCCTGCGCCGCGATGATTTCACCGAACTCGCCCACGGGCCGAAGCTCCGCCGCAAGCTGCCTGGGATGATCAGTGCCGCCGAAGCGGCCGCGGTCGTTTCCGCCCCAGATACTTCGACGCCACAGGGATTGCGGGATCGGGCGATGCTCGAACTGATGTATGGCTCGGGCTTGCGCATCTCGGAACTTTGCAGTCTCGAAATCCAGGCGGTCGATGCGGAGTCGGGCCTCGTGCGGGTGACCGGTAAAGGCTCCAAGGATCGCGTCGTGCCCGTGGGCGAGACGTCGCTCGTCGCCCTGCAAGTTTACCTGTCGCACGGCCGGCCCAAGCTTGTCCGACCCAAGACTGGCAGCGCTTTATTTCTCAGTGCTCGGGGTGTCGCGATTTCCCGGAAAACTTTCTGGCTCGGGGTGAAGCAGGCGGCGCGACGCGCGGGGGTAAGTGTTCCGGTTAAACCTCATCTGCTCAGGCACGCCTTCGCGACGCACCTCTTGGAAGGCGGCGCGGACCTGCGCTCGATTCAGGAGATGCTCGGGCATGCCGATATCGCGACGACCCAGATTTACACTTCCGTCGATCGGACGGCGCTCTCAGCCGCCCATCGCAAGCACCACCCCCGCGGTCGCGGTAAGGGGCTTTAGTTTAGGATCAGTAGTCCGCCGAGAATCGTCGCGGCCGCGAGGGCTCCGATGAGGAAGCGCGCGCCGAAGGAGATCTCCAACGGGGCGAGTTCGGTGTTATCTTCCGTCGGGCGGACCACCGCTTCCCGGAGGATGCAGAAATAGTAGTGGATGCTGATGGCGACGCAGACGAGGGCGACACCGAGGACCCACCAGAGTTTGGCCTTTACCAGTAGGGCGAGGACGAGGAGCTTGGCGATGAAGCCAACCGAAGGCGGAACCCCAGCCAGTGAGCCAATGCCGAAGCCCAAGGCTGCGGCAAGCGACGGCGAGCGGCGGAGGAGCCCGCGTAGGGCCAGGTGAGGGCGGAGGTGGTCCGCGGCGGCGGGCAGCGAAACCAGCGCTTGGCTGGCGAGGAAGGTGCCCACGAGGTAGGCGAGTAAGTACAAGACGACGACTTGTTCCGCAGTGTAGCCGTAAGCGGTAGCCTCTGGTGCGATGACCGCGACGGTCACGGCAGCCAGGATGAAGCCCGCGTGGGAAACGCCGGAAAGGGCGAGCGTGCGCTTTACGTCCGTGGCCGACAGGGCGCCGAGATTGCCGGCCAGCAGCGTCAGCACGGCCGCGATAGCCAGTACTGGGGCAAGTTTCGGTGCCAGCGCCGCGAAGGGGCCGGTCACGAGCACGAGTAGGGTGAAGGCACCGGCTGCTTTGGACGCGGTCGCGAGAAACGCGGTCGTGGGCGTCGGGGCTCCTTGGTAGACGTCGGGAATCCACGCGTGGAACGGGAAGGCGCCGAGCTTGAAGGCGACGCCGCCGAGAATCAGAGCGATCCCCACGAGGGTGAGCGGAGAGATGCCGGTCGGTGTCAGCACCTGCGCGCTGAGGGCTTTGCCGATTTGCGTGAAGTTGAGCGAGTCGGTGATGCCCGCGACCGAGCCGAGCGCGCCGTAGACGAGCACGATGCCCATCAGGAGTAGAGCGGAACTGAGGCCACCGGCGACGAGGTATTTCACGCCGGCTTCGAGGGAGGCTTCGCTGCGGCGCAGGTAGCCGACGAGTACGTAGAGGCCGACGGCGGCCGTCTCGAGCGCGAGGAAGAAGGTGACGAAGTGGTTCGACTGCGCGAGCAGCATGAACGCGGCGGTTACCACCAGGAGGACGTGGTGATAGTCGGCGATCGCCGCGCCACGTTCACGTAGGAAGCGCGCAGCGAGCAGGCTGGTGAGGAGTGCCGAAGCAAGGAAGACCAAGCGGACGCCTGCGAACGGGAGGTCCTGTCGGAGTAATCCCGCAAAGGATTCCACATCGTTCTTCGGCGCCCACGGACCCGCAGTGGTGTAAGCCATCGCGATGACCAGAACTAAACCCGTGCGAGCGGTCGCGGGGATGAGCCAGCGCAGTGGCTTTGGCAGTAGGATGGCTTGTACCAGGCAGACGAGCGCAAGGGCGGCGACCGCGATTTCAGGCAGGATGGTCAGCCAGTCTGCCGCCCGAGGTGCCAGGACCTTGAAAGCTCGGTCGATGTTGGCGAGAAAAGGAATCATCGGTCGAAAATTAGCGTTTCACAGGCTGCGCAGGCACAGCCTTGACGGGTGCCTTGGCGTTATGTTGCGAGTAAGTGGTGACGAGTTTGGTGACTTCGTTGGTGGACTTCGTGACCAGCGCGGGCTTAAAGCCGATGGCCATGGAAGCGAGCAGTAGCAGGCCAACAGCCGTGCGTTCAGCCCAGCCGAGATCGCCGAAGGGCGCCGAAGCAAAGCGTTTCTCGAGCGACTCAGAAGCCGGCCCGAAGAATGTCGCCGCCACCGCGCGCAGGGCGTACACGGCAGAAATGACGACAGACGAGGCGATGATGGCCTGCAACCAGAGTGACTGATCGCGCAGGGAGAGGAAGACGCCGATTTCGCCCCAGAAGTTACCGAAGCCAGGCAAGCCGATCGAGGCCATCGTGGCAGCGATGAAGAGTGCGGCGAGAATCGGGGCGCGGGAAGCCATGCCGCCTAACGCATCAAGTCGATAGGTACCCGCGCGCGTCCGCACGGCATTGGCCAGCAGGAAGAGGGCCGCACAGGAGAGGCCGTGCGCGACCATCAGGAAGGCGGCTGCGTCGAGGCCATCGGCTTTACCCGATTTGCCGCAGACCCAGATACCGAGGAAGACCGGCCCCATGTGGGCGACGGAACTCCAAGAGACCAGTTGCTTGAGATCGCGTTGCGCGATGCAGATGAAACCCACGATGACGACGTTGGCGACGGCCATCCAGAGGAACCAATCGCCGAGCCTCCCGCCGGTGATGTCGAGGCTGCTGAGGCCGACGAGGATGATGCCGTAGAGGCCAAACTTTTTCAACGCACCGGCATGAATCATGGAGACGGGCGTAGGTGCCGCCGAGTAACCCGGGGCAGCCCAAGAATGGAAGGGGAAGAGCGACGCGAGTGTGCCGAGACCGAAGAGCACGAGCGCACCGACGGCGGCGGGGAGGTGGTTGGCACTCTGCAGGCCATGCGCGACGTCGCCGAAGTTGGCCTGAGCGAATCCCATGCCCGAGGCTTCAATGGCGATGAGGATACCGGCAAGTGAGGCCATGGCCCCGACCGTCAGGTAGATGGCCATCTGCATGGCAGCCGGGCGACGGCCTTCGCCACCCCAGAAGAGCGTCAGGATGAAGGTCGGGATCAGCGCGAACTCGTGGAAGAAGTAAAAACCGATGAGGTGATTAGTGCCGAAGACGCCGAGCGTGCCGCCGAGCATGAACAGAATGAGGCCGAGGTAAGTGTTACGCGATTCCACTTCCTGCGTGAGGGCCTTGATGCCCGCGGCGAGTCCTACAATCGCAGTCATCGCCAGCAAGGGTGCACTCAAGCCGTTCAGGCCGAAATTAAATCCCCAGAGGCCCGTGGACTGAAATTGGCCGACCGTGGTGTTCTCACTCGACCAGAGCACCAATAACCAAGGTGCGAGTGCCGCTGGGAGGGCGAAGCCGCCGAGGGCGAAGCCGGAGGCGAAGCTGCGAGGCAGGGAGCGACCAGCAATCAGCACCAGGCCGATCAGGATCGGCGCCGTGACGGTGATCTGCAGGAGGGTGGCAGGAAAAGTGTCCATGGGTTAGCGGGCGAGGAGGAACCAAACCAGAAAGAGTGAGCCGAGCACAATCCAGAGCGCGTAGCCCCGGGTTTGGCCGCGGTGGAAGGTGCGACCAGTGAGATAGCCGAGCACGGCGGGAATGCCGCCACCCAACCAGCGCACGGCGAATCCGTTGATTACCAGTAAGTCGAGGAAGGCGATGAACTCTGCCAGGCGACGCTGCACGGAGTCGATGTACCAGCGGTAGACGCCATCCATCCAGCGGTGTTCGAGGAGGTGATACGTGCGTGGCGAGAGGGCTTGGAGCGCATCCGCCCCGCGGACGGTCCCGTAGAACTTAAGTGCCCCGAAGAAACCGAGGACCAAAGAAAGCAGGCCGACGATGGTCGAGGGGGCGGCCAAGTGGAACGACACTTCACCGAGAGCGTGCTCAATCGGCTGAAGTGAACTCGCCGGGATGAGGACATGCGCCGCGAAGCCCCCGCCGACGGAGAAGACCAGGCCGAGCACGACGAGAGGTAGGGTCATCGTCCAAGGGGACTCATGGGCATGCGACGCGTCTTCGGAGTTCGCTTCACCGAGGAAGACCAAGCGGATCATGCGGCCGCTGTAGAGGCACGTGGCGAGCGCCGCGAGCGCGAGGAATGCAAAGATGGCGAATTTCCCGTCGTGGAACGAGGCTTCGATGATGGCGTCCTTGGAATACCAGCCAGCGAGGAACGGCACGGCACAATTGGAAAGGGTCGCGGCGATGAACGTCGCGGCGGTAACCGGCATCTTCTTTAGCAGGCCGCCCATCTTGAGCATGTCCTGCTCGTGGTGGCAGCCGTGGATGACGGAGCCGGCACCGAGGAAGAGCGTGGCCTTGAAGAAGGCGTGCATGGCCATGTGCATCAGTGCGAGCGCGGGATGGCCGAGGCCGATGGCGCAACCCATGATGCCGAGGTGGGCGAGGGTGGAATAGGCTAGCGACTTCTTGATGTCCGTCTGGGCGAGGGCACAGAGGCCGGCGAGGGCGGCCATGCCGGCACCGGAGATTGCGATGAAGCTCAGGACTTCAGGGGCGAGCAAGAAGCTCACGCGGGCCATGAAGTAGACACCCGCAGCTACCATCGTGGCGGCGTGGATGAGCGCGGAGACGGGCGTGGGGCCGGCCATCGCGTCGGTGAGCCAAACGTGGAGCGGGAACTGGGCGGACTTACCGAGGAAGCCGCACATGAGCAGCGCACCCACGGCGACGGGGATCGTCTTGGCGGCGGCGGCGTGGGACTGCAGCTTGGCGAAATCGAGCGTGCCGTAAAGGGAAAGGCACATCGCGATACCGAGGATGAAACCAAGGTCTCCGATGCGGTTAGTGATGAAAGCTTTCTTCGAGGCCGCGGCGGCGAAATCTTTGTCGAAGTAATGCGCGATCAGCATGTACGAGCTGAAGCCCACGAGCTCCCAGAAGATGAACGTCATGAGCAGGTTGTCGGCGACAACAATGCCCAGAATGGAGAACATGAAAATCGAGAGACCGGCGAAGAAACGGCCGCGGGCCGCATCTTCCTTCATGTAGCCCACGGAGAAGAGGTGAATCCAGGCGGCGACGAATGACACCACGAAGAGCATCAGGCGCGCATTGGCGTCGATGAGGTAGCCGAAGCCGAGGCTGATGCCGCCAAACTTTGCGAGTTCGGTGTGCCAAGTGACAATGCCGTCTTGGCTGAGGAGTTTCAGCGAAAGGCCGGCGATGGCGAAGGCCGTACCCGTGGAAAGCCAAGCGGCGAGGGTGCCCTGTTTACGCAGGAACAGCGCCGAAATCGCGGCGGCTCCGAGTGGCAGGAAGAGAATCCAGTGAACCAAGGACGAAAGGTCGGAAGGCATCGGAAAATTAGTCGCGAAGGGTGGTCAGGGCGTCGGACTGCACGGAGCCGCGCTTGCGGAATAGCGCGACGATGAGGGCGAGGCCCACGGCGACCTCGGCAGCCGCGACGGTAATGACGAAGAAGACGAGGACGGCACCGTCCATGGTCTTGTTGAAGCGCGAGAAAGCGACGAGCGCGAGCGTGGCAGCGGCGAGCATCAACTCGAGGCACATGTAGACCACGAGCAAATTGCGGCGGACAAGCACGCCGGTGAGCCCGAGGGCGAACAACAGGCCCGCCAAGATCAGGTGGTGGGCGAGAGAGGTGTGTTCCATGTCGGGAAAATCAGGCGTTTCCTTCGGTCGAATCCTTGCTCAACGATACGACGCCGACGAGCGCGACGAGCAGGAGGAAGCCAGCGATCTCCAAAGGAAGGAGGTACTTGGTGTAGAGCAGGCGACCGAAAGATTTAGCCGAAGTGGTGAACACTGCAGGGAGGTCGGAAAGCTCGGGTGGAGTCGCTCCGGCTGGCGTGCTGGCGACGGCGCCGGACCAATGGAAGAGCCAGAGCACGCCGGCACCTAAGAGGAAGAAAACAGCCAGGCCGAGCGCGGCGGCTTTCCAAGGGTAGGCGCCCTCGGGATCGTCCGTGTTCAGGAGCATGATAATGAACAGGAAGAGCACCATGACCGCGCCGGCGTAGACCAAGACTTGCAGCACGCCCAAGAAGTAGGCGTCTAGAAGGAAGAAATCGGCCGCGACCCCGACCAAGGCCAGAATCATCCCCATGGCCGAGGTCACTGCATTGCGACTTGCGACCAGCAAACAGGCAGCTCCGAGAGTCAGTGCTGCGAAGAAGATAAACAGGCCGTCTGGCATGAGGGGGACGGTAGGGCGGGGGGAGTCATTGGAAAGGAGAAAACGCCCCTAAATGCCCTTTTTTGGCACTTTATGGGGGTCATTAGCCCCTCCCACCTCTTCTAGGGCTAAATTTGCCTAAAATTAGGCAAAACCGAGTTTAGGGAGGTGGCGCCGCATCACACAGGTGGGATGGGTGGCGAGGACTTCCCCAGCATCAAAACGTCCCGTCCAATCCGGGAAAAAGGCATCCGCCTCCGGCACAAGGTCCACATGGGTCAGGATTAGCTCACTGCACCAAGGCAAAGCTTCGGCGTAAAGGGCGGCCCCGCCGGCGAGAAAGAGGGTCTTGGTCGGCTCGACCTGGGCCGCTTCCTGCCAATCGCGCGCGACGATGATGCCGGGTGCAGAAAATCCGGAGCGGCTGAGCACGACGGTGGTGCGGCCAGGCAAGGGACGGCCGATCGACTCATAGGTCTTGCGGCCCATGAGCAGAACCTGACCCATCGTCGTCGCCTTGAAGAACGCGAAGTCCTCCGGAATGCGCCAAGGCAATTTATTATTCAAACCGATGCCGCGGTTACGTGCGACCGCGGCAATGGCGATGAGCGGTCGTCCGAACTCCACGAGATCAGATGGCCACCGGCGCTTTGATCGCCGGATGTGGGTCGTAGCCTTCGATGGAGATGTCTTCGAACTTGAAGGCGAAGAGGTCTTTCACTTCGGGGTTGAGGACGAGGCGGGGCAGGGCGCGCGTCTCGCGGGAGAGTTGCAATTCGACCTGCTCCGCATGGTTGGAATAGATGTGCGCGTCCCCGAAGGTGTGCACGAAATGCCCTGGTTTCAGGCCGGTGACCTGCGCAATCATGTGCGTCAGCATGGCGTAACTCGCAATGTTGAAAGGCACGCCGAGGAACAGGTCGGCGCTGCGTTGGTAGAGCTGGCAGCTGAGGCGACCGTCGGTCGAGACGTGGAACTGAAAGAGGGTGTGGCACGGCGGCAACGCGACGTTGTCTGCTTCCTGCGGATTCCAGCCGGTGACGATGAGTCGGCGGCTGGAGGGGTTGCGCTTGATCTCATCCATGACGCGTTTGATTTGGTCGACGCCATCTTCGGCGTAGGTGCCATCGGGGCGCTTGGTCGCTCCGAAGCGGCGCCATTGGTGTCCGTAGACCGGACCGAGATCACCTTCGGCGCGGCCGAACTTGGCGCACTGCTCGGCGGTGGCCCATTCGTTCCAAATCGAAATGCCTCGCTCCGTCAGCCAGGCGTTTTGCGTGCTCCCGGAAAGAAACCACAGTAACTCATGCGTGATCGACTTCATGTGCACCTTCTTGGTCGTCAACAAGGGGAAGCCTTCAGCTAAGTCGAAGCGCAGTTGGGCACCGAAAATGCCAATCGTCCCCGTACCGGTGCGGTCGCTCCGGATTTCTCCGTGCTGCCGGACATGGCGAAGCAGGTCGAGATACGCCTTCATGGGGTTCGGTTATTCTCCGTAAAGGTCCCGCCGCAACACGGAAAGCCGAACCTTTCGCCCTTGCCACCCCGCCTGCTCGGAGGCACCCCTTTGGGGTAGCCAACATGAGCGAAAAGCCCGACCTCAACGCCATCTCCCACGACCTCTTTGCGGTCCGAAACGAGAAACTCGCCCAACTCCGTGCCGCGGGTGAAGACCCCTTCCGTGCCAACTGGAATCAGACCCATGTTTCGACCGAATGCCCAGCCCTCCTCCCCGAAGGCGTCGAGGAAGGTCCGGAGGTCTCCGTCGCGGGCCGAATCGTCGCCCTGCGCGTCATGGGTAAGGCCAGCTTCGTCAAGATTCTCGATCGTGGTGGCATCATTCAGACGTACTTCACGCGCGACGCCCTCGGCGAAGCCTACGACACCCATTTTAAGAAGATGCTCGATACCGGCGATTTCGTCGGCGTGCGTGGCAAGCTCTTCCGCACCAAGACCGGCGAGGTCACCGTGCGCACCGCGGAGTATCGCTTGGTCTCCAAGGCCCTGCGTCCGTTACCGGAGAAGTGGGCTGGCCTGACCGATGCCGAGAAAATCTATCGTCAGCGTTACCTTGATCTCGTCGTGAACGAGGAATCCCGCCGCCGCCTCCTTGTGCGTAGTCGCGTAGTCGAGGCCATCCGCCGTTTCCTGTGGAGCCGCGATTTCACCGAAGTCGAGACCCCCGCACTGCACGCCATCGCCGGTGGTGCCGCCGCCCGTCCGTTCGAGACGCACTCCAATGCGCTCGATTGCGATTTCTATCTCCGCATCGCCCTCGAGTTGCACCTCAAGCGTTGCTTGGTCGGCGGTCTGGATCGCGTCTTTGAAATCGGCCGCGTCTTCCGTAATGAAGGCGTCTCGGTCAAGCATAGCCCTGAGTTCACGATGCTGGAAGCCTATCAGGCTTACACGGATTACCGCGGCATGATGGAGCTCGTTCGTTCGATGATCCAGAAAGTCTGCGCCGACGTCCTCGGCACGACGGTCGTCACCCGTCCGGATGGCGTGACCATCGAACTCGGCGGCGAATGGCGCGAGGCGAAATACAAAGACTTGATCGTGGAACGCACGGGCGATCCGCAGTGGTTCGCCCGGACTAAGGAAGAAAAGATCGCCGCCTGTAAGGCCCTGGGCCTACACGAGCCGCGCACCGATTGGGAAGACTTCGAAGTCACCAACGAGGTCTTCGGCAAACTCATCGAGCCCGGCCTCATTCAGCCGACTTTCGTGACGCATATCCCAAAGGAGCTCTGCCCGCTCGCCAAGGTCACCGTCGGCGACGACACCACGATCGACGTCTTCGAGCTCTGCATCAACGGCCAGGAAATCGCTCCGGCCTACTCCGAGCAGAATGACCCCGGCGTGCAGCGCAAGATGCTGGAGATTCAGGCTGGCGCCGAGACGCAGAAGATCGACGAGGACTTCCTGCTCGCGCTCGAGCATGGCATGCCTCCCGCTGGCGGACTTGGGATTGGTATCGACCGATTGGTCATCCTCCTGACCGGAGCGGCCAATATCCGCGACGTCATCCTCTTCCCGACGCTTGCTCCGGAAGCCCAGGCCTGAGTCTTTCCCTTTGCCTTGGTTCCTCCATCTCGCCCTCCGTCAGCTCTTTCCTCCCGGTAAGCGCTTCCCGGCGTTCGCGACGGTATCGATCCTCGGCGTCGGGCTCGGCGTGGCTTCGTTACTCGTCGTGCAGACGGTGATGAATGGCTTCGGCGAAGAGCATCGGCTGCGGATTCGCGAATCCTTCGGCGACTGCGTGATCGTCGGCGCGGCCCCCATCGCCAATCCTGATGAACTGGTTGCGAAGCTGCGCTTGGACAAGGAAGTCGATGGTGCCACGGCCTACGCTGAAGGACCGGGCTTACTTCGCCGCGGGGATTTCTCTGGAGTGGCCGGAGTGCGCGGCATCGATCCAGCGGATGAGCGTCAGCCAGCCCGTCAATATGTCACCGCCGGAAAATTCGACGACCTCGACGACGGTCGCGTCATTCTTGGCTACGGTCTCGCCCGTAATCTGCGCGCACAAGTGGGCGACCGCATCGAGCTTTGGTCTCCGGCGATGGCCGAACGTGCCGAAAAAGGGAAGGCGCCGCTCCCGGCCGAGCTCGAGGTGTGTGCGATTGTGCGGACGGGCTTCACCGAAGTGGATGATCGCGCGGCCTTGATTCCGCTCCGCCGTTTCCGCGAGATCTGGAGTCTCGGCCCGCGCGCCCATGGCGTGATCCTCCGCCTCAAGAACCCCGCGCAGGCCGCCGCCACTGCCGGGCGCTTGGGCGTCGGTCATCCGGACCTGCGCTTCGTGCCCTGGCAGGATATCAAGAAGAACTTCCTCGAGGCCATTCGCTTTGAGAAGACGATGCTCTTCTTCCTGATGTTCATCATCACCTTGGTCGCCTCGTTTTCCATCGGCAGCACGCTTTTCTCCGCGGTGATTCGGCGTTCGCGCGAAATCGGCGTCTTGGTTTCCTTGGGTTCCGGGCGCTGGCAATTAGTGGGTCTCTTCGGCGTCCAAGGGCTGCTG
>CAISXT010000032.1 GCA_903889525.1 uncultured Opitutia bacterium | reverse complement strand
GGGCAGCAGGCGGAGGGCGGCTTTCTGCCCAGCCGCATCCGCATCCAAAAAGACGAGCAACCGCTGGGTAAATCGACGAAGTTGTTGCATGTGCTCTTCCGTGACCGCGGTGCCTTGGGCGGCGATGGCACCAGGGATGCCAGCGGAGTGACAACGGATGGCGTCCAGTTGCCCTTCGACGAGGACGAAAGGCTCCGTGTCCTTACGCGTCATGCGCGCCCGATCGATATTGAAGACGGTCCGTGATTTCTTGAACAGTTCAGTTTCCGGTGAGTTGACGTACTTGGCTTCGCGGGAGGGGTCATCCTGCGGGGTGATGTCGAGTGTGCGGGCCGTAAAGGCGATGACTCGCCCCTGAATGTCGCGGATGGGAATAATTAATCTGCCACGGAAACGACAGCGCCAGCGCAACGGATCGGGCACGCGATCAACCCCGAAGAACAATCCAGTCTGAGCCAAGGCTTCTCGCGTGTAGCCCTTCTTAATGAGCCCAGGGATGAGCTTAGAATCGTCGACGGGGGCGAAGCCGATGCCAAACGAATCCGCCACCTCGAGGGTGAACTTACGCTTCTGGGTCCAGTAGTCGCGAATCCACTCGCCGTGGACGGGGTCTTCCAGGAAGCAGCGCCGCCAGTAGTCGGCGACAAGTTCGTGGATTTCGAGCAGTTGACCTCGAAAAGACTTCTCACTCTTACCGTCGCCACCGCTCTCATACTCGAGTTTAAAGCCGAAACGCGTCGCGACGCGCTCGATCGATTCAGGGAAATCCAGGCCTTCGCGGTTCATGACGAGCTTGAAGGCGTCGCCCCCTTGCTGCGTGCTGAAGCAATACCACAGCCCGGTCTCTGGGTTCACTTTGAAAGACGGACTTTTCTCGGACTTAAACGGGCTGAGACCCCACCAGTCACGACCTCGCTGCTTCATCTGCGTGTAATCGCCAGCGAGCGCGACGATGTCCGCTCGCTGGCGGAGGTCGTCGATGGATCTGCGAGAAATACGGGCCACGGCTGTCAAGGGGTGTCTGTCAAGGGGGGCAGGGCAAACGAAAATGATTCCCAATCGGGTAGCGAGTCACTGCGGGTGTTATGCCTATGACAGCCCCCGGCGCAATGGGGTCCCAATTATTTGACCCCTGTCTGCTTTTAGCACTCGTCGCAAAGTTTGCGGCGAATCTGGGCGGCTTTAGCCCTCAGTTCGGCCGCTTCCGCGGGTCGACCGGACTTGGCAACGGCGTCCGCCAGATTATCCATGACGGCCGCCACTTCACGTTTCTCGCCTCCGGCTAGCTTCTGGACGCCAACTAACTGACGGCGGAAGAGGGCCTCAGACTCATGAGAATGGCCGAGTTTGAGTTCAAGGCCACCCAAGATGCTCAAGGTCCCGAGCACGTCTGGATGTTCACCGCCTAGGGAGGATGATTCGAGTTTGAGGACGATGTGATAGAGCTCGGAGGCTTCGCGGAGCTTGCCTTGTCGGTAGCATAGGCCGGCCAGCTGGGTGCGCAGATTGATGATCGCTTCCATTGACCCGGCGGGGGCAGTTTCAAGCAGCCCAAGGGCGTCTTTATAAAGTTTTTCGGCCTCGAAGGGCTCGCCGAGCGACACGTCGATTCCCGCTAGCTCCCGACGGAGGTCCGCACTTGCCGCCCGTTCATCACGAGAATTTACCGGCGAGATTTTGATCGCTTGACGTAAGTATGCACGAGCTTGGTCGATCTGGTTGGCCGCCCGGGCCTGGCTGGCTTGTTGGCGTAAGGATTCAATCTGCGAAACCCGCGCACGGTCGCCGACGCATCCCAGCATAAGCCAAGAAGCGAGTGCGGCGCTGAGCCAGCACCTTGTCATTAGTCTCCGAGGAAACTGGCGTCGTCGCACTGCGCCTTTAGGTAAGGGGAAGCGCCGTCGATTTCGACCGTGAGTTCATGATTACCAGCCTGAATTGAAGCTTCAGCCTTACCGTTGGTAATAGCCAAGGGCTTGCCGTCGAGCCAGGCGGCTTTGACGCCGGTGAATAGCAACGGCTTGGAAGTCGGGGCCGCGGCGGTCAAGCGAGCGGTGGCGTAGAGTCGCCCCGGGTTGAATTCCTTAGTCAGCTGGCCGTTCACAAGGGTGTAGACGGGCGTCGGTGCGGCGGACTTGGCGAGCGCCCCGGGAGGCTGGTCGCCGAAGACCCAAAGGCGGGCGACGTTACTCTTGCTGGCGTCAAACGGACCGGGTTTGCCAATCTCACCGAGGAAGGCCATCAGGTTACGACGAGGCACGTAGTCCATGGCGTCCACCAAACCGGCGGGCATGATGCTGCCGATATTATCGCGACTAACGATGTTGGCTTTAATGAGGGGGATTTCGACGCCGGGTCCTGGGCGAATGAAGAGTTCTGTGGCTGTCTCGCGGGCGGGAATCCCAGTCATCAGGCTACCATCTTTCATTTTGAAGGAAAAGGCATGGTAACCTTCCTTCACCTTGGCGGCCGGATTGAGCACGCTCTCGATGATATAATCAAGCGGGGCGCTCGCACCGATGCTACTCAGGTCGGGGCCGAGTTTGCCGCCAGCGCCGCCAATGGCGTGACAGATCGTGCAACCCGCTTTGCGGTAGTGGATTTCGCCGTCGGCAGGATCGGCGCCCAGTTTGATGCCGTTGATCATGCCGGCGATTTCCCCGCTGAAATTACGCGTCGAAGCTTTGGTTCCGGCGAGTGGTTCGATGACCTTAACCAGGGCCTGTCCGTTGCGACCCAGCGAACGGGCGGCCTGGAGAGCAGCCGAAAGGGTCTCGGGGCTGAGGCCCTTTGGGAACTCCTTCATGAGCCGAGGGGTGAAGCTTCCGACCTGGAAGAGTTGAGTCCAGGTTTGCACCGCCTGCGGGCGGGTCTTGATTTGCGCAAAAATCGAGGGCAGGACTTTTAAGGCATCGGCCGCGCCGTGCACCGCAAGGGCTGGCAGGGCAGTCCGTCGGACGTCTATAGGGCGGTCTTCTTTCGTAAGGTTGCGCAGGATGTCCAGCGACACCTGGGAGCCCGTCTGGCGCATCGCCTCGACGGCGGCAGCCCGGAGCGCATCGTCCTTCGCGTCGCCACCGTAAGTGTAGCCGATTTTTCCAATGAGACCGGTAAGTTTCCATTCTCCAACAAGTCGAATGGCCGCGACGCGTAATTCGTGTGGAGACTTCTCGTTCAGGTATTGATTGATGCCGGTAAGGTCGCCGTTGGGGCGCACATTGCGCGAGCGGGCGGCATCAATGAGTGCCTCGGCGGCACGCTGTCTCGTGGTTGGCTTGAGGGAAACATCATTAATGAGTGCCTGGTAGAGTAGGGTGGCTTCGGTGGCCGTGCCCGCTTTACCGATGAGTTCGATCCAGGGGCCGGCACCTTCGCTGTCGATGCTGCGATTGATGAAGAGACGCTGCACGTAGGGCGTGGCGACACCTGGGTCGATGGCCTTGACGACGGCATCCAAGAGGGCTTCTTGGCCTTCCACTTTGGCTGGGTTGGCGGCGATCTCTTCAAGCCATGGGCGGGCCAGTTCATTAATACTCGTCCAGGCAGCAAAATCCAGGAACTTGTCGTCGGTATTCTGGGGCAGATGCTTCAGGACCTCGGAAGCACTGAAGGCGGTACGTACGCGAGCGAGCGCGCGGTATGCCTCGAGGCGAACGCGCGGATTGGCGTGTGTGAGGAAGGGTGCCAATTGCGTGGCATCGTTCGCGCTGCGGGTGCCGAGTGATTTGCCCAGCTCGCGGAGGCCGACTTGAATGCTCACGGAATCGTTGCTCTGGAGTAGGGTGGTGAGATGGGCGGTATCCGCCGTCCGGCCACTGAGGAGCCAGGCGGCATGCCGACGGGTGACATCGTCTTTCGCCCAAGCATCCAGGGCAGTCTTGAGGTCGGCCAAGGGAAGCTTGGCAAGCTCACGGCGCGCCTGTTCGAAGTCCCAGCGATTAGCGGAAAGTAATTTCGCAAGCAGGTCGCCAACGGGCTTGGCGGTCAGCGGTTCCCATGCGAGCGGCTTGCTGCCTTCGGGAGCGATGCGCCAGATGCGACCATGCAGCTTGTCGCGACGCGGGTCGCGGAAGTCGACTTCGCCGTGGTTGATGATTGGGTTAGACCAATCCGCGACATATAGCGCACCGTCCGGGCCCATCTTCGGAGTGATTGGGCGGAAGGAAACATCACTGGTGCGGACGACATCCGGAAGCTCCTTAGTCACGTAGCCGGACTTCGCTTGGGCGTCGGCGGTGAAGTCATTGAAGCCGAAGCGGACAATGCGGTGAGCCCGGAAGTCGCAGGTGATGGCATTACCTTGCCAGTCCGCCGAGAACAGCGGGCTCTGGAGTAATTCGAGTCCGCTGAACTTGGGGTATGACCCAGGGCTGATGCTCCCGATAAGACGACGAGCACCTTCCGAAGGGGGGAAGGTCGCGCCGGGGAAGGCCCAGTGCACGCCGCTACCATCCGCACCTGAAGTCAGGAAGGTCTGCCCGTTGATGTCTTCCTGCTGACCCCAAGCGTTGACGAGTCCCTTGGAATGGACTTCGAGACGTTCGGTGCTCGGGTCATACGCGAAAGCGACGCCGGAGTTGGCACGCACGAGTCCCCAGGGGGTTTCGAGGTGCGAATGGATATAGATGGTCTGGTGGAAGTACAGGCGGCCATCGATACCCCAATGCAGCGTATGGAGAATGTGGTGCGTGTCTTCGGTCCCAAAACCGCTGAGGACAATCCGACGGTCAGCGAGAATGCCGTCACCGTTCGGATGGGTGAGGTGCAGGAGCTCAGTGCTCGCGCCAACGAAACAGCCGCCACGATTATCTGGGGCAACGCCCGAAGGGATCAGCAAGTGGTCGGCGACGATACGCGAAGTGTCCGCTACGCCGGTATGCTTGGTATCCTCCAGCAGGATGATTTTGTCGTTACCCGTCGAAGGGCCGAATTTGGAGGCATCCCCATTCATCTGAGCCGCGAGATCCTCGGGGTTGACTTGCGGGTAGGTGTTCGAAGTAGCGACCCAGAGTCGGCCAGCACTATCCCAATTCATGTGCACGGGCTTCTCGAGCAAAGGATTTTCAGCGAAGAGCGTCATCTTTAAACCATCCGAAACTTTGAAGTCGGGCGCCGGTAGTGGCGGCAGCACCGAGAGCTTGGCGGGGGATTGAGACTCGGGGGCGAGCGTGCTGGCTCGGCCCGCCGAGACTTCAATCACGTCAGCTTCGGCCTTGTCAATGAGGGGATCGAACTTGGGGATCTCGACTGCGTTCCGTCCTTGTTCGCCCTTACGGAAGCCGAAGATATAGGTGTAATTGGCTGGGCGACTGCGATGGAAGAAAAGTGAGTTCTTGCGCAGGATGCTGGCGCGTAAGGCGTCCGTAGTCGCCGTGGGCTTATCCCAACCGTCTTTATTGACATTCCAGCCGAGCTGGGAGGCAAGTCCTTCGCTGAGGGCACGGTAGCCCTGATCGGTGAGGTGGATGCCGTTGTCGGTGCCCTGCGTGAGGTCGATGCCAGCGGTGTTCTTCCAGTCGGAGCGCAGGAAGGTAGCGCCCTTTTCCATCGCGAGTTCCAATAAGACACCTTCGTAAGCGTCGAGCATCCGGTTATGTTCAGTCGGGTCGGGCAGGCCGGGACGTGACCCACGGAGATCCTCGTGGCGGATTGGGCCGAGAATGACGAAGCGCACGTTGCCGGCGGGGCTGGCTTCCTTGATGAGCTCCATGAGCTGCGCAACTTCCCGCTTGAGGCGGGCCGGGGTGTGCTCGGTGCCATAGCGAGCTGGATCGGGATTCAAGACGGGATCATTCTTAAGATAGGTGAGTTCTTCCAGGGATGCTGCCATGCCGTAACCGATCACGGCCACCGTGGGCTTCACGACGGCCAATTGTTCTTTGAGTTGGTCTTGGCCCTTTGCGACTGGATCGAAACTCGCACGCGAAGCACCGAGGGGGGTGTCGCCGCTGTAGCCAAGATTTCGAACGGCGAACTTCTTGCCAGGGAACTCCTGGCGCATCTTCGTCTCAATTTCGCCGTAGTTATTTTCGCGCTCAATGAGCACATCCCCAATCAGCAGCACGCGGTCGCCGTCCACCAGGGAGAGCTTACGGGTCTGGCCAGAGGCCGGGAGGCAGAGCAGGGCAAGGGCACAGAGTGCCGCAAAGGCGGAGTGGCGGGGCATGGTTTGGATTGGAAGGAGTTTAGGGGATGTGGCGAGGCGACTTTCGACCCTTGGGGTGAAAAGTTATTGCCAACAATCGGTGACAAAAACCCTCAAATAGCCCCACCGCGGCTTCGTTTAGTCGACGAGCTTCGGCCAAGCCGACCGGAAGGCGAGTTGCGCCTCGCGATCCGGGAGTACCGGCCGAGCCGGATCATTCAGGAATTTGAGAGGGAAAGCGGGCTTTAGGTGCAACACGGTCACGGTTTGGTCGGCGACCTGGAAGACCGCGTACCAAGCTCCGCAGCCGAGATCGAAAAGATCGCCATGTCGGCTCCGAATCCGTCGGGTCCGATGGGGGCTCGGGTCCCGGCTGAGAATCTCCAACAGCCGGCCCTGGAAATCGATACCCCAATTGTCCTGGAGCCAGTTCATGTGTTCGCGAGCCAGGGGGGTGAATTCGACCGCAAAGGCGGGCGGAGCGCTCAGCGCGGCATCGACTTCATCAATCCAACCAGCCTTGGAGTCGGGGAATGAGTCGTAGGCAGGAATGTAAGGTTTGATGTCGAACACGGGCGTACCGTCGACGAGGTCGCATGGGCCGAGAATGAGTTTTCCTTTTTTGACCTCGATTAGTTGCACGGGCGTGATGCCGAGCGGGTTGGGGCGGTGCGGCGAACGGGTCGCAAAGACGCCACGTCGTTTCGAAGGTCCTCGGGGCGGTAAGACCTCCGGCCGCCAATCGGTATTCCGGTGGAACCACCAAATGAGCCAGATGCGATCAAACCCCGCGAGGTCCTTCAGGGCTTTCTGATACTTATCCCCCGGGATCATCTCGAGGATATTGGTCTCGGCCTGTTTCTCGTCCGGCTGATGACGGGCATTGAATTTCAATGGCTTCCCCGAGCGAATGTAGCCGATGGGCGTGATGTTGAGTCCCGATTCCAAGATGGGTAAGGCCTAGGGCGATTTGGTAAAAAGGCAAAGATTCATTGTCATCGGACCACGGCAGACTAGCCCTTGAGCAACGAAGATGTCTTCCGCGATCATCAACCTTTCCTGCTATAAGTTCGCACCCCTCGGGGAACTGGAAGGGTGGCGAGTGCGCCTGCAGGAGGTCGCTAAAGAGCACGACCTCAAAGGAACCATTCTGCTCGCACCCGAAGGTATCAATTTCTTCATCGCGGGTACGCGGGCCCAACTCGCGGCCATGCTGGCAGCGATTCGGGCCATCCCTGGCCTGGAAGATGTTAGCCCGAAAGAAAGCCCCAGTTCGGAACAGCCGTTTAAACGCATGCTCGTGAAGGTTAAAAAGGAGATCATCGCTTTCGGAGTCGAAGGTGTCGATCCGGCCCGGCATCCGTCCCCGAAGATTACGGCCCGTGAACTTAAGCAATGGTTGGACGAAGGTCGCCCGGTGACGCTTCTAGACACCCGTAACGACTATGAAATCCGGATGGGTACGTTCAAGGGTGCGCTCACCCCGAGCATCTGGAATTTCCGGGATTTTCCCGCGGCGGTCGATATGCTCTCCCCGGAATTAAAGTCCCAGCCAGTCGTGATGTTCTGTACGGGTGGGATTCGCTGCGAGAAGGCCGGCCCCTTGATGGCTTTGCGTGGCTATACCGATGTGCGCCAGCTCGACGGCGGTATCCTCAAGTATTTCGAAGAAGTCGGCGGCGACCACTACGAAGGTGAGTGCTTCGTTTTTGATGAACGCGTCGGGGTTGGACCTGATCTGCGCGAGACGGGTTCAGTCATCTGTTATCACTGCCAGATGCCCCTGACGGTCGCAGATCAGCGCCGCCCTGAATATGTCTACGAGGTATCCTGCCACCATTGCATCCATGGTAAGCCGCGTGGCCGGGGAAATACCGCCGAGACGAGTTAAGCTTTACCAGCTGAGTTCGGGCAGGCTAAACCAGCGTCGGTTACTCTTGGGGATGCGCGATAGTAACTGCGCATCATCCACCCCCGACATGATTCCTGTCCGGACGATGACGCCGTCGATACCGGCTTGAGCCGCTCCAAGTAAATCATGCTCGGGGCTATCGCCGATAGCCAACACCGTCATGGGCGGCGGGTTGCCGGCCGCCGAAAGCGCCGTGCGGTAGATGTTGCCATGAGGTTTGCCAAAGTAGCGAACGACGGCCCCTTTGTTTTCAAGTTCGCGGGCGATGGCGCCAGCCGAGGGGCGGACGCCTTTCGGCGTGAGCATCTCGAGGTCGGGATTGCAAACAGCGATGGTGACACCGCGGTTCGCCGCTTTAGTTAGATCGCGAATCTGTTCGCGCCAATTACGGCCAGGTTCCTGACTGGCGGCCAAGATGATGCCTTCGGCCTCATCCGGCCACGCAGCGATAAAGCCCATCTCGCCGAAGCCGTAATCATCGCCGGGTTTTCCTGAAATATGCACCTTAGCCCCAGGCCGGAAGCCTTCACCAAGTGTCCCGGCCTTGATGGCCGCCTGGGCGGCATCCCCTGAGGTCACCACATGGTCAATATGCGTCTCATCAAAACCGAACTTCGCGAGGCGCAACCAATTGTCCGCCCCCGTCTTGGCGGAATTCGAGAGGACGATGACTTTGCCGCCGCTTTCGCGAAACTTCTGCAAAGCTTCGGCCGCATGCGGGTATGCCGTGGTGCCGTCATGCAGCGTGCCAAACTGGTCAACCAAGAGAACCCCGTACTGCGGAGCAATCTCGGAGAGGTGGGCGATGGCTTGGAGCCCACTCATGCGAGGGGGAGTTCGTGCCCGAGACCACGCCAAGCAAGCCGCGCCGCCCCGGCGGCAGCTTCTTCGCTCCAGGTAGGCGTTAATTCGACGCCCAGCGAGGCCTCGCGAAGTTTCATCCAAGTGGCACTGCGGGCACCGCCGCCCCCGTGACGAACGGAAAGCAACGCTGGGCCGCCGAGTTCATGCAAACGGGCATAGCCTTGTTGTTCGATGCGGGCCAAGGCTTCATAAATCCCCTGCAAGAATTGCGCATCATCAGCCGGTCGCGGGGTGAGTCGGGGTGAGAGCTTGGCGTCCGCCACCGGAAAGCGCTCACCGACTGACGGCAGGGGGTAGAAATCCAGCCCAGTTGCTTTCTCTGGATTCATCTTTGCTTCCAGTTGTGCGAGCTGGTTCTGGTCGAAGAACTGCAACAAGGTTTTACCTCCACAGTTGGAAGCCCCGCCGGCCAGCCAATGATCGCCGAGTCGATGGCTGTAGATGCCTAATTCTGGGGCAAAAATCGGGCGGTCGCACATAACCTTGAGCACCAACGTCGAACCTAGGGCCGTCGAGGCATCGCCGGGACGAGCAGCACCGCTGGCGAGAAAATTCGCACATCCATCCGTGGTGCCTGCGATAATTGGAATGCCCGCGGGAATACCGAGGGCGATGCCGGCCTGACCAGAGACTTCACCGATGGGGGTGCCGACGGGGACAACCTCCGGGAGCAGGCCAGGAGCCAGACCGAACTCTTTCAGCCAGGCTGGCCAGGTCCGCGCCATCGGATCATAGCCGGTTTTCAAAGCATTATTTTCATCGGTCTGCCAGTTGGTCGCCCCGAGGCAGCCGTTAATCCAATCCGCTTGATGGATGATGCAGTGCAGTCGCGGGAGATTCACCCAGCCAAGCGCGCGGGCCACGGGTGAGGTCGCGCCATGCGCTGCGCTTTCCCGCGGGGCGAGGCTCTTGATCTTCGCGGCGAGTTCACCGGTGTCGGCATCATCATACATTCGCGCCAGCGCCAGTGGCCGATTGTGATTATCGACCGGAAGGATGGTGCCGGAAGTTGCATCAACGGCGATGGCCCGAGTGCCGGCGAGGTCGAGAACTTTGCTCAGTTCATCCAAGGCAGTCCGGCAGCCATTCCACCAATCCTCAGGGGATTGTTCGCGCCGCGCCCCCTCCACCCGCGTGGCGGGTAACTGAGCCGCGCCCGAACCTAAGATGGTGCCCGCACCGTCGACGGCCACGGCACGTACCCCGGAAGTACCTACATCGAGGCCAATGACAAATCCTTGCATAGGCTTGGTGTGTCTTTCGGGCGGCGAAAGAGCAAGCGAGATGCCTCAGCGCTCTTACTTGGGATTCAACTCATCCCAGCTCTTGAGCCCGCAGGTCTTCAGGTAAGGTTCGGCGGCGGCTTTCCATTCTGCCGTGCCGGCGGACTTGAAAAGGAACCAAATCGGGCGCTTCTGGTCGGGCTCCGAGATTGTGCCGGGCTTGTTGCTCCAGAGTCCGAAGCGTAGGCCGTTTTCAAGAGAGTGGTCGACGTGCCGATGATAGTGGAAGGCGTCAACCGCGTCGCCAAGGCGCACGACTTTTTCCCAGGCATAGGCGTAGGCGGCGGCCTGTTCGGCTAAGGCGTCGGGGCGTTGGGTGACGTCGAAGCCTTGTTCGGTGAAGCTGAGGCGGCGCGGTTTACCTACGTAAAGTAGTTCGGGCGTCGCCAGTTTCTTGGTCAGCACCTCGAGGTTCTTGAATGTGACTTTTGGCGTGTTGTCATTGAATGACACCTTGTCGAGCCAGGTGCGCGGCTCGCGGAGATTCCAAGGGTAGGGATGGAAAGCCAGGTTCCAGTCGAAGTCGCCGCGTTCACGGGCGCGCTTCGCGAACAGTTCGAGTAAAGTACGGCCCGGGCAGGCTTGGAGCGGATCGCGATGATTCTTAGCCGCCCAGTTGTGCTCCATCGAGAGATAGATACGGGCGTTTACCGAGTGGCGACGAAGGGATTCCCAGGCGAGGCGGACTTGGTCTTCGTATTGCGTGGCTACCTCCTCGATCGTGGACGGCCCCATCTGGTGCCACTCGTGGTGCGAGTTCACCTCATTGCTGACGATCCAGCCCCAGACGCGCCCATGAGCGGCGTCGGCTGAAGACCATCGTTGGGCGATGAAGTCCGTGAGCGCCTTGTAGCAAGCGCGTCCTTCGGGGGTGACCGTGTCGGAGGCCATCGTCGTACCTTTAATCGGGTCGGCCTTCGGGTGGATGGTCAGCTTCCGGATGCGTTCGTTGGGCGAGCGCGAGGTTGTGACAATGAGCGAGACAACGACGCCCTTGTCGCTCAGGGGTTTGATCTGTCGGTCCATCGCCTCGACGCTCTTCTGGTTGATCGCGAACGTGAAACCGTCCGCGGTCGCCGTAAGCTGGCCTGGCTTAGCTTCTTCCTCAGGGGTCAGTAGTGCGTTGAGCCTGATGTTTAGGGTGGCGTGATGGATGCCGAGTTCTAGGGCGTCAGGAATCATCTGGACCTGGATACCTTTCGGGCTGCTCGTGGTCGGGTAGGGCGTCGGGTCCGGCGCGGCGGACGCCGCCAGGGAGAGGCAAAGACAGAAGATGGTCAGCGTGCGCATGTAGGGGGAGACAGATTGGCGAAAGGAAGGTTTCAATCGTAATAGGTTGCCGATTGACCGTTGCGGGCACGCCTTCATTAATCCTCATAACCCCATGCGCATCCTGGCACTTCTTCTCTGTGTGGTCGGTGGCCTCTTATCCGCAGCTCCCGCCCAGCAGCCCAACATCGTCTTTATCTTCTCGGATGACCACGCCTATCAGGCCATCAGCGCCTACGGCGATGCTCGCAAACTCAACCAGACCCCGAACATTGACCGCATCGCCAAGGAGGGGATGCGCTTTGATCGAGCGTTGGTGACGAATTCTATCTGCGGCCCGAGTCGGGCGGTTATTCTCACCGGGAAATACTCCCACCTCAACGGCTTCTATAACAACACCAACTCGGTCTTCAACGGCGAGCAGTTGACCTTCCCGAAGCTTTTGCAAAAAGCTGGGTATCAGACCGCCATCATCGGCAAGTGGCACCTTGGAAGTAACCCGACAGGCTTTAACTTCTGGCAGGTTCTTCCCGGGCAAGGCGTTTACTACAACCCGCCCATGCTTACGGCCGAGGGTCCCGTTAAAACCACGGGCTATGTCACGGAGATCATCACGGACCTCTCACTCGAGTGGATGCGCAAGCGGGATAAAACCAAACCGTTCATGCTGATGTGCCAACACAAGGCGCCTCACCGCGAATGGGAACCAAACATCAAGGACTTGAATTTCGACAAGGATCGCGTCTACCCCGAGCCACCAACCCTTTTTGATGACTTTGCTAATCGTGCCAAGGCCGTCGGCGAAAATGACATGACCCTCGAGAAGACCATCACCCCTAAGGATATGAAGCTGATCCGGCCGCCCCAATTGGACGCCGAGCAGGCTGGGGTATGGGATGCCTATTACGAACCGCGTAACGCGGCCTATCGCCAAGCCAACCCGCAAGGGAAGGACCTCGTCCGCTGGCGCTATCAGCGCTATATGCACGACTACCTGGCCACCGTTAAGTCGGTCGACGATAACGTGGGGCGGGTCTTGAAGTACCTCGAGGATGAAGGCCTGGCCGACAATACTATCGTTATTTACTCCGCCGACCAGGGCTTCTACCTCGGTGAACATGGCTGGTTTGATAAGCGTTGGATCTTTGAGGAATCGGTGCGCACCCCTTTATTAGTCCGCTGGCCCGGGGTGACAAAACCTGGCTCGATCAATAAATCCTTGGTCTCCAATGTCGACTATGCGGCCACTTTTCTGGCCATGGCCGGCCAGCCGACGCCACCCGAGATGCAGGGTCGCAGCATCACGCCGCTCCTGGCCGGCCAGATTCCTGCAGATTGGCGTAAGGAGTTCTATTACCACTATTACGAATACCCCCAACCCCACCATGTTGCCCCGCACTACGGAATCATTACCGACCGTTATAAGCTCGTGCGTTATTACGGCAATGGCGAGGTGACGACCGATCTCTTTGATAGCGAGAAAGACCCATTGGAATTAAGGAGTTTCTTCGGCGAGAAAGATTATGTGACCGTCCAGGCGGATCTCGAAGCCCGTCTCAAGCGTCTCCGCAGTGAGTTGCAGGTCCCGGAAAAGGATGACCCGATGGCGACGGGCGAGCGTGGCGGCAAACCCGGCGCCAAGGGCAAGAAGGCCGGTGCCGCGAAGAAGCCGGCCGAGGGCACGAAGTAGGCCTGCGGTTAGGGTTTGCGAGAGGGAGGGGTCGAACTAGAAAAGCCCCCATGTTACCCCGTGGCTTTTTACTCGGCCTGTTCGCCGTTGTCCCTGTCCTCGCTTCGGTCCAGGAGACAGAAGGCTTGCGCCTCGCGAGGGGGAAACAGATGGCCGTGGGCCAGCCGATGCGGACTTGGAGTTTCGCCTCCTTCCCGCCCCCGATGCAGGATTGGCCGACGGAGGTAAAGGGCGCCTTCGTCGAGCTCCGCTGCGAGGATCATCAATTCTCTGAGGCTGCTTTGATTCTATTGCGCGATGACTACCGACTGCGGAGTTACCCTGCTAAATTATTATCCCCAGCTGACCGTGCCTTGGCCGAACAGCTCGAGGTGAAGCGCCGCACGGCCCAATCTCCCAAACTTCGCACGGAATACCCCTTGGTGATGAAAGCCTACACTCCCGAGACGGCGGCCGTGGACGTCAGTCCGCATTTCGCCTTTTACACCGGACCCGACAAAGAGGGGTCAGGCAAGAAAGCCTTTGGTCCTGGATTCTTAGATCAACAGAAGGTCTGGTTCGAGAAAGTTTGGACACACCTCGACATGCTTGGCGCCCCCATGCCGATGGACGCCGATCCTGCGCCCCATAAACTGAACGTGTATGTCACGGGGACGGGCCTAGCGAAGCACAAGGATGGCTTCGCCTTCGGCGGCGCTGATGTAATCATGCACCCGAACGCCCTGGGCGACGGGAGCAGCGTGGTCATCCACGAGTTTACCCACTCGGTGCAGTATTATTCGAAGGGTTTCCGTGACTCGCCGTACGTCGGTTGGTTCTGGGAGTGCCACGCCAACTGGAGTACCCACCAATTCATGCCAGCTTACCCACCCGTACTCGGGCATTACGCCGAGCGCGCGCACTACGAGCTAAATTCCAGTCGCCATAACTACGGCTCCTGGCCTTTCCTTCAGGTGTTGGCTGAGGACCCCCGCTTCGGGTGGTCCTTCCCGTACGAGATCTGGCCAGCCTGCCGACGCAACGACCGCGACGGCGCCCTGGAGGATCCGTTGCAGACGATTATGCGACTGGGCGTAGAGCGTAAGATCTGGAGTGATGGCGTCGACGGCTTTGGCGATACCATTGGAGAACTCGCCGCCCGCATGGTCGGCTGGGATTTCCAGAATCAATATTACCATCTTAAAGACATTCGCCGACTTGAACGCGACCCCACCCGAATCTCCAGCCTAGCCACCATCTTGGAGCAAGGTTATGACCAGCGCTGGTATCCGCTTCATTCCCATGCACCTAAGCAATATGGGGTGAATCACCTTTGGCTGGAACCAACTCCCGGTGCTAAATCATGCGAGGTAGATTTCGAAGGGTTAGTCGATCCCACCGAGCACGCCGATTGGCGCGTCACCTTAGTCGCCGTTGATACCAAGGGGGTTTGTCGCTACAGCCCGACGGTCCGTCGGGGCAAGGTGTCGCTCGATGTCAGACCGGGCGAGCAGTTCGCCTTGGCAGTGGCCGCGACACCCAGCAACTATACGCCACAGGAGTTTCGACCCGGCTTCGCGGTCAAACGCCGCTATCCGTATTCGATCGCGGTCGTCGGTGCACAACCTGCCGCCCCCCCATCGCGTGTAGCCGTGCCGACTGTCCCCGGTGCTCCGCATGCGAATGGCGGCGGGTTTGTGGCTAAATCGGCGAAGGTAGCGGCCACGGCCTATGTTGCCAAAGGGGCTCAGGTACTCGATGGTGCTCAAGTCACCGAGCGGGCTCGCATCTGCGGTCAGGCGATCGTCAGGCAGTCGGCTAAAGTCGGCGGCGACGCCCTAGTCAGTGGCCTCGCCCGAGTGGGCGAACGCGCCCGCGTCGACGGTTCGGCACATGTCGGCGGGTATGCCAAACTCTCGGGTAAGGCGGTGCTCACGGGGCGAGCCCAACTCTTAGAGTACGCGACCCTCGACGGCGATGGCACGGTCTCGGGGGACGTTATGATTCGCGGTTTCGGCGAGGTCCACCTCTCACCCACGACCGAGGTGACGGGCACCGCCATGTTCGCCGAGGACCTCGAGGTGCATTTCTCCGGTTGCAAGACGCCGAGTTTTGACCGCGGCCTTTTCTACGGCTACCTCAATGCCGACCTTTTGAAGAAGCCGAAGGAGGTCGGAGATAACCGCGGCCTTTACGCCCATTGGAAGTTCGAGCCAACCCATGCGCCCATGGTTCGTGACCTCGTCGGCGACGCGGATGGCCTATTGGTCGATGCGGCCACCAAGCAAATTCCCGAAAGTCCCGCGAGATCCCACCTGAAGGCGCGCGACGAGACTCCGGCCTTCTCGCGCGACGGCACATTGCCGTTCCTTCTTTCGGCCAGGTCTGGCTGTGAGGTGGGTGGCCACGTTATGTCGGCTGTTAATCTAGGCTTCGAAGCCATGGTGATGCTTCCCCCTCAGATGTCAGAGCGGAAAGGCAGCCTGCTCTCCGCCAAGGCTCCTGGGGTTTCGCTTACCTTCTCGGTTCAGGGCGATGACCTGTGGCTTCAATTGAACTCTCCGACGGGTAAGAGTATGACCATGCGAACGAAGGCTGGCCTCCCGATGGGACGATGGTGCCGACTTGGTTTTGCCATCAAGGAGGGCGAGTCTGCCATCTTTGTCGACGGACGTAAGGTCGCCTCTGAGAAGTTAGCCCTCCCGCTAAACTTCCTGTTCGCAGACACTCAGGCACCCAATCCTGCGTCGGCCCCACGCGTCCTGATTGGGTCGGGTTTCCCTGGGTACATCGCCGAGGTCAAAGTCACCCATACTGGCGAACTGCCCGGCTTCGACGCGATTCCTCAGGGCACGAAGTAGCCCCTACTCGCCGACTTTCTTGGCGTTGGCTTTTGCTTTACCGGCACCCGCGGTATCCGCCGACTGATTATACGCAGGGTTGGGCGTGGGCAACTGAGCGTCGACCGATTTAAGCCAAGCATCGAGGCGGGTCCGCATGGCTTTAGCTCGATCCCCCTCGCTATTCAGCAAGTCGTGCGCTTCACCGATATCGGTCGCTAGGTTGTAGAGTTCGTCGTGCCCATCTTCGTAGAAGTGGACGAGGCGATATTCACCGAGGCGCACGGCGCTGTGCGGAGTCGCTCCGCCGGGATGATAGTGGGGGTAATGCCAAAAGATTGCCTCACGGTCTGGCTGTTTTCCGGATTTTAGTAGCGAGGCGAGGCTGACTCCATCGACGAGTGATTGCAGGGGTTTTACGCCAGTCATTTCCAGTACCGTGGGGTAAAGGTCGATACTCATAGCGGGGGTAGTCTCGAGGGTGCCAGCTTTAGTCACACCCGGCCAATAGACGATCAGGGGGACCCGGACGCCCCCTTCGTAGGCGGAACCTTTCCCGGCCCGGAGCGGGCTATTATTGGTTGTCGGCAGTAGCCCCCCATTATCCGAGGTGAAGATAAAAATCGTATTACCCTCAAGGTTGAGTCGTTTAAGTGCGGCGCGAATAGTTGCGACGGAGTCATCGACGGTGGCAATCAGCGCCGCATACGTGGCGTTCTTTTGTTTGGAATCTGCAGTGTCTTTGGCTTTGAACTTCGCGACGACATTGGGCTTGCCCGCGATGGGTTGATGGACGGCGTAATGCGGCAAATAAATGAAGAAGGGTTTCTCCTTGTTCGTTTCGATGAACTTCACTGCTTCGGCCGCCTCACGGTCCGTGAGAAATTCTCCCTTGGGACCATCGGTGAGGGTGGGGATGCCGTAAGGCGACACATAGCTGGGCGGTTGGCCGCGATGGTAGCCGCCCAGGTTTAGATCGAAGCCGTGCTTATCGGGGTAATACGCCTCGTCGCCCGCTTTGAGGCCCGGCGTTAAATGCCACTTGCCGATACTGGCGGTGGCGTAGCCAGCGGCCTTTAATTGTTCGGCGAGCGTGATTTCCTCGAAGGGGAGAAACTTCTGCCATTCTGGAATCTTCAGTTTCGCATGGGGGCGTTCGTGGCCGGCGATCCAATCGGTAAGGTGTAAGCGGGCAGGGTATTTGCCCGTCAGCAGGGCGGCGCGGGTAGGGGAGCAAACCGTGCAAGCCGAATACCCTTGGGTGAAGCGCACGCCGTCCTTGGCCAACTGATCGATGGCAGGGCTTTCGTAAAACTTGCTCCCATAGCAGGAAAGGTCGGTCATGCCCATGTCATCAATCAGCATCACGATGACATTGGGAGGGCGGACGGCCTTAGCTTCAGCTGCAGACAGGCGGGGAAGTAAAACGGCTGTAAAAACTCCCAGGATTAAGGAGAATCGGTGACAAGAATTCATTAATTTATATAACTTTAAACGAGCCAATAGGCTAAATCTCACCATTCAATTCTATTGTGCCAAATAGGCTAAACCCATTAACTTACCGCATGAAGCTGACCCCCGCTCGTTTCCTACTCCTTTTTTGGACTGCGCTCCTGTCGGCAGCCACGTCGACACCGGGCTTCGTTAGCTCACCTGAGCACGGACGACCCGCCCGCTTGGCCTCTGATACCGAGCTCGGCCTAGCGGCTGATTTAGCCGGGGTTGAGCCCGGGCAATTCAAGCGGGTCGCCTCGACGTCGCGCTCCATTCACCTCGGACAGAAAGGCCACCCGTTCTTCGTATGTGATGCGCTCGCCCAGGTTGGTCCTGACACTTCAAGTTATGTGGTGAGCACGCCTTATCCGCTGACTCAGACGTTCCTCTTGCACAGTCGTCCCGGTGCCGCGCGGGTCATCTACCTCGACTTCAAGGGTCGGACGGTCACCGGGACTTCGTGGAATAATGCCACGGTGGGCATGTCTTTTGTGATTCCACCCTACGATGTAGATGGGGTGCCCGGAACCTTCTCCAATGCCGAGAAGACCAACATTCAAGACATCTGGCGGCGCGTCGCTGAGGAATACTCCCCCTTCGATGTCGACGTGACGACCGAGGACCCGACCGTGGCCAATATCTGTCGAACCGATGGCGCAGACACCAAGTGGGGCATTCGTTGTTTGATTGGGGGTACTTGCACGACCGTCTTGGGTGTTGGCTCGGCCGCCGGCGGCGTTGCCCACATTGGCTCGTTTAGCGCCTATAATGTCGCAGGCATTAATGACGCCCCATGCTTCGCTTTCCCGGCCCAACTCGGGGCCGCTGGTACCGCCGCCCAGACCTTCGCGATCGGCGAATGTATCTCCCATGAAGTCGGCCACACGGTCGGCCTCTACCATGCCAGCGTTAATCCGGTGCCAGTTGGAGCCCGCGATCCGTCGGGGGAGTATTATTGTGGCCATGGCACCGGCGCCAATTCCTGGGCGCCCATCATGGGTGGTAGCTACTGGAGCACCATCACCCAGTGGTCCAAAGGTGAATACACCGGAGCCCGCCACGGGGCTGGTACGGGTGCCGGCGGAGCTTTCCAAGATGAGACTGCGGTGATCGCCACCTACCTTCCACTCATCGCCGATGACCATGGTGATACCTCCGCTGCTGCCTCTTGGTTTCCCAATAGCCCGTTGTCCGTCAATGGCGCCAATAAGGTGGGTGGAGTCATTGGCACGCAGGCGGATGTAGACTATTTCAAGTTCCGCGCTGGCCCGGGCACCATCATGCTGCAGGGCATCGTCAGTACGGCATCACCAGATTTGAAGTTATCCTTATCGCTGTATGATTCGGTCGGCACCTTGCTGCAGACGAACATTGGCGCGACGACCGACATGGGTGCGGCCATCACGAAGGCGATCACCGCGAGTGGCTTCTATTACCTAAAGGTCGAAGGGGTGGGGATGGGCCTGCCGACAAATTCCTACAACGATTACGGCTCACTCGGACGCTATGCCGTGACTGGCAGCTGGCCGACTTATGTCGGCGCAGGCGCGGTTCCCCTTTGGACTAATGCGGCCGCGAATATTAACGGCGTTCCTTTCACGGCCACTTTTGATGGCACGTCGTCCACGAGCCCAGGCGCCACGATCACCTCCTATCTATGGGACTTCGGTGACACCAAGGGATTGGCCGTCAACAATAGTTCCACCCTCGCCCAGCCTGCGCACACTTATTACGTCCCGGGAGATTACCTCGTTTCACTCAAGGTTTCCGATAGCACCGGTTCCACCTCCGTTCCCTCGACCGTCCTCGTGCACGTCAGCGGGGCGATTGTGCCTCCTCGCCTGAAGGTCAATACCATGACCGCCACGTGGCAGAATGTCACCAATGTCGAGAATTACGCGACCGTTGCGATCCGTTGCGTTGACCTCTACGGTCTGCCAGCCCGCTATGCCTCCGTTTATATCAACGTGACCGGCACCCTGAATGGCAAGGCCGCCGCCCGCTCTGACATCAATGGCATGGTTTACATCTCGATGCCGAAACAGCGTAAGACCGCCTCCCTCAGTTACACCTTCACGGTTTCCAATATGACGCTCACCGGCTTCGGCTACACGGGGACGGATAACGACGTCAACTCGGTCACAATTACGCAGAACCCCTGAGTAGGGGCTGGCTGATAGTTGAAGGGTCGATTGTCCCTAAGTGGCCTAAAAGCCTACCGGCCGGCCTCAGGGGTGGCGTCGCCCAGCACTTCGTCTCATCCCTGCTTCTTCCCCTCGGCGCCCCTCGGACTGGGGGAGCGGTTTCCGCACCCTCTGGCGAACGCCACTCCGGATGAGCCCTCTGCCGCGGGCCCCCTCTTGATTATCGGTGTATTATACTAAAATTATATTAACAATTACTTTGTATTATAGTAACACTAGTATTATTCGTTGGCCACCCAGCCGCATCCGCTCATGATTAAATTACTCCAAAGCCTGCCCGCCTTCCTTCTCCTCCTTGGCACGGGTATGGCGGCGGAACCTGTCAGTCGAATGCCTGGCTCGGCCGTAGCCTTCAGCGTGTCCGATGAGCGTTTGGCCATCGCGGGAGCGCACATCGGACAGTCGTTAACGGAAGTCAAAACAACGGCCCGACAAGACCTTAGCTTACATATCTCGGCAGACAATCGACTCTTCTATGCATGCAAGATGGTTGATCCGACCCTGGCGGCAAAACCACTTTCTCCTGAGAAAATCCAAATCGGACCTAACGTCTCCACCTTCACGATGCCGCCTGTGGCCGTCAATTCAAGCTCGGCCTTCTTGTTGCACAGTAAACCGGGAGCAAGTCGCGTCATCTATCTGGATTTCAACGGACATATTACACCCGCCTACATCGGCGGCTGGAGCTCGTCAGCGATTATTACGCCGGCCTTCCAGTTGGCCGGAACCGCTTCGCCGCTCGCCCAGTCCAATCTGGATGCCATACGAGATATTTGGCTGCATGTTTCCGAAGATTATTCAACCTGGGACGTCGATATCACCACCGAGCAACCACTGCCAACCGCGCGCGGGCAGCGTTGCGTCATTGGCGGAAATTCCTTAGCTAATCCCGCTGGAGGCCTTGGCATCGCGGGAGTCTCTTGGGTGGGTGAATTCGGCGGACTCTATACCGGCCTCTCCACATCTCCCTTTATCGATGGCAATGATGAACCAAACTTCGTGTTTGTGGATTTTGGCCTAGTTGTGATCAACCCTACGGTGACAAACGTTGAAGTCCTTGTCGTAGCTATATCACATGAGCTGGGTCATACCCTAGGGTTGAAACACTGGGGTGAGACGGCGCTGGGGTCTGGTAAAGCATACACGGGTGGTCATTCTATTGCGGGCCTTGCAGGCGTGGCGTCGGTTTGCCCGATTATGGGGAATAGCTCGCTGCCTGGTTGGCCTTCAAATTGTAATCTTAATCAGTGGTCTAAGGGAGAATACCCATTCTCCGTCGTCGCCACCTCGAGCGGGACCCAAGATGACCTTGCGGTTATCTCGTCGTTCATTACCCGCTCGCCAGATGATCATGGCGACACCTTGCTCACTGCAACTCAAGTCCCTGGCGCAGTCCTTACGGCTGGCGGGATGATTACAGATAAATCTGATGTGGATTTGATGAAAATTCACCCTGGGCCAGGTCCGTTATCGATCACGGCGCAGACACAGTCCACATATCGAACTCGAGTCAGCAATCTCAAGGTAGGATTATCTCTACTTGACGACAACGGGATTACAGTCGCCAGGAATGTCTCACTCGCGGGCATGGGCTCAACCCTGAGCTACAATGTCCCGACGCAAGGCACATACTATATCAAGGTGGTCGGTGTCGGCTATAACCCATCGGGCACTACTTGGACTAACACGGGTATAACAGGTACGATTCTTGGTAACAGTCTAACCGGGTTCACCAACTATGGTTCATTGGGACGGTATTCGTTGTCTGGCACTTGGACGCCTGGCCCCCCACCCCTAGCTGTTCCTGTTTGGACGAATCCATCCGCGAACATCTTCGGGGCCCCTTTTGCCGCCTCATTCACGGGCACGGGATCATCAAGTCTCGATGGAATGATTACTTCTTATAGGTGGGATTTTGGCGATGGGTACAGTCTCCCGGTCAATAATACCTCAATTTTAGCCTCCCCGACGCACACTTACCAGGCTCCTGGTAATTATATCGTCTCGCTCACGGTGACAGATATTTCCGGCGGCGTTTCGGCTAACACAAAAATCACGGTGCCCATTACCGGAGTATTCTTAGCCAACCATCTAAAGGTGACCGCGATGACCGCCAGTTGGCGCAATGCCACTAATGTCGAGAATGCCGCAACGGTGGCGATCCAATGCGTCAACATCTACGGGCAGCCAGCCCGTTATGCGGCCGTTTACATCAACGTGACGGGCTCCCTCAATGGCAAGGCGGCCGCCCGGGCTGATGCCAATGGTATGGTCTACATCACGATGCCCAAACAGCTGAAGAAAGCCTCGGTGAGTTATACTTTCACGGTGTCGAATATCACTCTACCTGGTTACAGTTATACCGGCGCCGAAAACGTGATTAGCTCCGTGACCATTAGTCAGAATCCCTGAGGACTGAACTTCCCGCGTGCGGAGCCTTTAGGTTAGCACGCCTTTGACGACGTGCGCTTCTTCGACGCCGGTGAGCTTTACATTGAGGCCCCGGAATTTGAAGGTGAAGCGTTCGTGGTCGATGCCCATGCAATGTAAGATGGTCGCATGGAGGTCGCGTAGGTGCACGCCGTCCTTCGCCACATTGTAGGCGAAGTCGTCCGTCTGTCCGTATTCAAAGCCCGGCTTGATGCCGCCCCCGGCCAGGAAGATAGAGAAGCATCGACCGTGGTGATCGCGGCCACTGCCCGGGTTGCCGAAGCCGCCTTGGGTGAAGGAGGTGCGGCCGAACTCGGTGGCGAAGATCACCAGGGTGTCTTCCAGCATGCCACGGGCTTTGAGGTCCTTGATCAGCGCCGCGGTGGGTTGGTCAATATCATGACACTGGTTAGGCAGCTGACGGGCGAGGGCGATGTGCTGATCCCAGCCGCGATGGAATAACTGGACGAACCGCACATCACGTTCGAGCAAGCGGCGGGCGAGCAGGCAGTTGGCCGCAAACGAACCAGGGCGCGTCACCTCGGGCCCGTATGCATCCAAGGTCGCCTTGGATTCGCCGGAGATGTCGGCCAGTTCAGGTACCGAGGTCTGCATGCGGAAGGCCATCTCGTAGGCTTTGATGCGCGTGAGGGTCTCGGGATCGCCGAGCTCGCGGGCACGCTCCTCGTTAAGGGTGGCAAGGTCATCCAGTAGTTCCCGACGTTGCGTGCCGTCAACGGTCGGAGGGTTCTGGAGATAAAGCACGGGGTTGGCCCCCGGGCGTAGGCCGACACCTTGGTGATTAGAAGGCAGGAAGCCGCTGCCCCATAGACGGGAGAACACGGGCTGGCCGGGGTTTTTACCCGTGCCTTGGGAAACCATCGCGATGAAGGCCGGGAGGTTCGCATTCTCCGTCCCAAGCCCGTAACTCGCCCACGCACCCATGCTGGCATAACCAGGCTGCTGGTTGCCGGTATTCATGAAAGTGATCGCGGGGTCATGATTAATGGCCTCGGTGTTCAGCGTCTTGATAATGCAAATATCATCAGCGACCGTCTGAATGTGCGGAAGGAGATTACTGATCCAGGTGCCATGCTTGCCGCAGGCCTTCCCCTCAAGCAGAGGCGGGCGCACGGGATAGCCTTTCTGGCCAGAGGTCATCCCGGTGAGTCGCTGGGTGCCTTTGATCGTCGGTGGCAAGTCCTTCCCGGCAAACTCATGCAAGGCTGGTTTATCGTCGAATAAGTCGACGTGCGACATGCCCCCGGATTGGAACAAGCAAAGGACCCGCTTGGCCTTAGGAGCAAAGTGAGGGAGGCCCGCCAAACCGCCTTCGCGGGTTTTGGCACCCGCCGCCAATAGCTCGGGGAAAAGCATGGAGCCGAGTGCGAGGCCGCCCACGCCACGGGCGGACTGGCCGATGAACGTTCGGCGGGTAAGATGATTCTGAAACTCGTGTTGAGGGTTCATGGCTTAGTTGCGGGTCACGGTTTCGCTGAGGTTGAGAATCAAGGTGCCCACCTGCATCCAAGCAGCATGCTCGGCGGCGGGGATAGTTTGATCGCGAGGCGATTCGCCGGGGGTCAGGACTTTTTCCGCCCGTGATGCATCGGCGGCATAGCGTGCACGTTCGCGCGCCAATGCCTTTTGCACGACTTCAAGCTCCTTGGCGGCGGGCGGCCGGGATAGGGCCTCCAGGAAGGCCCAGCGGAGGCGGGCTGCATCATCCGAGCTATGTTGGATGATGCGCTGGGCGAAGCCACGGGCGGCTTCGACGAACTGCACGTCATTAAGGGTCACGAGGGCCTGGAGCGGCGTCGTGGTATTGCCGCGGTTGATGGTGCAAACTTCCCGATTAGGGGCATCAAAGGTGACCATGTTCGCCGGGGGTGCGGTGCGCTTCCAGTAGGTATACATGGAGCGGCGATAGAGTTTGTCTCCATGATCTTGGACGAAGATCTGGGATGTCGCCGGTGAGCTGCCGTAGTGGCTGACTTCACGCCAGAGATCGAAGGGCGAGTAGGGGTTGACGCTTGGTCCGCCCAACTGGGGGATGAGTAAGCCGCCAGCTTGGAGCGCTTGGTCGCGAATGAGTTCAGCGGGCAGGCGGAAGCGCGGACCGCGAGCTAAGAGACGGTTGGCCGGATCTTTTTCGAGTAGGGCGGGGCTGGTGCGCGACGTTTGGCGGTAGGTCGCTGAGGTTACCACCTGCTTGATTAAGGCTTTCAGGTTCCAGCCGGAATCGACGAAGTCGACCGTGAGCTGATCGAGTAATTCCGGGTGGCTCGGCCACTGTCCTTGGAAACCAAAGTCTGAAGCGGTGGCCACAATGCCGGTCCCGAAAAGCAGTTTCCAGGTTCGATTGACGGCTACGCGGGCGGTGAGCGGGTTCTCTTTCATCACCAGCCACTGCGCTAGGCCGAGTCGGTTGGGGGGCGTCCCGACAGGCATCGCGGGGAGTTTGGCAGGCGTCCCTGGCTCGACCTTGACGGTAGGCTGAGCGTAGTCGCCGCGATTCAAGATAAAGGTTTCACGTGGCTTGGCGGCGACGTTCATGACCATGGTGGATTGCGGCTCAGTGATCATCCGGAGTCGCTCCGTCGCATTCGCAAGGTCGGTGCGCGTGGCCTGCATCTCTCCGGACCATTGAGCAAAGTAAGCCCAAAGGGCCTGCTGCTGCTCGGCGGAGCGTTGCGAAGCATTGGTTGAGAGGATTCGGAGGACGAACTCTGGCAAATCCGTGCCATCGTCATGCCCGGTAAAAGCGTAGAGTTCCCCCTCGGCCGGTGCGCCGCCAAAGCGATTGCCGAAATAAATCTGGGTGGTGAGGTAAGGTTGCTCGGCGGCCGTAATCGGCTTCGCGAAGGTGAGCGTGATGTAAGCCGGGCCGCTGGCAGCGGGATCCGGCCCCCAACCTTTACTCATGATATTAAAAGCGCGCACATCTTCCGCGGGGTAATCTTCGAGCCAGCTGTTCGCGGTGATGCGTGCATACTTCTGCAGGCGATGGATATTCACCTGATCACCCGCGACCTTATCGGCGGTCACATCGACGGCGGTCAGGACAAAGGAACCGGGGAAGTCGCCATTCCCCTTGGCGGGGGCTTTGGCGGCACCGGGAAACTGGATTCGCAAGCCAGCGATAGGGGCCTCCGCCTTGGGCGTTTCGCCAAGGATATCGTAAGCGGTCTTGCCGATGCCCTTGAACTTATGACCATCCACCGTGAAGCCGCCACCGCTGTTAGGCGTAGAAATCTTCAGGAGATTAACGGGGATGAGCTTCAACCCCAGTCGACGCTCCGCCAGGCGCGTATGCTGGGCGGCCTCCCAGCCGGCGAGAAACTTGGGTTCAGGGGTGCGCAGGCGGGCGACGAGCTCCGCGATGCGGGTCGTGACCGCTGGCAGATCATCGGCCTTGAGGACGGTCTTGCGCTGCGCAGAGGGCATGGAATTGATGCCCGCGTTTCCATCCATGCCGCGGTCATCCAGCGTATTAAAGTAAGCGAAGATCCGGTAATAATCCTTCTGGCTGATCGGGTCGAACTTATGGTCGTGACACTGCGCACAACCAAGCGTCAGCCCCAAGACGGCCTCGCCGAGGGTCTTCACGCGGTCGGCATTATAGTTGAGGAGGTTCTCCGCAATAATGGTACCCCCTTCGTGGGTGTTCATATTATTACGCTGGAAGCCCGTCGCGATCAGCTTGCCGTCATCCGTCTCTGCCATCAAGTCACCGGCGATCTGCTCTGCGATGAACTTATCATAAGGCTTATTATCATTGAAGGCCTGAATGACCCAGTCGCGCCAGAGCCAGAGGTGGCGCCCGCCATCAATGGAGAAACCGTTTGTATCCGAGTAGCGGGCCGCATCGAGCCAATCGAGGGCCATCCGTTCACCGAAGTGTGGGTTCGCCAAGAGGCGGTCGACCAAGCGGCCATAAGCGTCGGGCTGCGTATCCTTCATGAAGGCCTCGACTTCTGAGGCGGTGGGCGGGAGTCCAGTGATGTCTAGCGTGACCCGGCGAATGAGGGTGTAGCGATCAGCTGACGGCGAAGGCTGCAGCCCAGCGGCGGCGAGTTTCTGACCGACGAGGTAATCAATCGGAATAAGATTCTTATCCGCGGGCAGGCTTGGGCGACGGGGGGCCACGAAGGCCCAGTGCTCCTCATACTTGGCGCCTTGTTCAATCCAGGCTTTCAGTTTGGCCTTATCATCGATGCTGAGCTTGAGGTGCGACTTGGGGGGCGGCATGACCTCATCGGCATCGCTTGAAGTGACTCGTTCCCAAAGGGCACTCTTCTTAAGATTACCCGGGACAATCGGGGTGCCATTCTTGTGCTCCCGGATGGCTTCCTCCGAAAGGTCGAGCCGCAGCTTGGCTTTACG
>CAISXT010000031.1 GCA_903889525.1 uncultured Opitutia bacterium | reverse complement strand
GGCAAACTTGCTGGCGCGCAGGTTGGTGAGCTCGGCGATGATCTTGGCCGCCGTGTCGGCATCGGCCAAGGCGTCGTAGGGTGCTTCAAAACGCCACTCGGGGAGCTGCGTCTTCCGGCCGGCTCGCGGCCGGCTCTCATTGGTGAGCGAAGTCACGCTCTCGACCTCTTTAATTTTTTGCCGGACCGATACAGTGCGCGCCTCAAAGTCGGCAATCTCGAAGATTTTATCTACGCGATAACTTTCGGCTTTGGAGGCGAGGGCGGCCGCCATCGCCTCTGGCAGTGGGATGATTCGTTGGCCGCCGTCGGTGAGGAGGAAGTGATGTCGGGTGGAGGGCTGGATGCCAATTTTCACCTCCACGGCCTGACCGGTCTCGCCGGCGATGCGGAGCGTCCACTTGGGCGCGACCAAACCGTAGGCTTCTAAACTCGAGCCATTCGCTTTGACTTCGCTGGCGGCGAAGCCGTTGTCCGCGCTGATGAAGCGGAGTTCATCGAGCAGTCGCTGAACGGACCAGATATTGGCCGGCCATTCGAATGGTTCGGTTACGCGCCAATACGAACTACGTTTCTCGAGGACGATGCGCTCCGCTCCCTCGATGATGGTCACCTTGACGGGTTCGGCCGGAAAGAGCTGCGCCTGGCTGGAGGCGATGGGTTGGTGGCTGTACGTGGCCTTCCAGACGAGCACGAACGCGATCAGGTTGGCGACCAGCAGGATGACAGTGGTGCGGGAAATCCGCATGAGGGCTTAACTTCTGCGTCGCCACACGGAAACCGCAAGCCCGAGTGCGAGCACCCCGAGGGGGATGCAGGCGAAGCGGATGGCGAGTGCCCAAAAATCGGCCGCCGTCGCATTGAGCTGAAATTCACCTTCCGTCTTCGCCGGCAGGGAGATCGCGCGGTCGCGGTCCGTGAGCCAGGCGGCACATTGGGTCATGAAGGCCCGATTGCCGGCGCGGTTGAGGCGAAGATTGGCGGCGATCTCGGAGGTTCCGATGACGACTAACCGTCCCCCCGCGCCGCCGATGCCCTTGCGGATGCCCGTGGCTCGTTCGGCAGCGGCCGCGACGCATACCGGGCCAGCCTGATCACGGTTGGGGTCGAATTTCGCCGGGCGGCGATTCTGGTCGGCTTGACCCCAGGCGCCATCCGAAGAAAAAACGAGCTGCCAGACGCCCAAGGTGCTGTCCGGTGCACTGCCTTCGTCGAATTTCGCTGGCCGAATCCGCCCCGCGATGAGCGGAAGGTCCTGCTCCTTGAGAACTTTAGTGAGCGGATGCGGCTTATCTTCCAGTCGCTTGAGCACGATGTCGCCGTCGGTCGCTCGACGGGAGGGGTCGGGCTCTTGGAGTTCGGAATCCGGCGTGAAGATCGCCCACTCCGTGAGCGTCGATTCCAGGCCGTGCTCCCGGCCTGGGTCGAGTAACGCTAGCACCCGCCCGTTTCGTTCGTAGAGGTAATTGCGGAGGCGGGCGTTTTCGGCCGCGGAGAATGGGGTCAGCGGCCCGGCGATGAGTACCATGGCGGCATCACGCGGAATCTCGGCGATCATCGCGATGTCGAGCTGCTTCACTTCGAAATTCCGGCTCCGGAGCTGGCGAGAGAGGAGCGACATGCCGCGGGCGGGCGAGGCGTCTTCGACTCCCAGTTCGCCATGGCCACGCGTGACGTAACAGATGGCCGGCTTGTCTTCCGTTACCTCGATCAGCGCCGAAGTCACGGCCTCCTCGCCGCGGAAGCCACCTTTGCTCGTGATGAGTTCGCGGGTGGTGATGTATTTCGCCCGCGAGCCGCAAGTCAGGATGAGTGCGATACTCGCGTCGGGCGGGCCGTGGCGGGCGGCGATTTCGGAGAGGAGTGGGGCGTTGCGTCCGCCGCCGACCGTTTCGACGGAAAACCAAGCGGCACCGGGGCGACTCGACTCGACAACGTAAGCGTCAAGCAGTCGGTAAAGACGGTTACGCAACATCAGGGCGGGCTCCGAACCACTCGTCGTGAGCACGACCGCTTTGACCCAGCCTTTGTTGCGACCGATACCGACCGGGCTGCGGTGGCCGGCCGCTTTCACGGTGTCGGCTGACTCAGGTGCGAGCGAGTGCCGGCGGTCGGCCGTGAGGTCGTGGCGGAGGCGGAACTCGGGTAGTGCGGCGAGGAAGTTGACGAAGATCGCTAAGCCGATAGCGAGTAAGGCCTGCGTCAGGCGATTCAGCCGGCGGATGGGGCGCACGGCGCCGAAGTCATCGCGAATGGGAGCCATCTTATTCTTGGCCCTCCACGGCCAGCACGGCCAAGCCTAAGCAGAGCAGGGTGCCGGTGCTGTAAAGAACGATGGGGCGTGAATCTAGAATGCCCCCAGCAAAATCCTGAAGGTGCGCAAACGTGCGCAGGTGGGCCGCGGGTTCATGCAGCCAGCCCAGCCAGGCCCAGCTTTCAATCGGGAGCGACTCCATCGCGCCGCCCGCGGCGGTGAGCGCCAGCAAACTGATGAAGGCGAGGAGTGCAGCCAGCGCGGATGAGCGCGTGACGCAACTGCACAGGATGCCGATGGAGACGTGCAGCAGCCCGCTCACGGCGATGAAGCAGAGGCCACCCCAGAGGACGGAGGGATCACTCAGGCGCGTATCACCCGGCGTGCCCAGCCGTTGCTGGACGAGCAATGGGAAAAGCGTGAAGAGTAACCAAAAGGTGATCCAGACTGCCCAGGCGGCTAGGAACTTCGCCCAGACGACCGCGGCCGTACTCGCGGGGGTCGTCAACAGTGCAGACAGTGTGCCCGAGCGCCGCTCTTCGGCGAAGCTGCGCATGGTGAGCAATGGGAGTACGCAAAGTAAAGGGAGCCAGAAGAACCACAATGTTGCTTCGACCGGCGTGCGTTCGCTGGCGATGCGGCTACCTTCGAGCAAGGCGAAGAAATGGATGCCGCCCATGAGGGCCAAGAATAAACCGGCGGCGGCCCAGGTGTTCCCGGAAAGTAGCGCGGTGCGCAGCTCGTGGGCCAGTAAGGTGCGGAAGTGTCGCATCAGAATCGGCGCGGCTCGGTCGGCGAGCGGCGGGTGGCGGCGAGGAAGATATCCTCGAGTCCGTAGCGGACTTCGGCGATTTCGCGCAGCGAGATGCCCGCGATGGCGAGTTCCGCGGCGAGTGTTTCGCGGGCCGGAGAGTCGGCGGGCAGGCTGACGCGGAAAGTATTCCAGCCAGCCGTGGTGGCGGCGAGCGGCGTGACGGTTGCCGCTGGTTCGCTACGGTGACAGGCGCCGAGTAGCGCGGCTTCATCAGCTCGGGTGGTCACGGTGAAACTGCAGTCCGGCAAGAGTTCGCGGCGGAGGTCGTCGGTACGCCCTTGGGCGACGAGTCGCCCGCGGTTGATGATGACGACCTTATCGCAAACCTGTTCGACCTCGTGGAGAATGTGGCTGGAGATGAGCACCGCCATTTTGCCGCGGAGCGAACGGATGAGGTCGCGAATGCCGAGAATCTGGTGCGGATCGAGGCCGATGGTGGGTTCATCGAGGATGACGACTTTGGGTTCGGCGAGCAGCGCATCGGCGATGCCCACGCGTTGGCGGAAGCCTTTCGAGAGCTGGCCGATAAGTCGTCCAGCCGCGCGGCGGGCGAGGTCGCAATCTGCCATGACGCGGTCAACCCGTTCGGACACGCGTTCGCTGGCCACATCTTTAAGTTTGGCCCGGAGGGTGAGGTACTCCTCCACCCGCATGTCTTCGGGCAGGGGGTTATTCTCCGGCATGTAGGCCATATTGCGCTTCGCGCCCGCGGGATCGAGGGCGACCGAAACACCCCAGATGGCGGCGCGGCCAGAGGTGCCGGACATCGTGCCCGCCAGGATCCGCATCGTGGTTGATTTGCCTGCCCCGTTCGGACCGAGGAAGCCGACGATTTCACCGGGGGCCACGGAAAAACTCAGATTCTCAATCGCGGTCAGCGAGCCATACCTCTTGGTGAGCTTTTCGGCCACCACGGCGGCTTCCGGTGACGGCTTGGTTACGTTCATGTGAGTGGCACCAAGGGTGAGAGTTTCCGCCCGCCAGCACGGTGCCAACGGGTCTGCAAAAGACACGCCGAACGCTCAGTATTGGCAAGGACAATAGAGCCCGCGGCCGCTCGGAACCACTTGCGAATTGTCAGCCTCATGCCGTTATCGATTGGACTCACCTCGCTATGCAAAACCTCCGCATCTACCAGGTGGCACTGTTGTCCGCCCTGGCGGCCTGTCTTTGGGCCGAGCCTAAGGTCGACCTCGCCACCCGCCAGCCCGGCGAAGACGTCGACTCCGCCGCCGTCCGTTCGCGTCCGGGGCTCGTACCGAGCGCCCAATTGCTTTTCAATGGCTGGGGGGTTTCTCCCGCTGGCACGCATGTCAGTTGCGGCGACATGGGCCTCAAGATGATTGTCGCCCCTGACGAGAAAGCGGTCCTGACCGTCTGCGCTGGGTATAATAAGCAGGGCGTCAATGTCATCAGCCTAGACGGCAAGCACGAGGCGACCTTCCTGCCGCTCAAGGAGTCCTTCAATGGCTTGGCGTTCAGCCCCGATGGGACGAAATTCTATGTCAGCGGCGGTGATACGGGCTCCCTGCATGTTTTTGATTACAAGGCCGGGCGGGCGACTTACGCCCGTGAGGTGAAGCCCTCGCCGACGGCCAAGCAGGTTTTTCTGGCCGGCTTGGCGGTCGATTCGCGCTCTGGCGCGGTTTATGTCTGCAATGAGGGCGGCAATGAGTTGTGGCAACTCGACCCGGTCACACTCCAGGTGGCCAAGGTGGTTGCCGTCGCCCAGCACCCCCACAGTGTCGTCCTCGGCGGCGATGGGCAGCACCTCTATGTCTCGAATTGGGGCAGTCGCAGCCTGAGTATTGTCGAGACGGCCAAATTCACCCGGGTGCGGGATGTCACGGTGGGGATTCGCCCCAATGATATGGCGCTCGCGCCGGACGGACGGCTCTTCGTCGCCTGTTCTGGAGATAATACGGTGCACGTGATTCAGACCGGCAAACTGGAGAAGCCCGGCGATGCTGCTGGCCCCACGCGTCGGCTCTGGGAGGGCGCGCGCGAAATCATCGCCACCGGACTTTACCCGCAATCTCCGGAAGGCAGCACGCCCTGCGGCCTCGCGATTGCGCCCGACGGCAAGACGCTCTTTGTCGCCAACGCCGATAACAACGCGGTCATGGTGGTCGATATTTCTGGCAACTTGATGGAGGAAGCGCAGGACCGCGGCGAAAAGATCGCGCTCGTCAACGGCTTCATCCCGGTTGGCTGGTATCCCACTGCGGTGGCGGTCTCCCCCGACAATAAATTCCTGATGGTGGCCAACGGCAAGGGGCTGACTTCGCGGAATAACTTCCCGCCCCGCAGTGAAAAGCCCAGCAAGCTCCACACGGGTATGCTGTTCGACCATCCGGGTCGCACCTTTGAGGGTTCGGTCTCGTTCATTCCGAAGCCTGATGCGAAGCAGATGGCCGCTTACACCCAACAAGTCCGGCTGAATTCGCCTTACAACCCCTCGCAGCTCCGGGCCTCCTCCCAGCCGAACGATAGCATTATTCCGTCCAAGGTCGGCGAACCCTGCCCGATCAAGTACGTGCTCTATATCATCAAGGAGAACCGCACCTACGACCAGATGCTCGGTGACATGAAGGACGCACACGGTAAGCCCATCGGTAACGGTGAGCCGAAACTCACAATTTACGGCGAGAAGGTCACCCCTAATCATCACCAACTCGCCCGCGAATACGCGCTACTCGATAACCTTTACTGCAACAGCGAGGTGAGCGTCGATGGTCACAGCTGGACGGATGCGGCCATGGCGACGGATTTCAATCAGCGCAGTTGGATCATGTCCTATTCCGGCCATGGTAAGCTTTTCGGTAATGACGAGATGGAGACACCAGCGAATGGCTACCTCTGGGACCTCTGTAGCCGCCATGGCTTGAGCTATCGGAATTACGGCGAAGGGGCGCAGCGCGTGCCCTCCGCTAATCGTGGCAATTGGAAGGCCCTCCTCAAGGGTGCCCGCGATATGGAACTTGCCCAGAACTGGATTGATGACCTGCATGCGGCCGAGAAAAACGGCGGGCTCCCCCGCTTCACGATCATGTCGCTGGGCGAGGACCACACGAACGGCACGACGCCTGGATCATACACCCCAGAGGCCTGCGTCGGGAGTAATGATCTCGGGCTCGCTCGGATCATCGAAGCGGCCAGCCGTAGCAAGTTCTGGAAGGAGATGGCGATCTTCGTCATCGAGGATGATACGCAGAACGGCCCCGACCACGTCGATGCGCATCGCACGGTGGGCTTTGTCGTCAGCCCTTACTGCAAGCGCGGCATCGTGGATAGCACCTTGTACACCCAGGCGAGTATGATCCGCACGATCGAGCTCATCCTCGGCCTGCCGCCGCTCACGCAGTATGACGCCGGCGCCACCCCGATGTTCAGCTTATTTCAGAAGGAAGCCGTGCTCACGCCTTACGTGCCATTGATGCCGCAAGTTGATTTGATGGCCAAGAACACCAAGCAGAGTGCCTTTTGGGAGCGTTCGCAAAAGATGGATTTCGCCGCATACGATCGGGCCCCCGAAGATGAACTGAACCGCATCCTGTGGGCCGCGGCCCGTCCGGGTGAGCCGTACCCGACCCCAATTCATCGGGCGATCTTCACTCAGCCGGCCTCGGCGAAGTGAGCGGCCAGCTTACTTCGCAGCCGGCGTAGCGGGAGTGATTAAGGAGGGCTCAGACCGCACGAGTGATTCTTTGTCCTGGGACCAGACGTGGTCGGCTCGTAGTTTCTTGTCCATCGCGTTAAGCCATTCGGTCGCCGTCGCCGGATCGTTCTTGGCGATGGCGATGTTGGCGAGGGTCAGCATGGCAAAGCCGCGGAGCGTATCAGGGACATTGGTATCATTGGCGACGTCGGCGATGGCGGCATCCGCACCAGCGACGCCAGCTTCTTGGCGGGCGAGGGCAGCGTAAAGTCGGGTGCGCGCACCCAGGGCCAGTAAGGCGGGGGACTTGTAACCGGCCAGTCCGGCGAGCCGACTGGCTTCGTCGTAGGCCTTGGCGGCTTCATCTAGTTTTTGGGCCTTCTTGAGTTCGTCGCCGACTTCGGCTTGAGCCAGAGCCGCCAGAGGTTTGCCGGCATATTTCTTAGCGAAAGCGATGCGGGCATCATTGCTTTGGCAGGCGGTGTATTCATCGCCGACCTTCTCCTTGCGATCTTCGTTCCACACATAGTAGGCCAAGAGGCCGAGAATCCCGACGATGATGGCGACGGAGCCACCGACGATGCCGGCCTTATTCCGTTCCCAGAATAGCCAAAGGCGGTCTTCGGTGTCCGCATTGACGAAATCTTCATCGACGATGACCAGATTTCGGTCGTCGCCGGCCGGGGGCTGTTTGTTGGAACTGTCGTCGGGCATGGGGGGTAAACCCTTGCCATGAGTTGGATGGTGTCAACCCCCTCCTCCCCCTCCTACGGGCTTGTCCCGGCTCGCTGGCAGGCAAGTATGAGGGGGCTCATGAGCGCTTCCGCCGCGATTCTTTCCTCCCTTAAGGCCGCCCAGGCCAAGGGGCGGATTTCCCCCTCTAGCCTGACCAATGCAGGGGATTGGCTGGGCTCTGGAGCCCTTCCGGAGGTCGCCCTGGATGCCTTGCAGGATCTTTGTGCGCAGGAAGCGTGGGCCGAGATTGAAGATCGTTTCTACAAGGGGATTACTTTTGGTACGGGCGGGATGCGTGGTCGCACGGCGGGTCGCGTCTCCGCTGCCAATGAGTTGGATGAGCAGGGGCTCCCGCTGCGCGCGGCCATCGGGTCGGCTTACCTGAATGACATCAATGTGCTGCGTGCCGTGATGGGCCTTTGGCAGCACGTTTCGGCCACCCAGCCGGGCGCCCGGCTGGTCGTCGCGCATGACGTCCGCCATTTCTCCCGCCACTTCGCCGAACTCATCGCGGGCGCCTGGACCGAGTTGGGTGGAGAGGCTTTCCTCTTTGCCGGCCCGCGCTCGACGCCGCAGCTGAGTTTCACCGTGCGTCACCTCGGGGCTCACGCGGGCGTCGTCATCACAGCCAGCCACAACCCGGCGCATGATAATGGTTTCAAATGCTGCCTCGCCGATGGCGGCCAGGTCTTGCCGCCCCATGATGCGGCGATCGTGGCGGCCGTCGGTCAGCTGGGTCCGCAGGACGTCGCCCCTTATCTCGCGAAGGATCTTTCCCGGGTGCAGACCGTAGGTGCTGCCGCCGAGGATGCTTATCTCGCTCGCGTGGCCGGCGTGGTCATCGACTCCGAAGTCATCTCACGTCACCCGCCTAAGGTGGTTTATACAAACGTCCATGGCACGGGCGACGTCATGGTGGTGCCAGCGCTTCGTCGCCTCGGCATCGACCCGCATGTGGTCGAGGAACAGCGCGAGCACGATGGCCGGTTTCCGACGGTGGCCTCGCCGAATCCGGAGAACGCCAGCACCTTCGTGCTCGCGCTTAAGCTCGCCGCCGAAATCGGCGCCGACCTCATTCTGGCTACCGACCCCGATGGTGACCGCGTCGGCGTGGCCTGCCCGTTGCCGGGTGGAGGCTACCGCTTGCTGACGGGCAACGAGGTGGCTGCCCTCCTGACGGAATTCCGCATCTCCTCACTGAAAGATGCGGGTATCTTGCCCCCCGCTGGTTCGAAGAACGCGGCGGTCGTGAAATCTCTCGTCACCACGCCCCTCGTCGCCGCCATCTGTGCCCGCCACGGCGTCCGCTGCGTCGAGACGCTCGTGGGTTTCAAATGGATCGCTCGTAAGCTCGAGAAATGGTCGCGGCGCTTGGCCGAAGGTGCGGGTGCCGATGCGCCTGCCTTGCCCTTGCGCCGGCGCGCCCCGCTGGCCCTCCGGCATTCCACACTCTTCCTGCTCGGTGCCGAGGAAAGCTACGGCTACCTCGCTGATGATGCTGTCCGCGATAAGGACGCCAACGCGACGGTGGTGATGCTCTGCGAGTTCGCCGCCATCCTTCGGTCCCGCGGACGCACGTTGTTGGATGCCCTGGATGTGCTCCACCTGAGCCACGGCGCCCATCATGAGGACCTGCTGAATCTCGCCTTTGAGGGCGCCGAGGGGGCCGCCTGCATTCGTCGAATCGTCGACTCATGGCGCTCCGCCCCTCCAGCCATCGTGGATGGCTCCAAGGTCGTACGGGTGACTGATTACGAGCGCGATAAGGTCGAGGATGCGGAGGGTGATCGCGTTCCTCCAGAGGAGTTCATCCTCGCCGAACTTGCCGATGGTCGCCGCATCGCCGTCCGCGCTTCGGGCACTGAGCCCAAGGCCAAGTTCTACTCTTTTGCCCGGTCCACTGTCGCCGATGCCGATGATCTACCCGCCGCCCGCGAGCGGGCCCGCCAATCCGCACGGGCGCTTCGAGCCTGGCTCGAGGTCGACGCTAAGCGCCGCGCGAAATAACCTTATGCGATTGTTTCTTCTGACTCCTTGTTTCTTCCTGATCGGCTGCGCCATTCCGGCCAACGATCGTTCCTTTGTCGCCGAGAAGACGCCCCTGGCCGCCGCGTTATCTGGCGAGCCCGCTGGCGATGGCACGTTGGAAGACCGACTGCGGGACGCCAATCAGAAGAACGACCAACGCCTGCTGAAGGGTGATTGGCGCGCCGTGCGGCCAGCCGTGGGGCCTCGTCCCTGATTAGCGGATTGCTCCGCCGGAAAGCAGTGCCGCCAGGGCGGCTTCTTCTGGCACCGCGTCCGAGGTGCTCGCGGCGCCGATACCATCTTGCAGCACAAAGCGTAGTTTGCCTCCGCGTACTTTCTTATCGCGGCGCATGGCGGCGAGCATGGGCTCGACGGGTAGAGGCGCGCGCAACTGGGTCGGCAGGCGATGGGAGGCGATCACCGCGGTGATTTGTTCGGCTTGGGCGACGGTGCAATGGCCGAGTCCACAGGAGAGGCGGGCCGCCATGACGAGGCCGATGGCGACGGCTTCGCCGTGCAGGTAGGTGCCATAGCCGGCGGTGGCTTCGACGGCGTGGCCAAAGGTGTGGCCGAGATTCAAGAGGGCGCGCCCGCCTTGGGCGCTGGTCTCGCGTTCATCCCCGGCGACGACTGCGGCTTTGATTTCCACGCAGCGGCGGATGATCCGCGCGAGCAGCGGATGATTCCATGCCATCGGGGCGTTTTGTTCGAGTAGGCCGAAGAGATCGGCATCGGCGAGCAGGCCGTGCTTAATCACTTCAGCCATGCCGGCAGCGAACTCCCGTGCCGGCAGGGTGGCCAGTAGTTCGGTATCCGCCCAGACGGCGGTCGGCTGGTGGAAGTTGCCGACGAGATTCTTGCCCGCGGCTAGATTGATGCCGGTCTTGCCGCCTACCGAGCTGTCGACCATCGCCAGTAAGGTCGTCGGTATCTGGTAGAAATCCACGCCGCGCTGGTAAGAGGCGGCCGCGAAACCGGCGAGATCGCCGATGACGCCTCCACCTAATGCGAAGACGGCCCCGTCGCGGGCGACGCCGCTGGCCGCGAGAAAATCCCAGACACGGGCGAGTTCCGCGGCGGACTTAGCCGTCTCGCCGTCTTGCGCCGTGACCAGTACGGGCATGAGCTTGGCGAGTTCCTGGGTTAATTCCGGCAAAGCACGAGCCACGCCGGGCGAGGTCAGGGTGGCGCACTTCTGGCCAGCGGCAACGCGGCGAGCGGCGGTGGCAATGACCTCTTGGCGCAGGCCGGGGCCGATGCGTACGGGGTAGGAGCGTGCTCCTAGTTCGACGGTGACTGTCTCGGCCGGCATGCACGCAGGCTGGGGCGTGAGCGTCCCGCTGGCAAGACAACCTCACGCACCCAGACCAAGGACGGAGCGTGCGTAGGCTTGGGCGTCGAAGGGCTGCAGGTCGGCCGGCTGTTCGCCGACGCCGATGAAACGCACGGGCACGTTGAGCTCGCGGACGACGGCCACCAGTGCTCCGCCGCGCGCCGTGCCGTCGAGCTTGGTCACGATCAAGCCGGTCAGGCCGACGGCTTCATGGAAAATTTTTGCCTGTTCGATGGAGTTCGCACCGAGGGAGCCGTCCAGCACGAGCCACTTTTCATGGGGTGCTCCTGCACAGGCTTTCGCGGTCACCCGCCCGACCTTACGTAACTCTTCGAGGAGATGGGCTTTGGTGTGGAGTCGACCAGCGGTATCCAGCAAGACGATATCGACGCCCCGGGCGGTGCCGGCTTTGATGGCATCAAAGGCGACGGCCGCGGGGTCGGCACCCGCGGCGCCACCGACGACTGCAACGCCGAGTCGGTCCGCCCAGGCGGAGAGTTGTTCTCCCGCCGCCGCGCGAAAAGTATCACATGCACCCAAGAGGCAGGTGCGATTTTCCTGCTGCCAGCGCCAGGCGAGCTTGGCGGCGGTGGTCGTTTTGCCGGCACCATTGACCCCCAGCAGCATAATCACCTGCGGCTTAGCGGAAATGTCGAGGGCGGCGGGGGCTTCGCCCAAGGCCTTGACGATGGCGGCGACCGCGGCCTCCGCTGGCGTCGTCTGGCGGAGGGCGGCATCCGTCTTCCAAGCAGCCTGCGCGGCGACGACGACTTCTTCGGCCGTCGCGGGTCCGAAGTCGGCGGCGATGAGTCGTTCCCGCAACTGTTCCGCTGACTGCGCGTCGATCGGTCGGGCCAGCAAATTGGCGACGGCTTCGGCCGTGCGGCTCAAGCCGGATTTCAGACGCTCGAAGAAGCCGCCCGCCATAGCTTAGCTGCCCTCGGCTTTGCGCGGGTCGCGTCCGAGCTCTTCCTTATAACTGTCGAGGATGCCGTTCACGAAGCGCTTGGATTCCTCGGTGGAGAATTCCTTCGCGATATCGACGGCCTCATTGATGCTCACGACCGGCGGGATGTCCGTCCGGCGCATGAGTTCGAAAATGGCTACGCGGAGGATGGCGAGATCAACGCGGGCGATGCGGGCGAACGCCCAATTCTTGGCGTACTTACCGATCACTTCATCGATGAGCGCCACATCCCGAATGACTCCCTGGATAAGTTCCTCGGCGAAGGAGAAATATTCGCGGGGCTGTTCGCGCTCGGTGAAGAAGTCGAAGAGGCTGGTGACCATGTCGCCGTGGCGTTGGACTTCCCAGGAGCAGAGGAACTGCATCGCGGCGACGCGATTATCGTGGCGGCGATTGCGCTTCGCCGGCGCGGCGTTGGGGTCCGGGACAATCGGATCATCCGGGGCGACAATGCTGATCTCGATACCGGTGGGCAGGTTGATGCGGCGCATCACTTCGACGGTCTGGGCAGTCGAGTTGATAATTTCGATATTCCGGCGATGGCTGCGGATCTCGTCTTGGCCGGCGGCGCGGTAGACCTCCACCTGCGAAGGGAGTGGGAAGGGGCCGGAGATGCGGGCGCCCGTGGGGGCTACGCTGGCGACGATGTCCGCCGCGGACTGGTCGATCATGCGGTAATCCACCCCCTTGATACGGATGCGGATTTTGGCCCGGGCGGCGGGCGAAATGGGAGAATCGGGGTCCATCAGTTCTGGGCAAAAGGGTCTTGGCCGGCACGCTTACGTTCTTCGTCTTCGACTTGGTCGAGGCGCTCGCCGAGGGTGACGCGATGGCGGGCCATGGTGAGCGCCGCGTGGCCGAATTCGGCCCCACGGTCCAGGGTGCCGAGGCAACGCTCGACGGCCTGTTCGCGGGTGTTCGTGACGACGATGCCGTTGATGACCGGCACTTCGGCGCGGAGGGCGACGTCTTGGAGCGCCGTGGCAGTCGAGTGCGCGATAATCTCGTGGTGCGGGGTGTCCCCGGCGACGACGACGCCAAGTCCAATGACGCAATCAAAGTCTCCCGACATCGCGGTCATGTAGGCGGCGTAAGGAATCTCTCCGGAGCCAGGGACTTCAATGATGCGGATATTGTCTGGGGCCACTTGGGCTGACCGGAGGGCTTTGATCGCGTTCTTGCGCAGGGCCTGGACGAGTTCCCCATTATATCCCGCCGTCACAATCGCGAAGCGGAGATTAGCGCCGTCAAGGGCGTCAGGGATGGGCTTATCTAGGCTCATGGCAGAAGAACGGATGGCCGATGGAGGGGTTTCCTCCCCCGTCTGCAAGCGGAAACGGCGGAAAGTCCTTAGAAGGGAACTTGTTCGACGATTTCCAGCCCGTAGCCGCTGAGACCAACCACCTTGCGCGGGTTATTCGTGATGAGCTTGATTCGCCGTAGGCCGATGTGGGACAGAATCTGTGCGCCGATGCCGTAGTCACGCGCATCCATCGTACCAAGCCGCACGCCGTCTTGGTCGGCCTGCATGCCACCGAAGGGCTGGGTGACATGGACAATCACGCCGCGACCAGCCTTGGCGACCGCCTCGAAACTGGCCGCCAGCGAAGTGCCCGCGCCGAAAGCATCGCCGCGGAACAGATCGCCGAGCAGGTTTTCACGCTGCACGCGCACGAGAGTGGGGGATTCATTGAGCGCACCGAGGGTGAAGGCGAGGTGCTGGCGGCCATCCGGTAGCGAACGGTAGACGTGGAGTTTAAACTCACCCCAAGCCGAATGGAAATCACTCTCGGCCACGAGCTCAACGAGTCGTTCGCTGCGGTGGCGGAACTCGATGAGTTGCGCGATGGAGATCATGTGCAGGCCGAACTTCTTCTTTAACTCGACGAGTTCCGGCAAGCGGGCCATCGAACCGTCTTCATTGAGGATCTCGCAAATCACCCCACTGGGGTGCAGGCCGGCGAGGGAGGCGAGATCGACCGCGGCCTCCGTGTGACCGGCACGTTGCAAGACGCCCCCAGGGCGGGCCAGCAGCGGAAAGATGTGTCCGGGTTGAACCAACTCTTCGGGCTTCGCCTGGGGGTTCGCGAGGATGGCGATAGTCTTGGCGCGATCGTAGGCGGAGATACCAGTGGAGATGCCATCGGCGGCGTCGACGGAGACGGCGAAGGCCGTGCGCTGCGACTCACGATTCTCCGGGACCATCTGGGAGATGCCGAGCCGGCGCAATTGATGCTCCACCGTCGGCACGCAGATGAGTCCACGGGCGTGCCGGATCATCATGTTAATGGTTTCCGGCGTGGCCTTGGAGGCTGCCATGACGAGGTCGCCTTCGTTCTCCCGGTTCTCGTCATCCGTCACAATGACGAGTTTCCCCGCGGCGATGTCCGCGAGGGCTTCCTCGATGGTGTCGAAGGGCTCGTGCATAAAATGAAGGAGGTTCGAACTTGGGTGTAACTCCCCTCGGTGCAAGCGGGGAGATGAGCCCTAGACTGTAAAATTGCCCGTGGGGCTGTTATTTCGCGGCGGCGGCCTTACCTTTGCCCTTTCCCTTGGCGGCGGCGGGAGCGGCTGCGACTTTCATGGCTTCAGCAATCTTGACGCTCGCATCCTTCCACGTGGCCTTGGGTTCGGCCTTGGCGCTCCAAAGGGTGAAGTTGCGGAAAGTGGCCGACTGTCCGGCGCAAGTGAGGCCAGGATTGGCCTTCTCGGCCTTGAAGAGGTCGTCGCTACCGAAGCCGCTGATCTTGCCGTCGATCGTCGCGACCAGGGTGTCGCCGACCATCTCGAGCACAACGCTGTGCCAGCTGCCCGCTTCGAAGGCCTGAGCCTGATTCAGGAAGACGATACTCTTCTCCGGGCCGTCATGGTCGTGATCATCTTTCTGCACGCGCAGGGACGCGGGCGTAATCAGCACGCGTGCGACATGTTCCTTGGCGTCATTGATGCTGAGTGAAATCGACTTGGCGCCATCGAGGCGGAACTCGAAGGAGGCAACGAAGTCCTGCATCTTCTGGGTGAGGCGACCGGCCGCGCCATGTTTGTCGGCCGGCAGCTCTTCCACATGGATACCGTCGGCGGCGCGTTCCCACTTACCCTTGGCGATCTTCCATTCGGCGCCCTTGGCGTCCTTGGTCAGGGCGTCGCGGACAAGTTCTTTGTCCGGCTGGGCGAGGAGGGTGGCGGGGGCGTCGGCCGCGCAGAGTGGCGAGACGAAGGCGAGGAGGGTGAAGAGGCGCAGCGACATCGGGGTGGGGTGCTCATAGAACAACGGAAACCCCCAATGGTTGCGTTTATTCGTAAGTCAGCTGCGCGGTGGCGTTGGTCGTGGCCGACGAAACGGTGCGGACCCAGTAGGCGTTGATCCAATCCGGGAAGACGTAGGTCTCCTTTGCACCCCGGGCCAGCTTGAAACTTTGATAGGCCGCGAAGCGGCCGTCGCCAGCGGCATCGAGCTCGACGGTGATCGTCGTCTCGACGTCGCCGTGGTTGGCGAGCACGACCCGCTTCTTGTCGTAGCCGGTCATGAGATAAGGATCCGACGGTTTGCCGGCGATGACATCGCTATTCTTCCAAGGTCCACCGAAGCCGCGCGGTTTGCCGAGCTGCCAGAGATCGTCGGCCGTGCCGACCCAGACGGCGGCCTTACCGTCGTCGGAGCGGATGATGTGGCGGTTGCTCTGCCCAGCGAGGCGCGCGCTGGGGTCGATGCCGCTGAGCACGAGTAGTCCCCGGTAAGAACAATAATCATGCACGGCGGCGTCGCTCGTGGTGACGGGGCGCATGCGAATCGCGCCCATGGCGTTGAGCGCCGGTAGTTCGTAGAAGGTGCCGTGGGCCTGGAGTAGGTCGCGTTCGGTGCACACTTCGCGCACCTTGCGGAGCGCGCTGCGGGCGAGCAGCGCGTCCTGAGCCGGCGAAGCCGAGCGCGGCAGGCGCCAGCGGACGCCGCTTTCCTCGAAGATGACGGAGGCCTCGTCGGCGGTGATGATGCCCTGCGGGATGGGGGTGTTCTTCTCGACGTAGGCCGCGACCTCGGGGTCCTTCTGCTTAGTGAGCTTGAGGTCGGCGGAGAGTTCGTAGGCGTCGCCAAGTGTGGTCTGGTCGGGCGTCACGGTCGCGGCGAGGACCGAGAGCGTGCGGAGGTTGGCGCCACGCGTGAGCAGGAAGGCGCCTTGCGCCGGCGCGTCGCCGGCGCGGCTGAGCCCTATGAAGAGCACGCTGCGTTCGTTCGTTCGTTCGTCGCGGGATGCGTATTGGAAGGTCGCCGAAACCTTGGCGACGTCACGGTCGGCTTTTGCTCGGATCCATACGCCCGTTAGGTTCGCTGGGATCTCAAGCCAGGTAGAGGCTTCGACGGCCTTCATCGCCACGGTGCGCCAGGCTTTCCACTGGCCGTCGCCCTTTTCGTCGATCTCGAGCGTGAAGGTCGTCGCGGCGGCGCCGTCGTGTCTGAGCAGGACTGCGCGCTTGGCGAAGCCGGCCAGCAGGAAAGGGTCGGAGGAGACGCCGGCCTTGACGGGTTCGTCCACCCAGACGCTCCCGCGACCGATGGCGGGTCCGAGCTTATCGGGAGCATCGAGGGCGGTGAACCAGAGGTTGGATTGAGACTGGCCGGGGCCCGCGAGCGCGCCCTTGGCGGGGCGCTTGTTGAGGAATTCAGATTTCGCGGTGTCGTCGCAGCCGAAGACGAGCCGGTCCTGCCAGCGCGTGAAGTCACCGATGACTTTGAGGTAGGCAGAGCGCGGCGCGAGGCCGGCGGATTGCTTCGACGAGAAACCCGCGGGGAATTTCCAGAAGAGCCCGTGCATCGTCATCAGGCGCGAACCTTCTTCGCCGATGTCGCGGATGCGCGGCCACTCGGTGTTCCAACCATGGGCGCCGTCATAAGAGTGGCTCCCCTTGGGTAGGCGATAGCTCGTCCACTTGCCGTCCTCCATCACCATGAGGAGCAGTGAGCGAAAATCCCAGCCGATCGTCCAGAGCGGGTCCTTCGCGGAATCGGCGTTGCCGGTCAGGCCGCCGGGGCCGGTGACTTCGGTGAACTGGTTGCGCCGGATGAGGGACCAGTTGCCTTCGCCGTTGAACGAGCCGAGGCCGCCGCTGACGATCGTCGGGTCGACGAGCGCCTTGGGGCTCCGCTCGCCATTGTTCGCGAGGATGACCAGGCCTTGGCCGGAATAGAGCCCCTTGCCGTGGTAGCCGGACAACGTGGAGGTGATGGTCGCCGGGCTGACCTCCGCGGTCTGGCCGGGCTTTGGCATATTCATAATCTCCTTAATCAGGCCTTTCACCGCGAGCGTGCGGACGTCGACCTCGTAGAGGCCGTCTTCCATCGTGGCGAAGTAGATCTTATTCTCAGGGTCTGACAGGTGGCGGGCATTGCCGGTCAGTCGACCGGGCATGAGCTTCGGCGGGATGACGCGCACGTCGCGATTCGCGCCGATGAAGTAAGGGCCGATGATTAACTGGTTGGATTCCTTGTGGATCATGCGGTTCGCCGGCGTACCGCCGACGCTTTCAGGCCGGACAATCTGCGTTAGGTCAGGGGTGATTTCGTAGAGTTTGTCGCTCGAGCCATACGGTAGGTGTGGTCCATAGGTGATCACCCAAAGGCGGCCCGCCCAAGGTACGACGGCCCCAGTGCCGCACTCGCCCTCGTTATTGAAATAGGCGAGTTCGGGGTAGATGCCGGACCATTCCAGCGGGGCGCCCCCGACGACTCCGGTCAGTAGGCAGAGGAGGAGGCCGAGGGGACGTAGGGGCATGGGCGAACTTTTTAGCACGGAGGGGCCGAGGCAATAGTAAGAAACTTTTTATAGTAGCCACGCGAGGCCCAGCCACAGGAGCAAGGCCAACGCTGGCCCGCCGAGCAGTCGGCGCACCGACTGGGCCTCCGCCTGTAAAAGGAACACGCACGTCATCATCACCCCGCCCGCTGGGCCTAACCAAGGTTGGGTCAAGGTGAGGTGCATATTCATCGTTGGGATGAGCGCACAGATTTCCGCGCACCAAGTCATCGCATGGAGGCAGGCGGCCGCCGCACGGTTGAGCCACATGCCTGGCCAGAGGAGCCAATCGCTCACACTGCAGGCGGTCGACGCCATACCGAGCACGAGCGGGATTTCGGAGAGCGGCACGAGCACGAGGTTCACGAAGACGCCGCCCCAGCTCGCCGAGCCAAAGAGCCCGAGCGTGAGCGGTGTGCCGGCGAGCGTGGCCGCGACTGAGATGCACAGCCCGCTTAGCAAAAATTTCCGCAGCCCCCAGCGGGCGCGCTGGGCGGCGGTGCGGCTGGCTTGCGGGGTGAGCCGTTCTTCTTCGGTGGGCTCGGTGCAGAGTCGGGCCGCGGGCCCGCCTGCCGTGATCAATCCTAGCACCGCGATATAACTTAATTGGAACCCGGCGTCGGTGCAGGCTTCGGGACTGATGATCAGAGTCGCGGCGCAGGCCAAGGCCAGAGATTGCAGCGCCGGTGTCGAACGTTCGCCGACTTGCCCGCCCCAGATGAAGGCGGCCATAATCCAAGCTCGGACGGAGGAAGGCGATGCGCCCGTGATTTCCACATAAATCCAGAGTGCAGCCAAGACGGCGATACCGGCAGGCATCGCCGGGAGGCGGAGGCGTTTCGCCACCCACAGGAGCGCCGCGGTCATGCCGGCGATATGCAATCCGCTGATGGCAAAAAGATGCAAGGTGCCCGTGATCATGAACGCAGCTTTGGCGTCCGCCGGGAGTAGCGAGGTGCGTCCGAGCATGGTGGCGGCGAGCAGGGCGCCGCCTTCATCGTCTTTCCATGGCAGCCTACGAAGCCATTGTTCGAGTCGGGTCTCTTGCTCCTGACACCATGTGCTGAAGCGCGTGGGCGGAGCCAGTACGCCGAGGTTTCGTCCGCCCCCGAGCCGGAGCGTCGCGCCCTGACTGGCGACCCAGGCATCAAACCCCTTTGGGTTGAGGGGGAGGGCTTCGATGTGCCCGGCGATCATAAGTTCCGCGCCATCCGCTGGAGCGACTCCGTGGACCGAGAGGGCGACCCGTCGGCGAAAAAGTCCACCGTCGCGATCGGTAATCACGCCCAGCCCCGTCCAGCCTTCGCCCGTTTTTCGCGGGGTGGCATGTTCGACCAAAATGGGAAACTCCCCGAAAGACCGGCGCGGGATGATTCTTTCTTGGGGCGGAGTTCGCAGGTGGTGCCAGGCCGCACCAAAGAGGATGCCGGTAATCGCCAGAGCGCAGGCGGCGATTTTGGGCTCTCGGTTGCCCAGCCAGGCAAACAGGACGCCGACCATCCCCAGGGCGAGGCTCGGCCCGGCACTTAAATTCCATCCCGCATCAGCCGCGCAGCCGATGAGTAAGGGGATCGCCAGCCAGAGGGCAGGGCAGTGCCCAAACCGAGTGGGGGTCAGGGTTGTTGCTGAATCCAGGGTGTCGGGCCTTGCCATGCGCGGAGGCCTTCGCCGCCGATGGTCAGCGCTTCGACCTCCGCCTTGAGCCAACCCCATGGGCTACCATTGGCGAGGATCGCCACCTGAAGGAGATTGCCCAAGGGAATCACCACAAACCCTCGGGAAGACCACCTGGGGTGCGGGAGGGTCACCATGGAGCTGGCCCACGCCCCCCCCTCATAGAAGAGCAGGTCGATATCGATGGTCCTTGGCCCATTGCGCTCGGCTGACCTCACCCGGCCTAAACTCGTCTCAATGGCCGCTGTTTGGGTCATCAGCTCATCGGGGTTTAAGTAACAACTAATTAATAAACAGATGTTTAAGAAGTTAGGTTGCTGCTCAAATCCCACCGGATCGGAGTCCACGGCCGGGGAGGTCATCAAGACATTTACCCCGGGTATTTTGGCCAATAAAGCGATGGCCTGGCCGAGAATATCGGCCCGTTTGCCTTGGTTACTGCCTAGGCCGAGGATGTATTGGCGGGGTTGCCCTTTCACGCCCGCTCACGCCGGATTTTCACCGAGATGGCGTCGAACTCCGCTGCCACCGGGGCAAACGGCTTGTTTACTTCCACGGTGACTGCCCTGACTACCGGGAAAGTCCCCAAAAGCCGCGCGGCAATCTGCTGGGCGAGGGTTTCAATCAAGTACACAGGCTTGCCGGTGAGCTGGCCTTCGACCGTCCGGATGACTTCCGCGTAATCTACCGTTAATTTCAGATCGTCCGCGGCAGCCGCGGGACGGGTGTCCACTTCCAGGTCCACCGAGACCGTGAACCGCTGGCCGAGACGCTTCTCCTCGGGCAGGGCGCCGTGGTGTCCGAACGACTTGATGCCAGCTATCCTGATGGTGTCCACGCCCCGATGAATGCCCGCCCGCCCCGCCCCTGCAAGCGCCTTCCCGTGGTGCGCCCGCAATTGTTAGAAGTCCCCACTTGACCACCCTTCCAGCGGTCGCTGACAGTCCGCGGAACACTATGCCTAAGAGGACCGATATCCGTTCAATCCTCATCATCGGCTCGGGGCCGATCATCATCGGCCAAGCCTGTGAGTTCGATTATTCCGGGACGCAGGCCTGTAAGGCTCTCCGCGAAGAGGGCTACCGAGTTATTTTGGTGAACTCCAATCCGGCCACGATCATGACGGACCCGGAGACGGCGGATGTTACCTACGTGGAACCCCTCACGGTCGAATCCGTGGAACGCATCATTGCTAAAGAGAAGCCGGATGCGCTCCTTCCGACGCTCGGCGGCCAGACGGCGCTCAACCTTTCGCTCAAGCTCGCGCGCACGGGCGTGCTCAAGAAATACGGCGTCGAGCTCATCGGCGCAAAGGAAGCTGCGATCGAGCGCGGCGAAGACCGCGAGATTTTCAAGAAGTTGATGATCGAGATCGGCCTCGACGTGCCGCGCTCCCGCGTGGTGAAGTCGCTCGACGGCGCGCGCGAAACAATCCCCCTCATCGGCGGTGAATTTCCGGTCATCATCCGCCCGTCCTACACGCTCGGCGGGACCGGCGGTGGCATCGCTTACAATAAGGAAGAATTCGAACGCATGGCCCAAGCCGGCCTCGATGCGTCCCCGGTCCACGAAGTCCTCATCGAGGAATGCCTCCTCGGCTGGAAGGAATATGAGATGGAAGTGATGCGCGACCATAAGGATCAGTGCGTCATCATCTGCTCCATCGAGAACTTCGACCCGATGGGCGTCCACACGGGCGATTCCATCACCGTCGCCCCCGCGCTCACCCTGACCGACAAGGAGTACCAGCTGATGCGCGATGCTTCGTTCGCCGTCATCCGGGCCGTGGGCGTTGAGACGGGGGGGTCCAATATCCAGTTCTCCGTCAATCCGGCCAACGGCCGGATGATTGTCATCGAGATGAACCCGCGCGTGTCGCGTTCGTCCGCCCTGGCCTCCAAGGCCACGGGCTTCCCGATCGCCAAGATCGCCGCCAAACTCGCGGTGGGCTACTCGCTCGACGAGCTGCAGAACGATATTACGAAGTCCACGACGGCCTGCTTTGAGCCGACGATTGATTACGTCGTCACCAAGATCCCTCGTTTCACTTTCGAGAAGTTCGTGGGCGCCGACACGACCCTCACCTCCGCGATGAAATCCGTCGGCGAGGCGATGGCCATCGGTCGCACGTTCAAGGAGTCCTTCCAGAAGGCCCTGCGCTCCCTCGAGATTGGCGCCTGGGGCTTCGGCTGCGGCGGCAAGTTCGGCGATGCGGCCTTCACCGATGTTACGGAAATCCGCGCCCGCCTCGCCCGTCCGAATCCCGAACGCCCGTTCTTCGTCCGCTATGCGATGCTCGCCGGTCTGTCCGAGACCGAGATTTTCGACCTTTCCAAGATTGACCCGTGGTTCCTGCGCCAACTCCGTGGCATCGTCGACCTCGAGCTCGCCCTCAAGGCCGCCGGCAAGTCCGTCGGGACCGACCTCCTCCGCCAGGCCAAGGAAGCCGGCTTCGCTGACCGTCAGATCGCCCATGCGACGGGCCTGGCGCCCGCCTCGGTCTACTCCCAGCGCAACGCCGCGGGTATCAAGACGGTCTTCCGTCTCGTCGACACGTGCGCCGCCGAGTTTGAATCTTTCACGCCTTACTTCTATTCGTCCTACGGCGATGAATCGGAAGTCCGTCCGTCTGATAAGAAAAAGGTGATGATTCTCGGCGGCGGTCCGAATCGCATCGGCCAAGGCATCGAGTTCGATTACTGCTGCGTGCATGCCTCCTACGCTCTCCGCGCTGCGGGCTATGAGACGGTGATGGTGAACTCCAATCCCGAGACGGTTTCGACCGACTACGATACTTCCGATCGTCTCTACTTCGAGCCGCTGACGCTCGAGGACATTCTGGAAATCTACCGCACGGAGAAGTGCGTCGGCGCCATCGTGCAGTTCGGCGGCCAGACGCCCCTCAATCTCGCGGCCGAGCTTGAGGCCAACGGCGTCAATGTCGTCGGCACCTCCCCAGCCAGCATCGCCCTCGCCGAGGACCGCCAGCAATTCAAGGACATCCTCATCGAGCTCGGCATCCGCCAGCCGGTCAACAAGACCGCACTCTCGGCCGAAGAAGCCTACCAGGCCGCCGAGGAGATTGGGTTCCCCGTCCTGCTTCGTCCGTCTTTCGTCCTCGGTGGTCGCGGCATGTTCATCGTCTATGGCATGGATGAACTGAAGTCCGTCGTCCGCGAGGCTTTCGATGTCGCCCCGGGCAAGCCAGTCTTGCTCGATAAGTTCCTCGAGGACGCCATCGAACTCGACGTCGATGCGATCTCCGATGGCGAGACGACCGTCATCGGCGGCATGCTCGAGCACGTCGAACACGCGGGCGTGCACTCCGGCGACGCTGGCATGGTGCTCCCCCCTCACACCCTTTCCCCGGCTCTCATTGATGAAGTCCGCCGCATCACCCATTCCCTGGCGAAACGCCTCAAGGTTGTCGGGCTGATGAACATCCAGTTCGCCATCAAGGACGGCATCGTCTTCATGCTCGAGGTCAACCCGCGCGCTTCGCGTACGATTCCGTTCGTTTCCAAGGCCATCGGCGTGCCGCTCGCGAAGCTCGCTTCGCTTTGCATGCTCGGCGATAAGCTGAAGAACCACGGCTTCACGAAGGAAATCCGTCCGCCCTATTGGTCCGTCAAAGAATCCGTCTTCCCCTTCAGCCGCTTCCCGGGCGCCCCGGTCGCGCTCTCTCCGGAGATGCGTTCGACGGGCGAGGTCATGGGTGTCGACGATGATCTGGGCATGGCCTACGCGAAGGCGCAGATGGCCGCGCAACCGGCCTTGCCGACGGCTGGCAACGCGTTCCTTTCCGTGAAAGATCGCGATAAGGACGGTGCCGTGCTCGTCGCCCGCGAACTCGCCTCCTTGGGCTTCAATATTTATTCCACGAGCGGTACCGCTGCCGCCCTTGAGGCCGCCGGCGTCAAGGTCCACAAGCTCGGGAAGATCTCCGAAGGGGCCCGCCCCAACGTGCTCGACCTCCTGAAGAATGGCCAGCTGCAGATGATTGTGAATACCGCCGCCGGTATGATGCCGCGCAAGGACGAGAATGCCATGCGCGCGGAAGCCGTCCTGCGGGGCGTCTATATGGCCTCCACGATGAATGCCGCCCGGGCCGCCGTCCTGGGGATCCATTCCCTCCGAAACCACCCCTTGACGGTAAGTTCTTTGCAGGAGCACGCAAAGGTGCTTCCCCCAAAGGCCTGATTAGGGTACGAAACCACTTCCCATGAAATACCCCGTCCTCGCCGCGCTGGCCGTCGCCGTCGCGTCTCTCCATGCCGCCAAAGAAGCGCCGCCTTCTGGTGCCGCTCCCGCTGATGCCGTGCATGCCGCCCTTACCCCCGCAAAACCCGTGAAACCGCTCACCCCCGAACAGGTCAAACAGGCCTGGACCATGCTTGGCTTCTCTGTCGCCAGCCAATCCCAAATGCCCCAAATCAACTCGCAGCTCGAGTTATCCGACGAGGAGATTGATCTCTTCCTCTCCGGCGTCCGCCTCGCCCTGCGCGGCGAGAAGCCGAAGTTCAATCCGGCCGACCTTGGCGAAGGTGCTGACGCCCTCTTTGAAGGCCGCGTCAAGGCCAAGGCTGGTAAGTGGGGCAAGACGAACGACGATTTCCTCGCCAAGGTTGACGCCGATAAGTCGGTGATCAAGACCGCCTCGGGCCTCCGCTATAAAATCCTCGTCTCGGGTTCGGACGTGAAGCCGACCGCTGCCTCCACCGTTAAATGCCGCTACACGGGCAAGCTCGTGGACGGCAAGGTCTTCGACTCCACCACCACCCGCAACAATGAGCCGACCGAGTTCCCGCTCAGCGGCGTCATCCCGGCTTGGACCGAAGGCGTCCAGCTCATCGGCATCGGTGGTAAGATCGTCCTCTATTGCCCAGCCGCCCTCGGTTACGGCAAGCAGGGCCAAGGCCCGATTCCTGGCGAATCCGTCCTCGAGTTCGAGGTCGAACTCGTCGAGATCTCCAAGGCCAAGTAAGCGCTGATATTAGGCTTATTACACGCGGCGCACCTTCGGGTGCGCCGCTTTGCTTTACGAGCGGAACAAAGTGTGCCTAATGAGTTACCTACCACCGTTCATGCGCTGCGCCCTCTCCCTGGCTTTCCTGGCTGCGGCTTCCCTTGGGGCGGCCGAGCCAGCGCCCGTGGCTGATCTCTCGCTGGGCGCGGCCATCGACCGGGCACTGCTGAATAATCTCGGCCTCGCCGTGACGAGGCTCTCCGCGGCCAACGCTTTCGAGGCCATCGATATCTCCCAGTCGATTTTCGATCCCTCGGTGAATTGGACGAATACACTCTCGGGCATACGGACTCCGCTGGAGATTTCCACCGGTGCACCAGCGGGCCGCGGTTATGTTTCGGGCGTCGGCCTCAGTCAGCGTTTCTCGTGGGGCGGGACTTTGGCGGTCGGTGCTAATATGACCCGGGCCTGGGCTGAGACGGGCGGCTTCGGCTCTCCGTCGCTTTTCGATTTCGGCACCACCGTTTCGTACACGCAGCCGCTCCTGGCCGGAGGCTGGGAGGCCGCGAATCTCACCTCCCTCATCTCCGCGCGTCAAGGCGCCGTCCGCGGCCGGCTCGAGCTTCGCGCTGCTGCCCTCGATTTAATCCGCGACACCGAGGTCGCTTATTGGTCTCTCGCCGGCGCCCGCACGCTGGTCGCCGCCCGGGAGACGAGCGTGCGGTCCTCGGAATCTTTACTGGCGCAGGTGAAGGCGAAGCGAGCCTTGGGCGACGCGACCTTACTCGAGGAACTGCAGGCCTCGGCTGATGTGTCCACCCAGCGCGTGGCGTTGCTCGATGCTCGCCAATCCGTCGACGGGGCCGAGATGTCGCTGCGCCGCACCCTCGGGCGCGGCACGGCGGCTGATGTCGAAAAGGCCATTACCGTTCAGCCGCTCCCGACGGAGGCCGTGCCTCCCCCGGCTGATTTTCAGCCCTGGATTCGCCGGGCGGCGGACTTCGACTTCGCCACGGCCATCCAACTTTCCAGCCTGGCTCAGGCCGATGCCGCCTTGGCGCAGGCGGTGCAGAACGATCAACCTAGTCTTAACCTGACGCTCGCCAGTTCTTCTTTCGCCGATGCCGGGACCGGTTTTTCCGCGGGCCTCGATCATTTGCGCCGGCAGGCCGGCTGGGGGAATTCAGTGGGGCTAACCTTGAGCTTCCCTTTAGGTTTCCGCGAATCAGCGGCGACGCTCCGCACGGCGACCCGCTCGCGCCGACAGGCCGAACTTTCACTCGCTAATGTCCGCCAGGAATTGGTGTTTAAAGCCCGCGCGGCCTGGCGGGATTTGGAATCTGCCCGCACGCGCGTCACGGCTTCTGGTGCCAGCCTTGAGCTTCAGCGGAAGTCTTATGAAGGTGAGCGCGCCCGATACGGTGCGGGCCAATCCGATATCCTGCGTGTCCTCCAGGCGCAGGCGGCGTTCGATACCGCGCAAGTCACCTGGCTACAGTCGCTGCTCGATGCCCGCGTCGCCGCCGCTCGCGTCGGCCGGCTCGATGGCACCATCCTCACCCGCCATGGCTTTAAGATGGAAGCCGTTGAACAACAAATCGGCCTCGGCCTCGGCTCCACCGACCCGCTTCCCGTTTTACCAGAATTAAAATGAAGTCCAAGAAACTGCTCATCACTTTACTAGCCGGGGCAATCCTGGCGGGCGGCTGGTACGCCTGGACTGCCAAGTCTGGCCCGGCCAGCCGACGCGGTGTGGCCGGGCCGGTCGCCAACCCGCTGGAGGCGGCGGTCGCCATGCGTGACATCGAGGAGACGGTCGACGCCGCCGGCTTCGTTCGTCCCGTACTCTATAGCGACGTCAAGGCCGAGGTCAGCGGCAAGATTGATAAGATTCACATTAAGGACGGTCAGGCGGTGAAGAAGGGGGCGCCCCTCATCGAACTCGACCCGACCTTCGTCCGGGCGGATGAAGCCGAGGCTCGCCAGAATGTGCAATTGCAGCAGTTCAATCTCGAGAAGGCGACGCGCGACCTGAAGCGGGCCGATGCCTTGCGCACCCAAGGCTTCGTCTCCGACCGGGAGCAGCAGGATTCCCAGACCGCCTTCGAGGTGGTGAAGCTCCAGCGCGATGTCGCGCAGGCCCGCCTCGACAAGGCGGCGGAGAATACCCGTAAGACCATTATCACCGCCCCCCATGACGGGATGGTTTCCGATTCCAATGCTTTGGTGGAGGGGCAGGTCGTCATTGGGGCCCAGTCCATTAATAGCGGCACGCCGCTGATGCGAATTTCCAATGTCAGCATCCTGCGCGTCGATTTGAATCTCAATGAGTTTGCCGCGGCGCGCGTGCATCTCGGCACGGCTGCGGCCATCACGTTCGACTCACTGCCCGGTTTAGCGAAAAATGGTAAGGTGACGTTCCTCGCCCCGTTCGGCACGGCTGATGCCAAGACCCCGGACCTGCGGGTGTTTCCCTGCCAAGTCTCCTTCCCCGCCGGGGAGGGTGCTCGCCCCGGCATCAGTGCGAATATCTCCGTGCTCATCTCCAAGGAGAAGCAGTGCGTCGCCGTGCCCGTCTCCGCCATCTTCGTGGAGGGGAATGAGCGCATCGCCTACGTGAAGGACGCCGCGGGTGAATGGGAGCGGCGGATCATCAAGCTCGGCCTGAGCGATGCGGGCTGGTCGCAGGTAAAATCCGGACTTAAACCTGGTGAAATCGTTAGCTTGATTCGCCCTTTCTCCCCGCCCGCGCGTTGAATGGGCTCGCTCGTTACGATTCGCGGCCTGCATAAGGCCTACCCCATGGGCGATGAGACCGTCCATGCGTTGGACGGGGTCGATCTCGATTTCGACCGCGGTGAATATATCGCCATTCTGGGTCCATCGGGCTCCGGGAAGTCCACGCTAATGCACATCCTCGGTTTCATGGATCAGCCGACCGCTGGGAGCATTATTTTCGAAGGGGAGGAGGTCTCTTCGCTGGGGTCAGATCGCCGGGCTTGGTATCGTTCGAACCATGTCGGCTTTGTTTTTCAATCGTTCAACTTGCTGCCGCGCCTGACCGTGCTCGAGAACGTGGCCTTGCCGTTGCTTTATCGCGAAGACTCCAATCGGGAGGCGAACGAAGCCGCTGCGAAGTACGCGCTGGAGCGGGTGGGGATGTCCCATCGGTTGGAGCACCGCCCCGCGGAGCTTTCTGGCGGCGAACGTCAGCGCGTCGCCATCGCCCGAGCCATCGTGGGCAAGCCCTCCATCGTCTTTGCCGATGAGCCCACGGG
>CAISXT010000030.1 GCA_903889525.1 uncultured Opitutia bacterium | reverse complement strand
GATTCGAGGCGGATGGGGCCATCGACCGGAAATTGTTCGATGAAACGCGCGACGGCCTTCATGCCTTCTTGAGGTGACAAGGCCTGTCCGGTCCCTGGGAACGCCAAATCGGGTACGAGGGTGAATGGTAACGGGCGGCGCTCGCGAAGGTGTTTACGAAGGGCCTCGAGGTCGACGTGGCGATCGTTAGGCGAAGTGATCGCGGGCACCTTGGTCGGTTTCCCCGAGGACTTTACCGATTTATTGGTTTCATCGATCACGAACCATACTTTAGATAGCCATGCTTCGAGGACGTTTTTCTTTGCATTCACTTGGAGGTCTTCTCGATTAATCTGGGTAGCCTCACGTGCTTTTTCCGCTGCCAGTAGTTTAAGATACTCCGTGCGGAATTCTTTTTGCAGGGCCGCAAGGTCAGCCTTCACACTCCAGCGGGCGCGATTATCGACTAGGATTTCGCCATTGCGGTCATAGATGCGGCCTCGGGCGGGCGGCAGGATGACGATGCGGCGGCTTTGCGATTCGGAGACCTCTTTAAGTTTTCCGGATTCAACGAGTTGGCGCATGCCTAGCCCAAGCGAAACGTAAACGAAACCTACGGCGAAAAAGAAAAAAACGGCGTAGAGTCGCAGCCGGTCAATCGGCGTTGAGGGCAAAACTTTCCCCGGGAGCTCTTCTTTCATGGGGTGTCGGCGGCCGGAGGGATGCCGATACGGTCCATGGCGAAATTTTGGACCAAGGAGATAGGGATGAAGGCAGCGGCGCCGACGATGGTGGCGATGCCCACTTGGAGAATGAATTGCGCCCAAGGGCTGGCGGAACTTGCTCCGCGGGTGGGGTCGAGAGCGAGGTTGACCGCAACGCACCAGACGATGCAGCCCGCGGTGTTGGTGATGATGGCAGCCCGCAGGAGTCTGGGCGTATTCCGAAGCAGCGGTTTATTGGCTGTCAGGAAGATGCTGGCGGCTACAAGGGTGATGGCCAGGGCGCCGTCGGGGATGGGTCGCCGGGCTTCAAAGAGAAAGCCCACGCAGGCAGCGAAGGGCACGGCTTGGATTGGCCGAAGACGGCGGCAGGGGGCGATGATGCAGGCGCCCGAGATGAACATGATCACGCCGGCACCTGCGAGCATGTCCGTTGCGAGGTCGGCGCCGAGCAACCATGGGTAAGTCGCCAGTAAGAGAATCAGCCAAGCCCAGCCCATCGTTATTGGAACTGGTCGAGCAAGGCTTCGCCCGGATTCTGATGGAGGGGGACGAGTACGGAGACTTCCTGGAGGTTATACAGGTCGCGCACTGGATTGAGTCGGCCCTCTTTGAAACTCACACCTGGCTTGGTGGCTTGGGATTCGAGATCTATCGTGCCGAGAATGAGGTGGCTGGGAAAGACCCCACCCATGCCCGTCGTGTAAACTTTGGAGACCTGTCCGACGCGCTCTTCATAATCGACCGGGATCACGCTGATGCGGGCTTGGGGTGCTCGGAGCGAATTGCCAGCCAGCCCGTTCACAAGGACGATGCGGTTTTGTTCATCACCTTCCAGGAACGCGGTGCAGCGGAAGCCTGGGCTGGTCACGAGATCCACCTCGCTCGTCGTGAGATGGACAGCGGTAACTCGTCCGACCACGGAGTTTCCGAAGACGACCGGTGCCCCGGGGCGAATCCCATCATTACGTCCTTTGCGGATCACGATACGATTCCACCAGGAGGAACTATCACGGGAGGCAACTCGGGCGACGACCGACATGTAGTCGGCCGGCACGGTGTATGAGTCGATTTTCCGGAGTCGTTTATTTTCTCGGCGGACATCCTCGAAGTCCGCCAGTTTTAATTCCAGGGCAGCATTCACGCGAGCCAGATCACGTCCGGCCGCGGCCATGTCTTCACTGCTGCGACTCTTGAGTTCCCAGAAGCGAGCCAGGTCGCGACTCTTGGAGACGAGATGCAACGCGGGGGCTTGAAACTCCGTGAAGGCCTCGCGGTTGAGGCGCCGAACCGTGCTGGGCATGAAAATCCAGACCGCGATAAAGATCGTCAGGGCGACGTAAGAAGCTTGGGCTCCGCGGCGATTCTGTTCCATGGCGGGTTGGCCCGCGGGGGCTTATTCGCGGCCGCTCCAGCGGGAGGAGTTGGCCAGGATTTTACCCGTACCGTTGACCACGGCGCAGAGGGGGTCTTCGGCCACAATGACCGGCAATCCGGTGGCTTCGGAGATGGCCCGGTCAATCTTGCGGATGAGCGAGCCGCCACCGGCCAGCACGATGCCGCGATCGACGAGGTCGGAGGAGAGTTCAGGGGGGATGCGTTCCAGCGAGCCCTTTACGGCTTCAATGATCTGGTTGATGTTATCCGCCATGGCTTCGCGGACTTCTTGAGAAGTGAGGTGCAGCTGGCGGGGGAGGCCGGTGACATTGTCGCGTCCTTTCACTTCATAAGTGAGTTCTTGTTCGAGGGCGTAGGCCGAACCAATCTTGATCTTAATTTCTTCCGCGGTGCGTTCGCCGATAATCAGGTTGTACGAATTGCGGATGTACTTGGTGATGGACATGTCAAACTCGTCGCCGCCGACGCGGATGGAGCGGGCGTGGACGATGCCACCGAGGGAAAGGACCGCGACTTCTGTCGTGCCGCCACCGATGTCGACAATCATCGAGCCCGTGGGCTCTTCAACGGGTAGGCCGACACCAATCGCCGAAGCCACGGGTTCGGGAATAGTGATCACGTCATCCGCACCGGCACGGTAGGCGGAATCCATGACGGCCCGGCGTTCGACGGCCGTGATGCCATAGGGAACGGCGACGACGACCGTGAGATTAGTGAAGAGGGATTTACGGGCGACCTTACCGATGAAGTAGCGAAGCATGTGCTCGCTGATTTCGAAATCGGCGATGACGCCGTCTTTCATTGGGCGCAGAGCCTGGATATCTCCTGGGGTGCGTCCGAGCATCATGCGGGCTTCATTGCCGACCGCGATGGGCTTACGCGTACTGGTGCGAATCGCCACTACGCTCGGCTCGCGAAGAACCACGCCACGATCTTTTAAAAATACGAGAGTGTTGGCCGTGCCAAGGTCGATGCCGATGGCTTGGGTGAATAGCCCGGGGAAGCGCTTGAACATCAGGGTCGTGTGGTTTCCTTTATGAACATCTTATTCACAGCATAGTCAAAAGGAAAGTGAACGGTCAGCCGTGGTTTACCTAGTCATAAGATACAATCTGACAGGGAGATAGGCGAGGTGGTGTCCCGTCTCCATCCCGGGTTGGGAGTAACTTTCTTTTCGCCGCGGTCGCCTCTGGCGTTGGTGTCGCCGGAGGGCCGAGCTCGGGCGGTCTCATATTGTCGTTATTACTACACATTATGGCGTCTAGGCGACGCGGTCGCCATAAGTCGGTCCTCTGCGACGATTCAAGGAACTTGCGGAGGCCCGCCGCGGTCGTAGACAAGACTCACCCCTAACCCATGACACCCCAACTGAATCGTCGTAGTTTTCTTCGTAACACCGGCATGGCGGCCGCCGCTTTCGCGGTGACTCGCCCCTGGCTTAATTCCGCCGCCCGGACGGTTTCGCCTAATGAGAAGCTGAATGTTGCGGCCATTGGTTTCGGTGGCGTGGGCGGGAGCAATGTCCGCAATTCCTCGGACGAAAACATTGTCGCGCTGTGCGACCTAGACCTCAGCCGCTGCGGCGGCACGATCAAGCAGCAGCCGAAGGCGGCCCTCTTCACCGACTTCCGCAAGATGCTCGACGAGCAGAAGGACATCGACGCCGTGATCATCGCCACCCCCGACCATTCGCACGCCTACATCGCGATGGAGTGCATGCGCCGCGGGAAGCACGTCTACGTTCAGAAGCCGATCTCCCACTCCGTCTTCGAGGCCCGCATCCTCACCGAGTCGGCCCATAAATATAAAGTCGTCACCCAGATGGGCAACCAAGGCCACTCTGGCGAAGGTATCCGTCAGGTCACCGAATGGATTGCCGCCGGACTCATTGGCAAGGTGCGCGAAGTCCACACCTGGACCAACCGCCCCATCTGGCCGCAGAGCCTTGAGATGGACCGCCCGAGCGATGTGCAGAATGCCCCCCAAGGTATGGATTGGAACCAGTGGTGCGGCCCCGCGCCTCTTCGTCCTTTCCACGCCTCGTATCACCCAGGCAAGTGGCGTGCCTGGTGGGATTTTGGCACCGGTTCCCTGGGCGACATGGGCTGCCATATCATCGACCCCGCCTTCATGGCGCTCAATTTGGGCTACCCTGATAGCGTCGAAGGCAACCTCTCCACCGTCTACGAGACCTTCGGCAAGAAGACCTCCGGCAAGAATGAATCCTATCCTCGCTCCTCGATCGTCCGCTACAAGTTCCCGGCCCGTGGCGAAATGCCCCCCCTGACTCTCACCTGGTGGGATGGCGGCCTGATGCCCCAGCGCCCGGACGAACTCGAGGACGACATGCCGTTCGGCGACCCCAATGGCGGCTGCTACTTCATCGGCGACAAGGGCAAGCTCGTCTGCGGTTGCTATGGCGAAAAGCCTCGTCTCCTCAACGCCGACCTTCGTGAGGCAGCTAAGAAGCTCACAAAGACTATTCCGCGCATCCCAGGCAATACCTCCGGTCACGAGAAGGATTGGATCCGCGCCTGCAAGGGCGGCGTCGCCGCTTCGTCGAACTTCGATTACTCCGGTCCGCTCTCCGAGATGGTACTCATGGGAAATCTCGCCTCCCGCTTCCCCGACCGCAAACTGCTCTGGGACGGAGCGAAGATGAAAGTCATGAACGACGAAGGCGCTAATGCTTACGTCAACCGCGTCTACCGTAAGGGTTTCGAACTCGGCACCTAAGCCCTGCTCACTTCAAGGCCAGGGTCGCCAGTATCACACCGCCTAAGGCGATGCGGTACCAGGCGAACACGCCCAGTCCATTGCGCGAGACATAGCCCACGAGCCACTTCACGGAAACAAATGCGGTGACCGCGGCGACGAGCAGACCGACGCTCGCTGGGCCGGCGGGGTAGATCTGGGTCAGGGCAGGGCCGAGCGCCCACATCTTATAGATCGAGGCGGCGGAAAGGGTGAGCAGGCCTACGAGGAAGGAGAACTCCGTGGCGGCGGCGTGGGAAAGTCCGGCGAGACGCCCGCCGAGGATGGTCGACAGCGAACGACTGGTGCCGGGAATCAGTGCAAAGCACTGACAGAGGCCGACCACCAGGGCCGAGCGCCAACTGATCGCAGCGACTTCGTCGGTGGACTCGGCTGATTTCCTTGGAAGTAAGTGTTCGAAGACCAGAATGACAATTCCGCCGACCAGCAAGGCGGCGGCAACGACTTCGACCGAGAAAAGGTAAGCTGAGATCACGTCCTTGAACAGGAATCCGAGCAAAGCCGCGGGGATGAAAGCTACGACGATGGCCGTGGCGAGATCGACGGACCGACGCTCGCCGCGGCATAGGCCGATCAGCAGATTGCGGATCCGCCCGAAGAACGCCACGATGACGGCGAGAATCGCCCCAAGTTGAATGATGACGATATAGTCGTCGGCGACACGCTCCAAAGAGATTGCCCGGCCTTTACGATCAGTGAGGCCGGCCACGGTGATATGCGGGTCGTTCGGAACTCTCAGTAGGCGATCGCTGATAATCATGTGACCGGTGGAGCTGACAGGCAGGTATTCCGTGACGCCTTCGACGGTGCCGGTGACGAGCGCACGGCCGTAGGTGAAGTCAGCGCGAACTTCCTCAGGAGAGCGCGTTTCCCCGGCCGCGATCGCTGGCAGGGAAGAGAGCAACCAAAGACCGAAGGCGAATCGAAGCATGGCAGGGCAATAGGCTTGCGGTCGTGCCGGGGCAAGGAAAGCCGTCAAAAGCCCTTGTCGCTTGCCCTTCGGTTGGCTTCCCGCTTTATGTGGGTATTACTATGTCGGCCTCCAGCCTCATCCCGACTACCGAGCCGCGCTTCACGGTTCCCGATGCGCATGGTCGCTTCGGTCAATTCGGTGGAATGTATGTGCCCGAGACCTTGATGACCCCCTTGCTGGACCTTACGAAGGCCTACGCGGAGGCTCGCCGTGATCCTGGCTTCCAAAAGGATTTCACCGACATGTTGCGCGATTACGCCGGTCGCCCGACGGGTCTCTATTTTGCGGAATCACTGACCAAGCACGTGGGTGGGGCTAAAATCTATCTTAAGCGGGAGGATATGCTCCATACGGGCGCCCATAAGATCAATAATGTGGTCGGCCAGGCCTTGCTGGCTCGCCGGATGGGCAAGAAACGTATCATTGCCGAGACCGGCGCCGGGCAGCACGGTACCGCGACCGCCGCCGTCTGCGCCCGCTTCGGCCTCAAGTGCGTCATCTACATGGGCGCGACCGACATGGAACGCCAGGCCCTCAACGTCTACCGCATGCGCCTCATGGGCGCCGAGGTCCGTGGCGTCGAAGCCGGCCAGCGCACGCTTAAGGAGGCCGTCAACGAGGCCATGCGCGACTGGGTCACCAACGTTCGCGAGACGCATTACATTTTGGGGACGGCCTACGGGTCGCATCCTTATCCGATGATGGTCCGTGATTTCCATCGCATCATCTCCATCGAATCCAAGCAGCAGATTCTCCGCGCTGAAGGCCGTCTGCCGGACTACATCGTCGCGTGCGTCGGAGGCGGCTCCAATGCCATCGGCGCTTTCTTCGAGTTCCTTGACGAACCAAGCGTCCGCCTCATCGGTGTCGAAGCCGGCGGCCGTGGGATCAGTAAGGGTGAACACGCCGCGCGTTTCGCGGGCGGGCGTCTCGGCGTGCTACAGGGCTGCATGACGAATATTTTAATGGACGGAGAGGGGCAGATCGAAGGAACGCATTCCGTCTCTGCCGGCCTGGATTATGCCGCCGTGGGGCCGGAGCATGCTTATTACCGGGAGAAGGGTCGCGTTGACTACGCTCACGCCACCGACAGCGAATGCCTCGAGGCCTTCCAGCTTCTCTCACACAAGGAAGGAATCATCCCGGCGCTCGAGTCCAGCCACGCCGTCGCCCATGGCGTGAAGCTCGCGGCATCCTTGCCCCGGGAACAGGTCGTCATCATCAATCTTTCCGGTCGGGGCGATAAGGACGTGTGGAGCGCCGCCCGCGCCATGGGTACGGAAATTAAACTTTGAACATGGCCGCCTCCTCGATGACGGGATTCGGCCGGGCAGAACTCAATCTGCCGGGCGCCCATCTTGCCGTTGAGATCGCCTCAGTTAATCAGAAAAACCTGCAGGTTTCAGTGTACGGGCCCGAAGCATGGCCAGCATTGGAATCCGCGGCTTCGGGCTGGATTCGCACCCGCCTCCAGCGGGGTAAGGTGACAGCCCGCGTTACGCAGGCCGCCGCCTCAGTCTCGACCCGCCAATGGGATGCCGAGGCCGTTGAGGCTTCCTTAGACGAACTGGCAAAGATTGCCCAGCGGGTTGGAATCAAATTTTCCCCCGATACCGAACTGCTTCACCGGCTTGCCGAATCCAGCCGGCGCGCGTCCGTATCTTTGCCCGAGATGGCTGAGGTAGAATCACAGATTAAATCGGCTTTTGAATCGGCACTTTCGGCGCTCGTGAGCATGCGCGCCCAAGAAGGTTCCGCCTTAGCTAATGACCTTCGCCTACGGCTTGCCCAGATGGGGCGGATGGTCGAAGGTATGATTGTCGCGGAGCAGGGCTCAGCCATTCGTCATCGGGAGGCCATGCTTAAGCGGTTGAAGGAAGCAGGGCTCAGCCTCGATGTCGGTGATGAGCGGGTGCTGAAGGAACTCGCTTTGTTCGCCGATCGTTCGGATATCACCGAAGAGGTGGTTCGTCTGAAAAGTCACTTTTCTCAGTTTGGGGATGAATTGAACCAGCCTAATTGTGGTAGAAAACTTGATTTCCTAGTCCAGGAACTCCTGCGAGAGGTAAATACTATTGGGAGTAAAGCGGCCGAAATTGCCACGACTAAGCTGGTTTTAGAGGCGAAAACCGAGATCGAGCGCATCCGGGAGCAGGTCCAGAACCTCGAATAAGGTTTTTGGGGTGTGGTGTTGCCACGACCGCTTTCCCATGCCTTTGTCTATCAACACTTACGCAACGTCCATGTCCAACAACCTCACAAAGCGCGACATCGTCCTCAAGATTTTCACGGACAAGGGCTACCCGCAGAAGCATATCCGCGATTCCGTCCAGATGACGCTCGATGCTATTAGCGAGGCACTGCTATCTGGCCGTGATGTCGAGCTCCGCAATTTTGGTGTCTTTCAGGTTCAGGTACGTAAGAGCCGTATTGGGCGTAATCCCAATCGCCCCGAAACCGATGTCGTGATCCCCAAGCGTGCCGTCATCAAGTTCAAGGCTGGCAAGGAACTTAAGGCCAAGTTGAAGTCGTACGACGTTGAGAAGCCCGCTCAGTAATTCGCTTCGCGATGTCTGATATCAGAACGCTCCCCGGTTTCCGGGAGTTTTATCCCGAGGACCGCGCCGTCCTGGGTCATGTCATGGATGTGTGGCGGCAAGCCTGCCGACGTTATGGTTTCCGTGAATGGGAGTCGCCGGTGCTTGAGCCGCTGGAACTTTTCACGGAGAAGTCAGGCGAGGAGATCGTCCGGCAGCTTTTTAACTTTGAAGATAAGGGCGGCCGTAAGGTCAGCCTGCGTCCCGAGATGACGCCGTCCTTAGCTCGCATGGTTGGGGCCAAGGCTAATGGGATGCCGAAGCCGATTCGGTGGTTCGCCATCGGTGAAAATTACCGCTACGAGAAGCCGCAGAAGGGACGTCTCCGTGCATTCTACCAATTGAACGCCGACTTGCTTGGTGAAGCCGGTCCGGCCGCCGACGCTGAGATTATCGCCCTCTGTGCCGATTGCCTTATAGGCTTTGGGCTCACTCAGGCTGATTTCCGGATTCGCATTTCTGACCGCACGCTCTGGGTCCGCTATCTTGGTAGTCTGGGTATTCCGGAAGCACAGGCGACCGCAGTACTCGGTGTCGTCGATAAACTCGAACGTGGCGCCCCCAAGGATCTCCTTGAGGCCATGACGGCCGCGTTAGTCGGTACGTCGGTTGACCCTGTCCAGGTGCTCGAGTCTGCCCGCTCTTTTACGAACACGAAATCCCTTGCAGACTTGGAGAAACTTGCAGCCGGCGATGAAGCCATGACGCTGCGCCTCGCCGAATGGAAGCAGTTGCTCGGTACGCTCCAGGCGATGGGTTTCGCTGAATGCGTGGCTATCGATCTCACCATCGTTCGTGGCCTCGCCTATTACACTGGCTTCGTCTTCGAGGCATTCGAGACGGGTGGCGAAGCTCGTGCCCTGGCGGGTGGCGGTCGCTATGATGCTTTGGTGAAGAAACTCGGTGGCCCAGATCTCCCTGCCGTCGGCTTCGGGATGGGTGACGTCACCCTCCGCGATTTGCTGGATTCGAAGAAGTTGATCCCAGCCTATGCCGATGGTCCGGATTTCTACGTTATGATTCTCGGGGATGACGCCCGGAATGCCGCCTTGGAAGACTTGGCCAATCTGCGCCGCGCCGGCTTTCGCGTGGAATATAATCTTAAGGACGGCAAGTTTCCCAAACTTATCCAGGCGGCGGAAATCGCGGGTGCCAAGTATGCCCTTATTTATGGTGGCACGGAGGTGGCGAAGGGTGTCGCCAAGGTGCGCAGCCTGCAGGATCGCGCCGAGGCCGAGGTGCCTCGGACGGATTTAGTTCCTGCCTTGCGGGCGGTGCTGGAGGAAGGGATGCGGGCCATTCAGCCCTGATCGACGATGAGCGAGCAGACGCGCCAGTACGGGGATATGGCGAAGACCGCCTCCTGGACGATGGTTTCGCGAGTGCTCGGGCTGGTGCGTGATCAGCTCACTGCCGCCGTCTTCGGCGCTGGTCCGGTCGGAGCCGCTTTTCTCTTCGCTTTTCAAATCCCGAATCTCTTCCGCCGTTTACTCGGTGAAGGTGCCCTCACGGTGGCGATTGTGCCAGTGCTCGCCGATAAGACGGCGAGGGAAGGGAAGGCCTCCGCGTTTGCTTTCCTCAATTATGTCATCCGCCGGGTGCTCCCTTGGATGATGGGGATCACCTTACTCGGCATGGGTATCGCCATTGCGTGGTCTTATCTCGCGATGGATTATTCTAAGGCGAGTCGGGCAGCGGAACTGACGGCCTATTGCATGCCGTACATGCCGTTAATCTGTCTGGCGGCGCTTTTTACCTCCGCCGTTAATCTGAGCGGGCGCTTCGGTTTGGCAGAGTTCGCCTCAGCGATGCTCAACCTATGCATGATTTTCGCCCTGGCGGTCATGGGGGAAAACTTTGCGTCCGGTGACATGGGCAAGGCGCGCTGGCTTTGCGCCGGGGCGATTGCCGGAGGCGTTTTACAGTTATTAATCCCTCTTTGGGGTCTGCGCCAAGAAGGGTGGCGCCCTCGTCCTGCGATTGCCGATAAAGCCGCCTGGGGCGTTCTGTTGGCCGCTTTTATACCCGCGGCTCTTGGCGCAGGGATTCAGCAGATAAACTTCCTCGTCTCACGTTTTCTGGCTTTCGGGGTCTCGGATGCGTCCCTGACTTATTACTACATCGCCAATCGGATTGTCGAACTTCCCATTGGTCTATTTTCGGCTTCGATCGCGACGGTGATGTTCCCGGCGATGGCGACCGCTTTCGCGGCTCGAGACGAAGCGGCGCTTTCCCGGAACTATGCCCGTGGTATGCGGCTGATTATCGCGGTAAACATCGCTGCGGCTGTGGGACTCATTGTCCTTTCGGGTCCGATTGTTCAGCTGCTTTTTAAATTTCAAAAATTCACAGAGGTTGATTGCGGACACACCCGAATCATCTTGGTGTTATTTGCCTTCGTCATGCCGTTTTACGCCATGATCTCAATGGTGACGCGTGCGCTCAATGTGGCGGGTAACACCAAGGCCACTTTCGGGGCGGCCGTCCATGCTTTCGGGGTCAATCTCGTGGCCTCGCTGATTGCCGTCTGGATGGGCTGGGGTATCGAGGGGCTCGCGGTCGCGAATGGGATTTCCACCGTCTGGCAGTATCTAGTACTTCGCCGCTTGCTGCAACGTAGTGCGCCCGCTTTCTTGGGTGAAAACCTTCTAATCCCCACGCTGAAGGTGTTGGCCGGATCGACGGCGTTGGGTCTTGTGGCTTATCAGGGTTTTGCCATCTTGCATGACTTCAATGGGGTATGGCTTCACCCCAAGCTTAGCCTGTTCTTGGCCATGCTCCTGACCGCATCGGTTTCCGCCGCGCTCTATGCATGGATTCTCTGCGTCTGGGGTTACCCGGAGAAAGATTTAGTCCTTTCTTATCGGGATAAATTACTCCGACTATTGCGACTCCGTCGCTGAGGCGGGGTAAAACGCTTATATGATTCTGCAGGGTGCCCATAGACCTGATTTACTCCGCCATGAGACGTTGGCTGACTTGCTTGCAGATACGGTGCGACGTCAGCCGGACGCCTTAGCCATCGAGGATGGTTCGACACGTCTTTCCTACCGTGAACTTTGGTTGCGCTCCCGTAAGGTCGCTCATGCTTTGGCTTCGCGCGGATGTGGTCCCGGTGAATGCGTGGGACTATGGTTGCCGCGTGGCCATGCTTTGATTCTCGGCCAGGTCGGTATCGCCTTGTCGGGTGCCGCTTGGTTGCCTTTTGACGCCGCTGTGCCGCTTGATCGCCTTGCGACGTGCATGCGTGATGCCCGTGCGCGTTACGTCGTAACCGACCATGAAGGCGCGCAAGGCATCCGGGCTCGCGGTCTGGAGCCGCTGGTTCTGGCGGAGCTGGAGGGGGAGAATGTACAGGTAGAACTACGACGTGCGGCACCCGAGGATATTGCGTATGCAATCTACACTTCGGGTTCCACGGGTGAACCGAAGGGCATCGCGATCACCCAGCGTAATGTCTGCCATTTCATTCGTAGTGAGAATGACGTCCTGGGGGTCACGGCAGCCGATCGCGTCTACCAGGGTTTTTCCGTCGCGTTTGATATGTCACTGGAAGAGATTTGGATCTCCTTTTTCGCCGGGGCGAGTCTCTGGGTGGCACCCGCCGAAATCGTGGCGGACCCGGAGGCGCTTCAGGATGCGCTGTTGAAACAGAAAATAACGGTATTGCATGCCGTGCCGACGTTGGCTGCGTTGATCACGAATTTCCCCCCAAGCCTTCGCTTGCTGAATCTGGGAGGTGAAGCCTGTCCGGACTCTCTGGCGACGAGGTTGACGGGACATTGGTACCGGGTTTTGAATACCTATGGGCCAACCGAGACGACGGTGACAGCCACCATCGCCATTCTTCAGCCCGGCAAGTCGGTTAATATCGGTATCCCGCTTCCGAATTATGGTATCGGGGTCTGCACCCCCGAGCGTCGGTTATTGGCTGCTGGTGAAACGGGTGAACTGGTTGTATTTGGGCCTGGCGTTTCGGGTGGTTATCTTGGCCGGCCCGAGCTGACCGCAGCCCGATTCGTGGAAATAGCCGGCCAGCTAGCCTACCTCACGGGAGATCTTGGAAGTGTCGGCCCCGACGGGGAAGTTCGCTGTTTGGGCCGAGTCGATAATCAAATCAAGTTGAGAGGTTTTCGCATCGAACTCGACGAAATCACCGCTGCCTTGAGTGATCAGCCTGGGGTCGGTACGGCCGCCGCCGTCGTCCGGCCGCTCGCCGGGAGCGATGAAATCGTCGCCTTCGTGGTTTTGTCTTCGGGGGCGGCGAATGCAGAATCGCTGCGCGCGGCACTGATGGCGCGACTGCCAACTTACATGGTGCCAGCAAGATTCGTGTTCATTGAGGAGATGCCGCGGCTGAGTTCTGGGAAGACGGACCTTGGCGCGTTGCGCCGTCGTGAATTGGCGGTGAATGTTGCTAGCTCCGAAGCGTTGCCTCCGCCTCGCGATGAGCATGAGGCCGCCTTGCGCGTCATCTTGTGCGAATTACTTCCTGGTCGCCACCTGTCGCCATCGGCCGATTTCTTCGCCGACCTCGGTGGGCATTCGTTACTCGCTGCTCGGCTGGTGACGAGGCTTCGTCGCGATGCCCGCTATGCGGCTGTCGGCGTCCAGCATATCTATCGAGGTCGTTCGCTGCAGGCCATTGCCCTGGCCATGCGTGAGCTAGCGGAGGCTGGTCGAACGGCTGAGGCCGCACCCCATCATGAGTCGGCGCCGTTATGGCGACGTTTTGCTTGCGGCTTTGCTCAGGCCAGTTGTCTGCCGTTCCTTGTACTGCTCCAGATGCTGCAATGGCTTTCACCATTCTTTGCCTATCACTGGCTGACGGGTGAGCCGGAGGATAGTGCCATTTTCGCAATCGCGATGGCGCTGGCTGCCTATCTGGCCGCGTTGGCACTCTCTTTCCCCCTTGGTATTTTCTTACGCATGATCCTGGTGGGGCGACTGCGACCCGGCAGCTATCCGCTCTGGGGTCTCACCTATTTCCGCTGGTGGTTGGGCGTTCGCCTCGCCGAGATTCCGGCGGTACATCTGATTTCTGGTACGCCTTTGAAATCTTTCCATCTCCGGATGCAAGGAGCCAAAGTCGGCCGACATTGTACGATTAATTCGGTCACCGTCTCCGTCCCCGAGCTACTCGTTGTCGGCGATGGGGTCTGCTTGGGTACGTTCGTCAACATTGAGAACGCGCGGGTCGAGGGTGGCCGCCTGATCATTGGTCGCGTGGCGATTGGAGATGGCGCATCCGTCGACTCGTATTCCGTGTTAGAGAATGACACCCAAATCGGTGCCGGCGGAAAACTTGGTGGTCAATCGGCCTTGGCCGAAGGGGTATCTATCCCCGCCGGCGAAATCTGGGCTGGGGCCCCTGCACGCAAGACAGGTTCGGCCGCAAGGCTTACGCCCCCGCCGAGGCTGGGAGTTTGGTCCGCAGGTCTGCGTATCCTTGGGTTCGTTATCGGTGCGGCGCTGGTCGCGGTGCTGTTCTACATTCCCGTATTCCCAAGTTTCGTCGTTATTGATGCACTCGATACGCGCTGGTTAGACGTGTTCGAAAACTTCGAGCATTGGTGGCTAGCCTTACCAATATTTTTCCTGCTCGCGATTCCTGCTACGGCTATCTTGTTACTCATTACGGTCGGATTGGCCGGCCTACTTCGCCGATGTCTGCCCCGCCAGCAGGCTGGCCGCTTCCCCATTGAGGGCCGTGAATATTTCTGGAAGTGGCAGCTTTCGGCTGTCTTGGATGCATCCCTGCAGGTCCTGCATGGTCTGTATGCTTCGGTTTATGTCGCCTCCTGGTTACGCATCATGGGAACAAAGGTCGGTCGTGATGCGGAGGTTTCGACAGCGGAAGGGATTATTCCTGAACTATTAGAGTTGGGTGATGAGTCGTTTATCGCGGATGGGGCCATGCTTGGGGACGAAGGTCAGCAGGACGGCTGGATGACCTTGAGTCGGACGCGCATCGGCGCCCGTTCCTTTGTGGGGAATGGAGCGTACGTGCCCGATGGGGCGCAGTTTCCTGATGATGTCTTGTTGGGTGTGCAATCCTCCGCGCCTCAAAATGAACAGATGCGTCCTGGGCAGACATGGATGGGTTCGCCCCCCATGTTGTTGCCAGCGCGAGAAGTCATCGCGGAACAGGATCCGGTGCTGACCTTTCGCCCATCGCGGAGTCGCCGTTGGGCTCGAGCCTTCATCGAAGGATTGCGGATTGTTGTCCCGCTAGCGTTTGTCATTGCGGCGGGCTATGTGACCGTCTTCGAAACCATGCCCTACCTGGAGGAGGAGAATTGGTCCGGGTTTTGCCTAGCCTTGACGATTGCCGGCATGCTTTACGGACTGATTTCCTTTGGCCTAGTGCTCGTCGCCAAGTGGATTCTTATCGGTAAGTATCGTCCGAGGTTAGCCCCGATGTGGACGCTTTTTGTCTGGGTCAGCGAGGCAGTGACCACGTTACATGAATCTTTGGCTGTACCGGCACTCCTTAATTTGCTCAAGGGTACGCCGATGTTGCCATGGGCTTTCCGGCTATTGGGCGTCAAGGTGGGCAAGGGTGTTTGGATGAATTCGACGGACCTTACGGAATTCGACTGCGTGAGTATCGGCGACGAAGCTGAACTGAATGATCACAGCGGCCCGCAGACACATTTATTCGAGGATCGGGTGATGCGTATCGGTTTGGTCCGGATTGGAACTCGCTGTACGATTGGCGTCCGCACAACCGTGCTTTATGATGCTTCGGTTGGCGATGGGGCTCACCTTGGGCCGCTGACCCTTGTCGCGAAGGGTGAGCATATTCCTGAAAACACCCGCTGGGAAGGGACTCCCTCTGCCCCGGCTGCACGCGGATGATGAAGGTGCTGTCACCAGAGGAGGCCTCTATCTTGAAGGCTAAGCCGACAGATAATATCTGGCTCATGCTGGTCCCGTCCGTCGGGCGCGGCGCAGGCTCGAAGCTGCTATTGCGCAGAGCCGTCCTGACCGTGGCTAGGGGTTGGCATGGCGGCGGGGTGGAGATTATCGAATCTGCACTTGGTCCGGAATTGCTCGGCGCCCCTTGGCGGGTTTCGTTTTCCTACGATGGGTGCGATGGTTGGGTGGCATGGTCACGCACTGGCCGTATCGGGGTCGACGCTGAGAGAATTCGTTTCATCCCCGAGGCCCGTGAATTGACGGAGCAATATCTATCCGGGACCGCTGCCGATGACTTGATGGATGTCGATGCTTCAATCCAATTCACCCGTCGCTGGACGGAGATGGAGGCGTCGCATAAAGCCCGCGGGGGTGTGCTGGGCGAAAAACATCCTAAAGCCAACGTCCCGCTCACGATTTTTCACCACCGGCACCAGGATATCATTGTCACCGTGGCACAGGAGGGCGCCTGATTAGACTTTGGGGAGGCGGGCCCGGCGGAGTTCTTCCGATCGATAGCGCCGAACCAGGGCGCGGAGGATAGCGACGGTTTCGGAGTCAGCCACGCCCGTGATCTTGGCGGAACGGAAATGACGCTGAAAGGCTTCGAGGCCGAGTTTCAGGCCGGGTTCACCAGCTTCAAGATGGTAGCCGTATAACTCTAGAAGTTTTCTGACATCCACGGCGTTCGGAGTTTTGCTTTTCGCCAAGTTCGCTTTCACTTCGTCGGGTAGCGGCCACGCCCCGATACCCAGGGCGGCTAATTTAGCCCACGGAAAGAGCGTGCCCGGATCGATTTTACGTCCGACGGCGATATCTGAATGACCGAGGACGTTCACGGGCTTGATGTCATGGCGGCGAATGATGTCGGCGCAGAGCGTGAACAGGACTTCTGCCTGAGCGGCGGAATACGGATGAACGTTTCCGTCGAGATTGATGATTTCAATTCCTACCGATCGTTGATTGAGGGCGTTCAGTTCCGCCCATCCGCTTTTGCCGGCGTGGAAAGCGGACATGTTTTCAGGGACCATCCGGATGACCCTCGGGGTGGCTTCATCCGTGACCACGTAATGAATGCCAACTTTGTGGGCGTGATCCTTGCCTTGGAGGATATCCAGGGATGAGGGTAGGGTGCCCGCGGTATAATGCAGAATCAAGTGGGTGACCTTTTCCTTCCGGGGTTCGGCCCCCAGGGAGCTCGGGCCTTGTTCAATGGGAAGTCCCGTGAATTTGCTAACCTGGGTTGCAGGCGCGGCGGGTTTGCTGGGATTTGTGCTCGTCGCGCAGCCGGAAAGGAAAAGGGTCAAAATCACCAAAACGTACAAACGCACGTAATATGACCATATGGGGTTGTTCATCACTGTTGGGTCGAATACTTAGTTTATTCCATGACTTGCCCCAAGATAATACGGCTAAAAGCGTTTAAAGCCTCCATTTATTGAATAATTAAGAACTAGACATAATGTATATTGTGCGAAATACACCAAGGGTGTACCGGGTGGAGAAACTAGGTTATTGATTGCTCGATTGGATACGCTCATAAATCCGGCTCTTACCCCTGAGACAACGATTACTTTATGAAAGTCGCCCGACACATCATCGAAGCCCGCCGTGAGGCGATTGCCAAATTACTCTCTAAGGTCGGATACGTCCCCGTCTTGGAGATCTGTAAGCAGTTCAACGTCTCGGAGGCCACGGCCCGTCGTGATTTGACGGAGCTGGAGAATCAGCGACGCATCACGCGCACCCATGGCGGCGCACTCTCTGACTTCAATCGCAACTTCCCGCCGCTCGATGATCGCAAAATCGAAGACGCTGAAGCCAAGCGACGCATTGGCATCAAGGCGGCATCACGGGTTACGGCGGGCATGACGGTTTACCTGGATTCGGGCTCCACGATATTCTTCGCCGCGGAAGCGATCGCCTCCGCGGGCATCCCGGATTTACGGATTATCACGACCTGTCTCCCGACGGCTCAGTTGATTTCCTGTCTCCCCGGGGTCGAGGTGTATATCCCCGGTGGACTTTTCCTTACGCGTCATGCGATGGTGGCTGGAGATCGTACGCTGGAAGAAGTTGCCCGCTGGAATTACGATACTGCCCTGCTCGGTGCCGAAGGTATTAATGACGGTGGTCTTTGGAATTCCCAGCGTGATATTTCCAATCAGCAACGCGAGGTGATCCGCCGCTCCGCCGAAGTCTTGATTTGCATGAATAAGGTCAAGCTCGGTCGCGGGGGGCCTTGCCTCGTCCATCGTGATGTGGCCTCGCTCTTTTTGGTCACCGATGCGGATGCGGCGGCCGTGCAGAAGGCTAAAGTGAATCTGCCTCCGGAACGGGTTCTGACGGCTCACTGAGCGTAGGTCTGTTTTGCTGTGAAGAACCGAACCGTCTATCTTGTGGCGAACGGCGACTTGCGCGCCTCGGCCAATCAAAAGTGTGAAGCCGCTCAATTGGCCATGGAGGCCCTGCTCGCCCAGGCTTTACGTCGTGAAGGCTGGAAGGTGAAGCGCGCCCATGGTTTTCGTGCCGAGGTCGGGCATGGTTTTATCGATTCGCAGAAATACGGCATCGAGGTCTTTCGCGGCATTCCCACGGATGCCCCCTTGGTGGTCGCGGAAGCGGTTTGGCAATACTCCCATCATGTCTTGCCTGGTTTGCTTTCACATCGTGGCCCGATCCTCACGGTCGCCAACTGGTCAGGGACTTGGCCCGGACTCGTCGGCATGCTTAATCTTAACGGGTCCTTGCTTAAGGCGGGCGTCAACTTCTCCACGCTTTGGAGCGAGGATTTCACCGACAAAAAATTCCTCGTCGGTCTTCGTAAGTGGCTCAAGTCGGGGCTGGTGACTCATGCCGTGTCGCACGTTCGCAAGCTCCAGCCGTCTTTATCTAAGGACGCCCTTCTCGGCCGCCGCTTCGCTCAGGATTTCCGTCGCCGCAAGGCCATCATGGGGGTCTTTGATGAAGGATGCATGGGCATGTACAATGCCATCATCCCGGATGAGCTTTTGCATCCTACGGGTGTTTTTAAGGAGCGGTTGAGTCAATCAAGTCTATTTGCAACGATGCTCACGGTAAAGCAGACCGAAGCTACGGCTGCCTTGCGCTGGCTTCTTCGCAAGGGTCTCACCTTTGCTTGGGGAAAGAGCGAAAAAACCGAACTCACTCGCCGACAGACATTGGAGCAACTGAAGATGTATATCGCTGCCGTGCGTCTGGCGGATGAATTCGGCTGTGCCTCGATCGGAATTCAATACCAGCAGGGTCTTAAGGATCTCGCCCCGGCCTCTGACTTGGTCGAGGGTTTGCTTAACAACCGTGAGCGACCGCCGGTTTTCCACGCTAAGACCGGCAAGGAACTCTTTAAAGGCGACGCCCTCCCCCACTTCAATGAAGTCGATGAATGTGCCGGTCTCGACGGCTTAATTACCTACCAACTTTGGAAGCAACTGGGCTTCGACCCGGAGAACACACTTCATGATTTGCGCTGGGGTCGGCAGTATCAGGGGCCATCGGGTCGCCGGGTTATTGATGAGTATGTTTGGGTCTTCCTGATTTCCGGCGCGGCGCCCGCTCAGCATTTCATCGGTGGCTACAGGGGTGCCCGTTCGGAGCGCCAACCTCCAATGTATTTCCGACTCGGCGGTGGCACGCTCAAGGGAGTCGCCAAGCCCGGCTGGATTGTCTGGTCACGTATTTTCGTGAAGGATGGTCAACTGCATGCCGATCTTGGCCTCGGTGAAGTGGTGGAACTCCCCAAGGCGGAGACTGAAGAACGCTGGAAACTCACAACGTCCCAGTGGCCGATCATGCATGTTGTGCTTCCCGGCATATCCCGGGATCAGATGATGGCTCGACACCCTTCTAATCATATTCAAGTCGTGTATGCGCCTTCCCGTTCCGCGGCCCAACGTGGCCTCACGGCCAAGGCCGCCGCGCTTGCAGAACTCGGCCTGAACGTCTCTCTTTGCGGAGAAATCTGACCATGTCCGTCGAAGCCATCCAAAGCCTGCTGGAACTTTCTCATCAATTAGGGGGTGACCGTCTACGCATGGCTATCTTGGGTGAAGGCAACACGTCCGTCCGGCTCGATGCCGATACGTTTGCGGTCAAGGCTTCGGGGTCTAATCTCGCTAGCCTGCGTCCGGGTGATGTGACTACCTGCCGTTTCGATCGCTTATTGCCATTGATTGAATCCACGAGCGCGACGGATACCGAAGTGGATACCGCATTGTTTGCCGCTCGGGTCGACGAACAGGCCAAGAAGCCTTCCATCGAGGCTTTGTTTCACGCCTATTTATTAACTCTCCCTGGCGTGGGTTGCGTTGGTCACGTCCATGCCATTACGGTTAACCAGATACTTTGTTCGCCGCGGGCCCGCGAGTTCGCGGAACGACGGGCCTGTCCCGATGAGATTGTCATGTGCGGCATCGAGTCTGTCTTTGTTCCTTATGCCGATCCTGGGCTGGGTCTGTCTCAATGCATCCGCCAGGAAGTCTTGGCTTTTGTGAAGCGTACGGGTCGTGACCCCAAAATCATCCTCCTTCAGAACCACGGTATCATCGCCGTGGGCCCCTCCCCTAAGGCCGTCCTTGGCTCTCTCTTGATGGCGGAAAAGGCTGCGGAGATCTTCATTGGGGCGGCCGCCCTCGGTGGCCCCGTGTTCCTTACGGCCGCCCAGTGTGAACGTATTGCAGGTCGCCCGGATGAGCATTACCGCCAAAAAATGCTTGGGTTATAACCCGTCCACCCTCCCCTCTTTGCTCATATGTCTCATTATCTCGCCATCGATCTCGGCGCCGAATCCGGCCGCGTCATTCTCGGCACCCTGAAGTCAGGAAAGTTTAGCATGAAGGAGGTGCACCGTTTCTCCAATGGTGCGATTACTGCCAATGGCACACTCCGGTGGGACATTATCCGCATCTTTCGGGAAATCCGGATTGGCCTCGCGAAGGGTGCCAAGCTTGGGCCGATCAAGTCCGTGGCCTGCGATTCATGGGGTGTCGACTACGTGCTCCTGAAGGGAGACGGACCGTTGCTCTCTTTGCCGTTCACCTATCGCGACGAACGGAGTTTCAAATCCTACGAACTGGCCATGCGGCGTTTCTCCCAGAAAGAGATTTTTGAAGGGACGGGTATCGCTTCGATTTCCATCAACACGCTCTACCAGCTTTTCGACGATGCCCTGAATCGTCCGGAGATGTTGAAATTTGCTGATAAATTCCTGCTTATCGGTGATTACATTACTTGGCTACTTACGGGAAAAGCTCGCGCCGAAGAGACGCTAATTTCCGGAAGTCAGTGTTGGGACACGCGCAAGCGTGCGTGGGCCTTGCCGGTATTAAAGAAGCTGGGCATCCCTAAGCATATCTTGCCGAAGCCAGTCGCACCCGGCGTGAAGCTCGGGAAGATGCTCCCTTATTTGGCTAAAGAAACGGGCCTCGGTCAGACGGAAGTGGTCACGACCTGCGCCCACGACACGGCTGCCGCCGTCGCGGCGGTGCCGGCTACCAAGGGAGATGATTGGGCATATTTATCCTCGGGCACCTGGTCTCTCCTGGGAGTTGAACTGCCGAAGCCGCTCGTGAACGAGACGGTGCGCAAGGCCAAGTACACCAATGAAGTCGGTTTCGGCGGCACCTCTCGCTTCCTGAAGAATCTCGTGGGCCTCTGGGTACTCCAGGAGTGCCGCCGGGAGTGGATGGAAAAAGGGGAAGTCTCCGATTATGGCGAAATCGTTAAGCTGGCACTTAAGGCTCCGACGCTACGCTCCTTCATCCGTCCGGATGATATTCGCTTTGCCAAGCGCGGCGACATGGTGGCGAAGGTTCAAGCCTTCTGCCGCGAGACCAAGCAGCCGATTCCGAAGACCCACGGGGAAATCGCCCGCTGCGTACTCGAATCCCTTGCCCTGCTTTACCGCATCGAGATGGACGGCATGGAGAAGTTGACTGGCCGTAAGTTGAAGCGCTTGCACATCGTCGGCGGTGGTTGCCGAAATGCGCTCCTCAATCAGGCGACCGCCGATGCCACCAGGAGAACCGTTATCGCCGGCCCAGTTGAAGCCACCGCTGCGGGTAATATCTTAGTCCAAGCCATCGCTATGAAGGAGCTCAAGAACCTCGACGAACTGCGCAAGGTTGTCCGAAACTCTTTTGAGGTAGTGACTTACAAGCCGAACGCCACGGCTGCCTGGGCTTCCGCCCAATCCAAGTTTAATGGTTTAAAGAAGTCATAAACCCCCTTACTCAACACCCCCTCTTCCACGTAACACCTATGTCCTCCTATAAGTACGTCTCTCATCTCTGGAATGATGCCGAAGCCGCGAAGCTCGATCCGGTCGGCCGTCTGGTCTACCGCTCGAACAAGCTCGGTGCCGATCAGCGCATTACCAATACCGGCGGTGGCAACACTTCCTCGAAGATTGTCGAAAAAGATCCTCTGACCGGGTCCGAAACCCAGGTCCTCTGGGTCAAGGGTTCCGGTGGCGATCTCCGGACGAGCAACCGCGAGAATTTTTCCTCCCTCTATCAGGATAAGCTCGTCGGTCTCCAGAAGTCCTACGCCGCTCGCGCCGATAAGGGTCTCAAGTCGCAGGCCGAAGATGACATGGTCGGTATGTATAATCACACCACCTTCAATCTGAATCCGCGGGCATCCTCCATCGACACCCCTTTGCACAGTTTCCTGTCAGGTAAGCATGTCGACCACATGCACCCGAACGCGATTATCTCAATCGCTGCTTCCCATAACTGCGAAGCCCTCACCCAGCAGATTTTCGCTGGCAAGATGGCCTACGTGAAGTGGATGCGCCCGGGTTTCGAACTCGGCCTCGCCATGCAGGAAATCTCCGGCAAGCAGCCCGACATCAAGGCTATCATGATGGGCCAGCATGGGTTCATTTCTTGGGCAGATGATGATAAGGCCTGCTACGAGCTCACGCTTGCGATGATCGAGCAGGCTTCGGCCTATATCGATGCTAAGTACCAAGCCAAGGGTGGGGACGCCAAGGCCTTTGGCGGTGCCCTTTACCAGACCCTCGATACGGAGAGGCGCCACGCGGCCTTCGCCGCAATCTTACCTTGGCTGCGTGGCCAGGTCTCCAGTGAGAAGCGTTTCATCGGTACGATCCAAGATGACGAAAAGATTCTCCGCTTCGTCAATTCGAAGGACGCTCCTCGTCTGGCTGAACTGGGCACCTCCTGCCCGGATCACTTCCTCCGCACGAAGATTAAGCCCCTCTACGTGAACTGGAATCCCCAGTCCGAAGACACCGCCGCACTGAAGACCAAGCTTGCCGCCGCCCTCGAGCAGTACCGCAAGGACTACGCCGCTTACTATAACACCTGCAAGCGAGCCAACTCTCCGGCCATGCGCGACCCGAATCCGACGGTCGTCCTTATTCCCGGTCTCGGTATGATTGCTTGGGGCAAGGATAAGTCCGAATCCCGCGTCACCGCTGAATTCTATAACTGTGCCGTCGAAGTCATGCGTGGAGCCGAGGCGATTGACGAGTATATCGCCCTCCCCCAGCAGGAAGCGTTCGACATCGAATATTGGCTGCTCGAAGAGGCTAAGCTGAAGCGCATGCCAGCCGAGAAGGAACTCGCCCGCCAGATCATCATCGTCGTCGGCGCCGGCTCAGGCATCGGCAAGGAAACCGCCCATCGTCTGGTTAAGGAAGGCGCCCACATCGTCTGCGTCGACAAGAACGTCGAGGCCGCTCAGGCCACGGCGAAGGAAATTACCGACAAGCTCGGGACGGGCATCGGCGTCGCCGGCACTGGCCTCTCCAATTGCGGTCCGGCCATCGGTCTTTCGGGTGACATCATGGATCGTAATTCCATCCGTAAGATGCTCGACCAGGTCGCCCTCGCTTATGGCGGCTTCGACTCCATCTGCGTCACCGCGGGTATCTTCGTGTCGCCCGACACCACTGGACACATTCCGGACGACAAGTGGGCGCTTACCTTCGCCCTTAACGTCACCGGCAGCTACCTCGTCGCCGACGAAGCGTTCAAGACCTGGAAGGAACAGGGTCTCCGCGGTAACCTCGTCCTGACCACCAGCGCCAATGCTGCCGTCGCCAAGAAGGGCTCCGTCGCCTACGACACCTCGAAGGCTGCCGCCAACCACCTCGTGCGCGAGATGGCGATGGAGCTCTCGCCCCTTATTCGCGTCAACGGCGTGGCTCCGGCCACCGTCGTCCAAGGGTCGGCGATGTTCCCTCGTGACCGAGTGATCGCCTCGCTTGCTAAGTACGGCATTCCCTACACCGATGATGAGGCGACCGATTCACTGACCACGAAGCTTTCCCGCTTCTACGCCGATCGCACCCTGACGAAGAACCCCATCACTCCCGCTGACCAAGCCGAAGCTTACTTCCTTCTCGTGACTAATCGCTTAAGCAAGACGACCGGACAGGTCATCACCGTTGACGGTGGTTTGCACGAGGCGTTCCTGCGCTAAGCTCGTGCGTGTCTCTCTCTTTGTCCCCTGCTTCGTCGATCAGCTGACCCCCAAGGTCGGACTGGCGACCGCGAAGGTGCTTAAACGCTTGGGGCACGATGTTGAATTCCGCTCGGCGCAGACCTGTTGCGGTCAGCCTTCCTTCAACTCCGGACAGTGGGACGTTGCCCGCGAGGGTGCCATCCGCGCGCTCAGCGTCTTCCGTGGCGCCGATGTCGTCGTGGGTCCTTCTGGTTCCTGCGTGGCGATGATGCGCAACTTCTATCCCGAACTGCTCAAGGGGACGCCGCATGCGGCGGAAGCCGATGACCTCGCTGCACGTACGTTCGAGTTCTCGGAATTCCTCGTGAAGAAACTCGGCGTCACCGACGTCGGCGCCAAGTTCGCTAAGAAGGTGACCTACCATGATGGATGCCACGCCATGCGTGAACTGCGCCTCAAGGAAGAACCGCGCCAACTGCTCCGCGCCGTCCGTGGACTGGAATTCATCGAGGCCGACGAAGGCGAGACTTGCTGTGGTTTCGGTGGCCTGTTCTCCGCCAAATTCCCCATGATCTCGACCGCAATGGCCCAAGTCAAAGGCGGCGCCCTCGCCCGGACTGGGGCGGATTACGTGGTCTCTTCGGACCCCTCCTGTCTCCTGCAGATCGGTGGCTGGCTGTCCCGCGAAGGTAAACCGATCCTCCCGCTCCATATCGCCGAAGTCCTGGCGAACGACGCCTGAACATGGACGACTCCAAGGCTATCTTTCTCAAAGACGCTACGGTCAACGCCGCGGATGGCGACCAGCGTGCTTTCATCAACAAGGCGCTCGGCGGCTATTACACTAACCGCGACCTCCAGAAAGCCCGCTATCGCGATTGGGAACGTGCGCGGGACGCGGCCTCGATGGCCAAGTGGAGCGCCGTCAATGACCTCGCCAATGTTCTCGAGAAGTTTGTCAGCAACTTTGAACGCAACGGAGGCGTAGTCCACTGGGCGCGCGATGCCGAGGAAGCCCGTGTCATTATCTTGAAAATCGCCGAAGACGTAAAGGCCAAGGCCATCGTGAAGTCAAAATGCATGACGACCGAAGAGATTCACCTGAACGACGCCCTGGAGAAAGCCGGCTACGGCGTGGTCGAGAGCGACCTCGGTGAATTTATCCAACAATTGCGCGGCGAGGCTCCCTATCACTTCGTTTTTCCGTGCATGCATGTTAAGCGCGAGGCGATCAGCGAGCTCTTCACGAAGCATCTCGGCACCGCCCCGACCGATAGCCCTGAAGAGTTGACGATGATTGCGCGTCGTCATTTGCGCCAACTTTACATCGACGCCGACATCGGCATTACTGGCGCCAACTTCCTCGTCGCCGAGACCGGCCAAATCTCAATCACCGAGAACGAAGGCAATGCGCGCCTTACCGCCGCCCTTCCCCGCATTCATATTGCCCTTTCGGGTATCGAGAAGGTTGTGAACCATCTCGACGACTTGTCCGTCCTCCTGCCGATGCTGGCTACCGCTGGCGCTGGTCAGCCGATGACGTGTTACAATACGCTCTATTCTGGTCCGCGGAAGAAAGGCGAATGCGATGGACCTGAGGAATTTCACCTCGTCCTCATGGATAACGCCCGCACCCGTATCCTGGCCGACCCCGAGCAACGCGATTCCCTGCACTGTATCCGTTGTGGCGCCTGCCTTAACGTCTGCCCGATCTTCAAGAACATCGGTGGGCTGGCCTACGGCACCACCTACCAAGGGCCCATTGGTTCGGTGATCACGCCCCACCTCCGCGGACTCAAGCAGTGGAATCATCTTTCGGCTGCTTCGTCACTCTGCGGGGCCTGTACCGACGCCTGTCCGGTCCGCATCGACCTTCACCACCACCTTCTCCGCAACCGCCGGAACGCCAGCAAGGAGTCGCCGACGCTCTTTGACCTGGCCTTCCATCACGGGTTCACCTTCGTGATTAAGCGTCCGTGGCTCTTCGCCCTCGGTGGACGCATCTTCCGCGCCACCTTACCGCTGTTGCAGAAACTTCCGCTTCCCTACATGGGCGCCTGGATGAAGACCCGCGATCTCCCCAAAGCACCTGCTCAATCCTTCCGCGACCAGTGGAAGAACCAGAATGTCTGACGCCCGCTCCGATATCTTCGCCCGCATCCGCGAGGCGCTCAAGGTCAAGGCCCCGAAGCCGCATCTTAAAGGCGATGGTGCCCCCGGCAAGACCTCCACCGTGGCCAAGCCTTGGCTGCCGGACGGCGGCGAGACCGCCGAAGACAGCTTAACCATCCTGGCCGAGCAGCTGGCGAAACTGAAAGCCGTACTCATCCGCGTACCGGATCACGCCTCCGCCGCCAAGGCCGTCGCAGAGCTCTCTGTTTCTAAGAACTGGAAGAAAGTCGCCTACCATGGGCATGACTTACTACGCCCTGTTGCCGCCGCACTGACCTGCGAGAATTGGGAAGCGGATGCCTCCTTCGATAAGCAGCGTCTGGAAGGATGCGACGCCGGCATCACCACCTGCGAATCCATCGTCGCCCAGCTCGGCTCAATCCTCGTCTCGAGCACTAGTTCGGGCGGACGCGCCCTTTCCATCCTCCCTCACGTCCATGTCGTTATCGCCGAGACTTCTCAGGTGGTCCCTGATCTCGGCGCTGCCTTGGCTTTGGTGAAGGCCCGCCATGGTACTGATATGCCCAGCATGCTCTCTTTCATCACCGGACCTAGTCGTACCGGTGACATTGAGCGTATTCTCGTCCTCGGAGCCCACGGCCCCAAGGAACTCTTCCTGATTCTGGTCGGTTGACCCCTATGCGCACGACCAGACTCACCATTGTGCTGTTTGTGGTGGTGGGGATGGTTTCAGCGGCGGAGGTCACGCCTCGTAAATGGTCGGGTGTACTCAATGTGCCCGACCCCACCGCTTGCACCGTCGATGAGTTCGGGAACGTGTATGTGAGTTCGACCAGCCGACGCAAAGCCGGCGATGTCGATATTCGGGAGCATCCGCTGTGGGTGCCCTTTGATGTGGCTTTGACCTCCCCGGAGGAGAAAGCCGCTTTTTTCCGCCGTGAACTGGCTCCGGGGAAATTCCGGACGCCGCGGGGCGGCATAAAAGATTTCAATGGGGACGGGGTAATCGACTGGCAGGATCTGAGTTTCAATAAAGAGAAAATCTACAAGTTGTCCGACACCGATGGGGCCGGCGTCGCCAATAAACTCACCGTCTTTGCGGAAGGCTTCAATCTGCCGAATGCAGGGATTGCGGCGGGGGTACTTTATTTTGACGGTTGGGTTTACGTGACGGCGTTGCCTAACCTATATCGGCTTAAGGATACCAATGGCGACGGGGTCGCCGATGTTCAGGAGATTGTCGCCAGCGGCTTTGGCTGCCACATCGCCTATGCTGGGCACGACATGCATGGTTTGCGTCTCGGCCCAGACGGGCGGATTTATTGGTCGATTGGTGACAAGGGTCTAAACGTGACGAGCAAGGAAGGTCGTAAGTTCTTCTATCCCCATGAAGGTGCGGTTATGCGTTGCGAGCCCGATGGGGCAAACTTCGAGGTTTTTGCCCACGGCGTCCGCAATATTCAAGAAATCGCCTTCGACGATTTCGGAAATGTCCTCGGGGTGGATAACGATGCCGATCAACCGAAGGAGCGCGAACGGATGGTCTATCTGCTTGAGGGTTCGGATTCCGGTTGGCGTTGCCAGCATCAGTACATGAAGCTCGAGAGCCGATGGATGAAGGAGAATATCTGGATGCCCGCTGGTCAGCCTGATCAACCCCTTTTCATCACCCCGCCGATTGCGAATTACTCCGACGGGCCGGCCGGTTTCCTCCGCGAACCAGGGCATGCATTAGATGGTACGTTGCGCGGCCATTTCATCTTGGATCAATTTCCGAAGGGGGCGATGGATGCGTTTACCCTGGAGGCTGATCGGGATAGTTTCCGGATGGTCGGATTACGGACGATTAACAAAGGCATCATGGGTATCGGCATGTCCTGGGGGACGGACGGACGTGCATATTTTGTCGATTGGATGGGCGGGTATCCATTGAAGCAAAAAGGGGCGGTCTGGCGGATGGAGGTCGCCCCGCAGATTGACGGGACCTCAGAGCAATTCCTGGCTAAGCCTTACAGCACGCCGGTGCCGAAGGAGGAGTTACTCGGCTTGCTCGGGCACCGCGATCAACGCGTACGGATCAATGCTTCGATCCGGCTGGACCGCTTGGGCGCATGGGATGACATGCTGCGGATTGCTCAGGCCAAGACGTCACCACGCTTGGGTCGGATTCATGCCATCTGGGGGTGCGGTATGGGGTTGCGCCACGGTAAGATTGCCGAACTGGAGCCATATCTCGCTTTGCTGGATGATGAAGATGTCGAGATTCGCGTGCAGGTCCTTAAGGTTTTGAGCGAAGCCAAGGTCACGCCAGCACTTCAGGCTAAGGTCGTCGGACAGCTGGCCCACGGTGATCTCCGCGTCCGCACGCAAGCAGGGATTACCTTGGGCCGCATCGGCGGGAGCGTGCCGTTGGGGGCCTTCCTCCGCGATCCAGCGGCTGATCTGAACCTCCCTTGGTTGCGTCATGGGTTAGTTTCGGGAATCGCCGCGACGAACTCCCCGGAGCAACTCTTCGCCATCGCGAAAGCGAAGTCAGGTGCGGATGCGATTTTTGCGACGCTCGCGCTCGCCCGCCAGAAGTCCGTCTTACTGGGTGGCTTATTTGACCATTCGAACGAAGATGTCGTCAAGGAGGCGGCCCGGGCGATTCATGATGACGTTGGTATCCCCGGGGCGCTGGGGGCGCTGGCCGATACCCTGCCGAAGTCTCCCCTGTCCACCTTGGTGACGCGTCGCGCGATTAACGCGAATTTACGAATCGGCACGGAAAGTGCGCTCACTCGCCTGCTTGACTGGTACTTTGCCCAGGCCGCCGACCCGGCGTTACGAACGCAGGCCCTGCAGGCGGTACTCTTATTCAATCAGCCACCGGTGCTGGATGGGGTGGATGGCACTTCTAAGATTTACCCCGAACGCGATAAGCGAGCTATCGCTGGAGTCTTGCAGCGCTATCAGGCCAGATTGTTGGATATCCCTGTGCCCGGGCAGCGTGCCCTCGCCTTGGAGGCGATGGTGAAATACGAATTAGACATCCCCCTTCCGGTATTGCTGGCGTTTGCGGACGACTTGAAAGCCAGCCCCGCGGTTCGTCAACAGACCCTAAGATTGCTCGGCGCCAAGACGGTCGAAACTGAATCCATTAACCGAATTCTGCGAAGCGCCGCGGGCGAAGGAAATCCTTCAACGGTGCGCATTGAAGCGGTCAATCAACTGTTCGTCCGGGATTTGTCGGGTGCACTGGAGGTCATGCGTAGTATCATCAATTCGAAGTCCGCCCAATTGCCGGAAAAACAAGCCATCATCGCTAAGCTGAGGGACAGCACGGAACCCTTGGCTGGACGGATGGTGCTCGAGCTTCTCGACCGTCTCAATGCCCGGAATCTAGATGCAGGCCTCAGGTTCGATGTCTATTTGGCGGCTCATGATTCAACGATTCTCACTGTAAAAGATGCATGGGCCAAATACCTCGCCTCGACGGCGAAGGCCGGCCTCCGGATGGCTTCGCCTGATTTGCCATTTGAATTGCTCCTCGACGGTGGCGACGCCCCCCGCGGCCGGGAAATCATTAACGGTCACATTGGCGCGAATTGCACGGCCTGCCACCGGGTCGATTCCGATGAGGGGAGCGAAGTTGGGCCGAAGCTGACCGCCATCGGTGCCACCCGTAGTAAAGCCGAGCTGCTCGAGTCGTTAATCGAACCTTCGGCCAAAATCGTCCCGGGCTTCGGACTAGAAACGCTGACTTTGAAGGATGGTTCGTCCCTTTCCGGTAATGTGCTGAACGATGACGGGAAGACGCTGGAACTGCGTACATTGGATGGAAAGACGCGGAAGATCAAATCGGCCATCGTGACCGCACGGTCTACACCCTTATCGATCATGCCTCCGATGTTAGGAACCCTCACCGCGGCGGAGATTCGTGACGTCGTGACTTACCTTTCATCGCTTAAACCACGGGTTGCCAAGTCGCCAGAGGCGAAGTCCAAGGATCTTAAAGGAAAGAAATAGCCTGACTGGGAATGAAGGGTTGAGTCACGCCCGGGGGTGGCTGTGATACTCCTATGCTGCTTCGCCTCCTGCTGCTGCTCGCTCCACTGCTTGCCCTCTCCCAGCCGACCTTGGTGCAGCAATGGCAGAAGCAGTATGACGAATGGTATCGCGAGGCTCCGCGGACGGCCCCGGAAAATCTCGGCTGGTCGGATGATGGTAATCGGATGACGTTTACTTGGGCGGAAACGACCGGCGTTCATTGGCGCATGGTCGATTGTTCTACCGGCCGAATCGCGCCGGCTTTTGATCATGCGAAGGTCGCCTCAGTCTTGTCAGATTTAACCAAACGAAAAATCACCGCCAAGAACTGGCCCTTTGTAAGAGTCGTGCCTCTCGCGAACGGAAGCATGAGGCTGGAAGGCAAGGAGGTCGCCTGGCTGTTGGAGTCTAATGGCGACCTTACCGAAACTAAACCCAGCCAGCAATTTTCGCGGTCCGCACCGGTCCCGTCGAAGAATGTCCGTTCCGTCGAGAGCAGTCGATATGTGGGTTTCACCAAGGTGGGTGATGATGCTCCTTTGCGCACGCATCGGGTCGAGGTGCGGGATGGAAACGTTTTTTTACGGAAGTTAGGCGCAACCCCGTCCGAGATTCAGCTGACCAAGGATGGCTTGCCTGGGAAAGATGGCTGGATTGGGCCCGTGCATTGGTCGCCCGATGGCCAGCACTTCGCGCTTTGGCGCGAGCGGGTGGCGCCAGTACGTCAGTACACCGTGACGGATTCGGTCAAGAATACCAAGAAAGACATCAATTATGAGAAGCCTGGTGATGATCGCACCGTGCGGACCCCTTGGATCTTCGGAATCGATGGCAAAATAGCGACGAGTCCGACGATGGCGGTTTTGCCCCGGACTTATGATACGGGTCGACTAGATTGGTCAGCCGATTCCAAACGGCTACTGTCGGAGTATATCATCCGGGGATTCACCGGCCACGGCGTGATCGAGTATGATGTGGTGCGGGGCGGGTGGCGGAAACTTTTCGCGGAAGAAGATCCGAAGTTCGTCTATAGTTTCGCCACGCGGTTTCGCTATGATTTATCGGAAGCGGAAACCCTCTGGGTCTCTGAGCGCACGGGTTGGAATCACCTTTACATGGTTAATCTGCGCAGCGGTGAGACGTTGCGAGCGGTGACCTCGGGTGCATGGGTCATGAAGCAAGTACTCCATGTCGATACCGCTGCCCGCTTCGTCACGTTTACCGCCCTTGGGAGTTATCCAGGCGAGAACCCTTATCACGAGCATATTTTTCGGGTCTCCTTGAGCGGGGGTGGTGTGATCGACCTCACTCCGGGCGACGGGAATCACACGGCGTTGTTTTCGCCGGACCGTCGTTATCTTGTGGACGCGTCTTCCCGGGTGGATGCGGCTCCAGTCTTCACTTTGAGAAGTGGCCACGACGGCCGAGCGATCGCGGAATTGGGGGCAACTTCGCTTGTCTCGTTGCAGAAGGTCGGCTGGTCTGCCCCCGCGCCCTTCGTGGCTAAGGATCGCGATGGACTGTTTGATATCTGGGGTGTCATCACGCGTCCCTACCCTTTCGATCCGAGTAGAAAGTATCCCGTGATCGAAAATATCTATGCCGGGCCGCATGGATCCTTCGCCCCCCATGCTTTTAATCTTTGGAATCGAACCCAGCGTGAGCTTTCCTTGATGGGTTTTTATGTCGTCCAGATGGATGGCCGTGGGACGAATAATCGCGGGAAGGAATTCCATCAGATGAGCTGGCGCAACCTCAAGGACGGCGGCTTCCCAGATCGCATTGCGTGGCTGAAGGCCGCGGCCAAAGTTAATCCTTCTATGGATATCAGCCGCGTGGGTATCTACGGTGGCTCCGCTGGCGGTCAGAATACCGCCCACGCCTTGTTGCTTCATGGCGATTTCTATAAAGCCGGCGCCGCTGACTGCGGCTGTTATGACAATCGTATCGATAAGCTTTGGTGGAACGAGCAGTGGCTCGGTTATCCAGTCGGCCCATCGTATGAGGAAAACTCCTGTGCCCATTATGCCCGCAATTTGACCGGGAAGCTCTTTCTGACCGTCGGCGAGTCGGATACTAATGTGGACGTCAAGTGTAGCTATGACCTACGCGATGCCTTGCTTGCCGCGGGCAAGAGGGATCTTTTTGAGTTTCATGTTGTTCCGGGTGCCAACCACGGCGGCGGGGACAGCAATGATTTCCGCGAAAAGCGCGCCCGCTTCTTCCAGTCAGCCCTCGGTGGATCGATTCCCTTAAAATGACCCATCCCCCTCCCAGCTCCTTCCCCCCGTCTCATTGAACTCCGTCTGGCCTTCTTGGCCGTTAGCTTGGCGCTACGCAGCCTAGTTCCGGCTGGCGAAGGTTGCCGCCGCTTAGATTCGTGAAGATTTGAACATTTGAGGGTAGCTTGGCCGTTGGAAGCCTATCGACATTATGTTGCACCGTTGGTGGCTGCGAAGGCGCCAAGGAAGGCTTCGGGCCCGTCTTTCTGCCGCTACTGTTGAGGCATTGTTCAATTCTTATGGGTCGCTGGGCTAATCCGGCCGCGCTGGACAGCTACCATGGTCCGAAATTACCAATTTTTTACAGTGAGGGTTTGACAGGGGGGTGCCATGCCTCAAACCAAACCTTTCGCATGCAGAATTTCGCGAGCCAGTGCCTGGACCAGACCAAGGCCCTCCTCAAACTTAACCTTTCTTCAATCGCTTCCGACGGCTCCGTTACGCCGGTCGCGGGTGAGGTCTCTCGCGCGGATGAGCCGGGCCACGCCGCGCTCGCCTTCGGGGAATACTTCCGTGCCACGGGTGAGCTCACGCTGGAGCGACATAATATCGCCCAGATTGTCGCTCGTTCGATTACGGCTCAGGTCAAGCTCAGTAAGGGTTCGGACAATGGTATGGCCTTCGCCTGTCTGGGCCTGTTGGCCTTCGGTCCGACTCGGGAACGTAATCCCGTCTGGGAGATTCTCGACGAGTCCACCCGCGCGCTCATTGATGAGCGTCTAGCCATCGAGAACGATCATCACGATCACGTGCAGGCCTTCGATATCGCCAAGGCGGTCTGCAGGTTTTCCTTTGGCTTGACCAAGAAGGACGAAACGGGTCCGCTCGTCGATCGCTTCATGGAGCGGGTTATCGCCTCTTCGACCGGAGGATTTCACGACGAGGCTTCGCGTGCAGCCGATCCAGCTAATTTCGGCGGGGTTTATGATCTCTACGGTGTTGTCGGCCTTATTTTCATCCGTCAGTCGCTGCAGTTACATGCGAATATTCAGCTCCGCGATTCCAAGTTGCCCAAGTTGCGTGCCTTGGCGGAGAAATATATCCGCGTGATTATGGATACGGTACGGGATGATGGTCTGGGTTGGTGCTATGGACGTGGTATCGGGGCTTACGGCCAGATGCATTGCATCACCGTTTTACTTCAGGCTTTGCGCGACCGCTGGGTACCGGTCGACAAGGAGCTGCCCGCTCGCGACCTCGTCCGTCGCCTTTACGCCAATTTCTTCACGACATTCTTCGATGCGGAACATGGCCTAATTATCATTCGCGACGGTGAACGTGACACCATTCCTGGTCACACGACCCGGATGGCCAATTTCGACGCAGCTCGCTACCTTTCCCAATGGTCGCGTCTAGCCAAGACCATCGGTGGCTCGCTTGAAGTTGTTAAACCGGTCAGTAAGCTGCCCGTTTGCCGCTATTTCTCTTTCGATAAATCGCCCCGCAAGGAGCAAGGGCTGCTGTCGTACATGGATCCGGCTTCTGGCGTGCATATCATTCTCCCCTTAGTCGCCGCAGGTTCCCATCGCTTTTGTGATTCGCTGGCTTTCCCGCACATGCCGGGAGTCTTTGATTGGCCGTCCAACGTGGAGTCCTCCCCTTTCATCCCCGAGTTCACCATCGCAGGTAAAGTGTATACGCCCTCATACTACGGTAAGAACGCCCAGGTGGCGATGGGTACCAAGGCCGGGACTTATCTCTTCCGCTATGAGCAGCCCGATCTCATCGATCGGGAAGAAAAACTTTCGACGAACATCGGCTCTTTGAAGGTTGAATGGGAATTCGCCAGCGGGCGGATTATCGGTCGCTTTACCCTGACGGCTAAGTCTGCGGTGATGCTGGAGGAGTTTCGCCTTATTTTGCCCATCGCAGCTACCCATTCGCGCATGACCCCTGGTAATGCGTTAGTCCTTGGGGCGGAATCCCATCGCTGCGAGGTATTGAAGGATGATTTCCATGCGACCTGGGCGGAAACCAAGGTGGTGAGCGAAAGCCCCAAGCACCGGAGCTGCTGGGGGAAAATCCATTTTTATCAAACCCTTGAGCGGGATAAACCAATGCCTCTCCGCGCTGGTTCCTCCTACTCGTTCGAAATCGCTTACCAGCCTCACGTCGTCCGGGCTGGTGACGGGGTCTGATTAGCCGCATAGGCAGGTAAATGGCTCCTTGGCCGGGCTTCGGGATTGTCCTGCCCCCTGCCTATGCCCTATCCATGGGACTGTCCCATGCCTAGTTCGTTCTATATCACCACGGCCATCGATTACGCCAATGGCTCCCCGCACTTAGGGCATGCCTACGAAAAGGTCTTGGCTGACGTCATTGCCCGTCACGCCCGCATGAGCGGCCGGAAGACGCATTTCCTTACGGGTTTAGATGAGCATGGCCAAAAGGTCCAACAGGCCGCCCAGAAGCGGGCGATTGAACCGCAGGTACTGGTGGATGAAATCGCTGCCGTCTTCCAGGCTATGCTGGGCGACCTGAATATTTCTAACGACGACTATATCCGGACGACCGAATCCCGGCACAAGGTCGTGGTGCAGGATTTCCTTCAGCGTCTCTTTGACCAGGGGCTCATCTATAAGGGTCAGAAGACCGATTGGTATTCGACCCGCCAGGAGCAATTCCTAACGGACAAAGATCGCGATCCCGATGGCTCTTGGCCGGAAATCTATGGCGAGGTCACACAGACCACCGAGGAGAACTATTACTTCAAGCTGTCGCAATTCCAGTCCTGGCTCGTTGAGTACATCAAGTCTCATCCCGACTTCATCACGCCGCGCTTTCGCCAGAACCAAGTCCTCGAGTTCCTCAAGGAGCCGATGAACGACCTTTGCATCTCCCGTCCGAAGGCCCGCCTGACCTGGGGCATCGAGCTCCCTTTCGACACCTCCTACGTCACCTACGTCTGGTTCGATGCGCTGACCAACTACTACTCTGCCGTAGTCGACAAGGGGCTCTGGCCCGCCGACGTCCATGTCATCGGTAAGGACATCCTGTCGCCGCCCCACGCTGTCTACTGGCCCTGCATGCTCAAGGCCCTCGGCATCGAGCCGCCGCGCCAGCTGCTCGTCCACGGCTGGTGGACCGTCAATAACCAGAAGGCCTCTAAAAGCTCCGGCAACGCCACGGATTCACTTTCTGTAGTCAAGACCTACGGTGCCGATGCATTCCGTTTCTACCTTTGCCGCGAGATGGTAGTCGGCGAAGACGCAGACTTTGTGGTTTCTGATGAAAAGAACCCTGGAAGAATCACATTCTCATCCAGGTATAGACAGGACCTGGGCAATAATCTCGGCAACCTCGTCAACCGTCTCCTGAACATGGTCGGCCGTAATTATGGCGGTTCGATTCCGGCCGCCGCGGCCGACGAAGATCTCGAAAAGAACCTCCGCCAGCTCTGGTGCGATTCGATCAAGAAGTACGACGAATCGTTTGCCGAATACCAGGTCAGCCATGCCCTTGAAGCGCTCTGGGTCTTCATTAGCGCCATGAACGCGTACATCGAGGCCCGGGCGCCCTGGAAACTTGCCAAGTCCGCAGACGCCGCTGATCGCGCTCGCCTCGATGCCTGCCTCGCGCATGTTGCGGAAGGCCTTCGCTTGGTCGGGACGATCCTCACACCGGTAATGCCGGCCACCTGCGACAAGCTCCTGGTTAACATCGGTCGCCCCGTCGCCACCCATTTCGAAGGCCAGTTAACGTGGTCCGCCGCCTGCACGGGCTCAAAGGTCGCCGAAAAGTGCATTCTTTTCCCGCCGATCGAGGCTCCGCTCGAAACTCCTTCGGCCTGATTGGACAATTCCCGCGGAGACCTTACCTTCCCCGCTGTGGATTCCGTCAAGACCATCGACGAAGTTGCCTTGCTGGCCGACGCTGAAAAACGCGCCGGTGGCCAAGGTTTCGTCAGCTACGCCTTTTCGGTACCCGAACTCGATCCACTGGCGGTGTTAGAGACGCTGAACGAACCAGCTCCGCGCGGGTACTTCGAAAATCCTTCGCGCAAGCGTTCCCATGCGGCCGGCGCGCCGCTCCGCCAATGGGCCGGACGCGGCGAGCAACGCTTTGACGAGGCCGATCGCTGGCTTCGTGCACTGGATGCGAGCCTGACCTGCGTCGGCCCGCGCCCACGCGTCATCGCGACGTTCCCCTTCTACCCCGGCAGCGACACCGATGGCGCACAGGCCAAACTCTTCCTGCCCGGCTGGCAGGTCGTGAGCGAAGACGGCCTGACGACCGTCACCCTTTGCGAGCTGGCAGCGCCTGGTTGCGCGGCCCGCCTGGCCATCCGGGCGGAAAGCTTCCGCAAGTTCAGCTACCGCTCCAATCCTCCGCCCCCGCGCGCACCCGTCCCGACCGTCCTTTCGGAAGTCGGCGGCTCATGGTTCCCCTCCGCGGTCATCCGTGCGACCGAGCTGATCAAGGAAGGCTCCTTCGAGAAAATCGTCCTTTCGCGTGCCTTTGATTGGCGCCGAGCTGAGCCCTTCAGCATCTACGCGACGTTGCACCGTCTTCGTCGCGGAAATCCGCAGTGCCATACCTTCCTCGTCGACGAGGCCGACGGCGCGTTGGTCGGCGCCACGCCCGAGACGCTACTCTCCCTGTTCGACGGCGCCGTCCGTTCGGAATCCGTGGCCGGCACGACCCGGCGCGGCGAATCAGCCTCTGAAGACGCCAGCCTGGCTGAAGCCCTCCTAACCAGTGAAAAGGATCTCCGCGAACATCGCGCAGTCACCGCCTCGATCCTACGACGACTGCGCATGGTCGGCGTGCTTGCCGCGACCTCGCGTAACGCCGAACTCCTGCGTCTGGGCAATGTGATGCACCTGCGTACGCCGATCGAAGGGATCATGCCGATCGACCGTCGCTTCCTCGAGGTCGCCGGCGAACTTCACCCGACCCCGGCCGTCGGCGGTAAGCCGCGTGCGATGGCCCTTCCGTTCATCCCCGGATTCGAGCCCCACCAGCGTGGTCTCTATACCGGTGCCGTCGGCTGGGTTCGTTCGGATGGTGCCGCCGGCAAGCTCTTCGTCGCCCTTCGCTGTGCCCGACTCAAAGGTTCCGAAGCCCGCGCCTTTGCCGGCGCCGGTATCGTGGCCGGCTCGGATCCCGATGCTGAGTCGACAGAAACCGAGATGAAGCTACGGACGATCCTGGAAGCTTTGTTCTGAGAATGAAGGTCGTCCTCCAACGCGTACTCTCGGCTTCCGTATCCGTGGAGGGAAGCACCACCGGAAAAATCGGCCCCGGCTACCTCCTGCTTGTCGGCTTGGCCGCCGGCGATGACGAAGCCACCGTCCGCAGGCTGGCTACGGATGTCTCTAAGGCGCGACTTATGCCCGATGCCCTCGGCAAGATGGGCGTCAATCTTAGGGACGCCAGCGGACAGGCCTTAGCCGTGAGCCAGTTCACTTTGCTGGCCGATTTCTCCAAAGGAAACCGGCCGTCGTTCAATGGTGCCGCCAAGCCAGAAGTCGCCAAGCCGCTGTTCGACCTGTTCGTCCAAGAACTTTCCACCCACCTTGGACAGGCCGTGCCGACCGGGGTCTTCGGTGCCGACATGCGGGTCGAACTCGTGAACGACGGTCCGGTGACCGTGGTACTTGAATAGTTTAGGCTTAACCTCTGACCCCGCTGTCCCACCCTCTGAAGTCCGCCCATGCTTTCCGTCCGTATCATCCCTTGTCTCGACGTCCACGGCGGGCGCGTGGTCAAGGGCATTAAGTTCGAGGAATTGCGCGATGCCGGCGACCCGGTCGCCGTCGCTGCCGCCTACGAGAAGCAGGGCGCCGATGAGTTGGTCTTTCTTGATATCACTGCTTCCAGTGACGAACGTCGGACCATGGTCGACGTCGTCGAACGCACTGCCGACCAGGTCTTCATGCCGCTCACCGTCGGCGGTGGACTTCGTTCCGTCGAAGACATTCGCACGATGCTCAATGCCGGCGCCGACAAGGTCTCCCTCAACACCTCAGCCATCAAGGACCCCGACCTCATCCTCCAGTCAGCCCGCAAGTTCGGCAGTCAGTGCATCGTCGTGGCGATTGACGCCAAGAACATCGCCCCGGGCAAATGGGAGGTCTTCACGCACGGTGGGCGTAACGCCACGGGACTCGACGCCGTCGAATGGGCCCGTAAGGCCCACTCCCTCGGCGCCGGCGAAATCCTCCTGACCAGCATGGATCGCGACGGCACGGCCGCCGGTTATGACATCCCGCTCAATCTCGCCGTCTCCTCGGCCGTCGAAGTCCCCGTGATCGCCTCAGGCGGCGCCGGCAACCTCGACCACATGGCCGACGTCCTGAAGCAAGGCGGCGCGAGCGCGGTCCTCGCCGCCAGCATCTTCCACTTCGGCACTTATACCGTCCGTCAGGCCAAGGAGCACCTCCGTGCCGCTGGTTTGCCCGTCCGGCTTTAAGCGACGGGCGTCGGGACGGCTTTCGGCATCACCAGGATCTTATCCAGGCGGTGGCCATCCATGTCCACGACCTCGAAAATATGACCCAAGGCCTCGACGCGGTCGCCTTCGGCGGGAATGCGACCGAGGGTGCGCATGATGAAGCCGGAGATCGCGGTGAAGCGGCCGGAGCCTTCGCCCGGGAAGCGACCAATGATGCCCGTAGCTTCCCGGAAATCGTCCAGCGAGACGACCGCATCGACAATCCAGCTACCATCATCACGACGGCGAATTGGCTTGGGTTGAGCGATGGGTGAACCTTCGTTCGGGAGCTCGCCGACGACCGATTCAAGCACGTCGTTCAACGAGACGACGCCACGGACCCGGCCGAACTCGTCCATGACCAGGGCGATATGAATCTTATCCTTGCGGAAAATCTCCAGCAACTGCGTCCCCGTGTAATTGGTCGGCACGGTCGGAGGCTCGGTGAGCAAGTCCTTGATCGAGGCAGTGCCGACGAGTGAGAGGTTGGCCCAGAGGCGTTTCACCGAAACGACGCCCAGCGGACGGTCGGGTGAACCTCGATAGACGGGAAACCAGGTGTGGCCCGAGGCCACAACCTTGCGCCAATTGACTTCGTCCGTGTCTTCAAGATTAAGCCAGACGACTCGATTGCTCGGGGTCATGAGTTGTTCGGCCGTAATCAAATCCAAGGAGAGCGCCCCGTGCACCATGCGATGTTCGGCCGCGTGAAGGACGCCTGAGGCCATGCCTTGGTCGACCATCATCCGTAATTCATCTTCGGACATACTGTCCTCGGGTGCGCGCTTGCGGCCGAAGGCGAGCATCACAATGTCAGCGCACCAGCTCATCGAGTTGACCAAAGGTGAAGAGAGGCCTGCGACCACGGCCATTGGGCGAGCTAGGGCGGCGGCGAGTTTCTCGGATTCAATCAAGGCGAGTCGCTTCGGCACGATCTCAGCGAAGATGACCGTCAAGGCGCCGATGATGAAAGAGATGACGCCTTCAGAGATTACCGTCGAATGTTCGACGAGTATGCCCCAGTTGGAACCACTCAGGAAGGGCACGAGCTTTTTAGCTAAAGGCGGCCCGCCGTAAATGGCCGCAATGATGCCCCCGAAGGTCATGCCTACCTGGACGGTCGACAGGAATTTAGACGGGTCGGCGAGGAGCGCTAAGGCCCGGGCAGCTCCTTTGTCGCCGTTTTCAGCCATCTTGGCCAATCGGCGCCGATTGGACGAAACCAGGGCCATCTCGGCCAAGACGAAGACAGCGGTGACCAACAGGCAGATGGCGATGAGGATGATTTCCACTTTTGGGGGATTTAGGGGGTGTGACACCCCCCGTCAAATCCGCTTGTTCACAATCCTCGCCCCCCTACGGTCAATGCCTCAATGGCGACCCATTTCGAGGCAATCATCGTCGGCAGCGGCATCGGCGGCCTGAGCTTCGCGCTCAATCTAGCGAAGCGAGGCCATGCCGTCGCCATTGTGACCAAGAAGACCCGTTCTGATTCGAATACCAATTGGGCCCAGGGCGGTATCGCCTGTGTTACCGATCAGACCGACGATTTCAATAGCCACGTCCAAGACACACTCGTGGCCGGGGATGGGCTTTGCGACATTCAGGTGGTGAAGCATATCATTGAGGCTGGGCCGGAGCGCATCGCTGAATTAATTAGTTGGGGCGTGGAATTTGAGAATGGCGCGGATGGTCGACCTGATCTCGGACGGGAAGGTGGGCATTCGCAGCGGCGCATTCTCCATGCTCGTGACATGACTGGCCGCGCCATCGAATCCGCACTCTTGCGTGCGGTCGCCGCCCTGCCCTCGGTGTCGATGCTCGAGCATCACCTGGCCATCGATCTCATCACCAAGGCGAAGCTTGGGCAGTGTCAGGTTGGGGCGACGGATGACCGTGTCCTGGGTGTACACGTCCTGAATACTAAGGCCGGGCGCGTGGAGACGCTTTCCGCATCGGCTGTCGTGCTGGCGACCGGGGGCATGGGGCAGGTTTATCAGTTCACGACTAATCCGGATATCGCCACCGGCGACGGTATCGCCATGGCTTATCGTGCTGGTGCCGAAGTACGTGATATGGAGATGGTCCAGTTCCATCCGACCGCGCTCAAGGCACCCGACGGCAGCCGGGCGCTCATCTCCGAGGCCGTCCGTGGCGAAGGCGCCATCCTGCGCGATGTCTCGATGCGGGCGTTCATGAAGGATTTCCACCCCCTCGGCGACCTCGCACCGCGCGATATCGTAGCCCGAGCCATCGACTCTGTCATGAAACGCGACGGCGCTCCGCACGTTTTACTGGACGCCACTCAGGTGGCCAAAGGCCACTTCGCCGAACGCTTCCCGCATATTTACGCGACCTGCCGAAAAGCTGGCTTTGATCTCACGAAGGAGCCGGTGCCGATCGTGCCTGCTGCCCATTACCTTTGTGGCGGCGTGGCGACTGACCTCCAGGGGCAGACGACCCTTGCCGGCCTCTTCGCGGTGGGGGAAGTAGCCTGCACGGGCTTACACGGGGCCAATCGACTCGCTTCAAACTCATTGCTCGAAGCGGTCGTGCTCGCGCATGATGGCGCCGTCGCGGCCGACCGGGAGATTGCCAAGGTTAAGGGGGTCCGCGCTGATTTGCCTGCCTGGATTGACGGTTCGGCAGGCGATCCAGATGAGCGAGTCGTACTTACGCACAATTGGGACGAATTGCGCCGAACGATGTGGGACTATGTCGGTATTGTTCGTTCCACCAAGCGGCTACAACGTGCACGGACTCGCATCGGAACCCTCGCGGATGAAGTCCGGGAGTACTATTGGAACTTCCGGATCGAGCCTAGGCTGCTCGAGTTGCGTAACCTTATTCAGGTCGCCGAATTGATTATCGATTGTGCGTTGCAACGTCATGAAAGTCGGGGGTTGCATTACACTTTAGATTACCCGGCCAAGTTGGAGGTTGCGCGGCATACTTCGGTGCGCCGTCCGCAGAGCCGACCATGAAGATTGCCGTCGTTGGCACCGGCGCTCTCGGTGGATGGTATGCTGGCTTGCTCGCTCAGGCCGGCCATGAGGTCCACTGTCTCGCCCGGAGCGACCATGCAATCATTTCGGTCAGGGGGCTACTGCTTAAGAATAAAGGCCAGGAGATAGCTGTCAGGGTGGCTTCGGCATCGGCTGACGGTCAGGCGGTGGGTCCTTGTGATCTGGTCGTGGTGACGACTAAGTCCACGGCTAACCCCATTTTGCCGAGAATACTTAAACCTTTGCTCGGCCCTGCTACGTTGGTGGTCACTTTGCAGAATGGGATGGGGAACGTCGAAGTCATCGCGCAGGCGATGCCTTACGAGCGCATTGTCGCTGGCCTCTGTTTCGTGTGTATCAATCGGGTAGCCCCTGGGGTGATCGATACGACCTTGGCCGGTTATGTCCGGATGGCGGCGGCCCGGGGCGACATTAATCCAGCGGTGACGACATGTGTCGAAGTGTTCAAAGCGGCGGGCGTAGATACGGCCGCGGAAGCATCGCTTGAGTCGGTGTTGTGGAAGAAACTCTGTTGGAATATTCCTTTTAACGGACTTTCAATCGCGGGAGGGGCTATTACCACGGATGTCATCCTGGCGCACCCTGTGCTTGCGGAGCGGGCGCGCGTTTTAATGAAAGAAGTTCAAGCCGCGTCCGTTGCTCGTGGGTACGGCTTCAATGACCAGCATGTGCAGCGACAATTCGAAGTAACCGTGGGCATGGGGCCGTACCGCCCGTCCAGTCTCATTGATTTTATTGAAGGCCGCGAAGTCGAGATTGAGGGGATCTGGGGCGAGCCACTCAAACGCGGTCAAGGCGCCGGCGTAGCGATGCCCGAACTCGTTCGATTGATTAGCGAGATTAGGCTGAAAATCGCTGACCGACGCGCTTAAAGCTTACTTTTGCGAAGTCGTCGCCCTGCCGAGACGATTCAGCATGTTCGCGACTTCCGTGCTGGCGCGGGACTCATTCCAAAAGTTGGCCGGGACGGAGGGGCCGGAGTCGGTGTCGAACAAGCGATGGTTTTTCTTATCAAAGAGGCTCACGGAAAGAGAAGCGACCTGGAGATCGTTGCGATTGTCTTCACTCTTTTTGATCCGCCAGCTGCTTTTAAGCACGGCGTCCGCTTCGGAGGCGTTGGTGACCACCACATAGCCCAGGCGGCGAAGTTCACTGACTACTGCGTCATGCACCGCATTGGAGGCGCTGGCGGTCTCGGAGGTGCTGGCGCCGACCGTATCGGCGACATAAACCCGAGAAATAGTCGAAAGGGAGACGTGGGTGGTCCCGCCGGTGGCACAACCAGAGAGAAAAGCGGCCAAAACAGCTAGGAGAAGAGCGGAGGCCTTAAGCAGGTGGTGCATAACTTGTTTATTACCGATTCTCGCAATTAGACAAGCAGGTACATGTTGTGATTATCCGCGGAGCATACCGCGGCGTTTACCATGGCCAAAATACATGCCGTCACCTTTGACCTCGCAGGCACCCTGCTCTCCCCGACCCCCAGTGTCGGCACAATCTATGCTGCCTGTGCCTTGAAGCATGGCCTCGTGGTCGAGGCATCGGTGCTCGATGCTGCTTTCCCTCTGGCTTTCAAGGGTGGGCCGAAGGGCGCTAAGCCTGAAGTCTTCTGGCGCGAGGTGGTTGAGCGTTGTTTTGGGCCAGCACTTCCTTTGGCTAAAATCGGGCCCGTCTACAAGGAATGTTGGGATGCCTTTGCGAAACCAGAGTCATGGCGGCTGGCACCCGGAGCTTTGAATGCGATCTCCGCCATACGTTTCCTCGGGGTTAAGGTTGCCGTGCTTTCGAATGCGGATTCGCGCATGAACGCCGTGCTTGAGGGGCATGGTCTTGCCCGTCGTCTTGATGGCATATTTCTTTCCGCAGAAACCGGCTTCGCCAAGCCCGATGCTAAGGCCTTTGCTCATGCTGCGAAAGCACTGGGCGGAACAACTTCCACCTTGGTGCACTTCGGCGATAGTCCGACCGACGATGGTGTCGGTGCGCGAGATGCGGGCGCAACGGGTGTCGTCGTGGGGGGCGCACACGCACCAGAGAAATGTATGCGCGCCGAGAAGATTATCGAGACGCCTTACATCATTCGGGCTTTAATCACGGAGGGTCGTTTAAAGGGTAAGTTTTCTCGCACCGTGCAAAATCTCTTGGCAAACTTGCGCGGGCTGCCGGAAGATCGCGGACGTTCCTCAGATCGCCCCATGAAATCGATGGATGAGGCGGTTTTGGATGCCTTCAAGAAACTACGCCTAGATAAGCCTGTCCCGGAAGATGCCATTGTGGCTAATTGGCACGAATTACTCCCGGTTAAGCTGGCCAAGCGCTGCGCACCCTTGCGCGTGCTCGAAGGTGGAAAATTGGTAGTTCAGTGCGAGAACTCGGTCATTAAATCCGAAGTTCGCTTCCACGAAAGAGCGATGCTGGCAAAGATCCGCACCTTGCGGGGCTGCCAAGATGTTCGCTCGATTAGTTTTGTGAACGCTTGAACTCAGTTCTGGCCTGGCTCGAAGGGCTTATGGAAAGCCTCCTTGAAGTCATAAACATTACTGAAGGCCTCGAGGTTGTCGTCTTCGGAACGGCCGAAAAGCCCAGTGTCGATGATGTTAAAAACGATGTTCCCGACGTCCGCCGATTTGCGGAGCCCCCAGTTATGAAGCAGTGGATAGGCCATCGGGCCGTAGGTTTCGAGAACATGGAGCCGAAATCCCTCGAGGAGTTGGGGGCCCGTGACATGTCGATTGGTCGTGCTGCGCCCTTTCTTAGGCTCTCCGTGGATGATTTTCTGGGCGTGATCTAGGCCCTGGCGGACAACTTCATAGGCCTGCGGCTGATAGCGCGCATCCTTCAGTCGGATTATCCGAACGGCGTCGTCGAAGTCCATGAGCTCAGAGTTTGGCAAGTTCGGTTAACAGTCGAGCGTTCTGCTCAGCCGTACCTACGGTAAGTCGTAACCAGCCAGTCATGCCATACCCACGGAGGGGGCGGACAATCACGCCAGCTTTCTGGAGCTTCAAGAAGGCCTCTTCGGCCTGAGGAACTTGCGTGGCCAAAAAGTTGGCTTTGCCCTCGATAAACGCGAACCCGAGTTTTTTAAGTCCGGCGGAAAGCTGGACGATACCCTCGGCGTTGACCTGGCGGGTGCGGTGAACGAATTCCTCATCATCCAGCGCCGCCTCCGCGGCGGCCAGGGCAGGTAGATTGACGTTAAAGGGCTGACGTACACGATTCAACAGGCTGCAGACTTCCGTTGAGCCCATGAGGTAGCCGACTCGTAATCCGGCCAATCCGTAGGCCTTTGAAAATGTACGAGAGAGCACGACTTTCCGGCCCGACATCATCAAGGGGCGTAAATCCGCCGATGCTTCGAGGTATTCCGTGTAGGCTTCGTCTAAGCAGAAGATAACATCCTCCGGCAGTGAGGCGGCCAAAGCTAGAATATCGGCGGGATCATCCGTTCCGCCGGTTGGATTATTGGGGCTAGCGAGGAAGAGGATGCGCGTCTTGGGGGTAACGGCGGCGCGGAGAGCGGCGAGATCATGGCGGAAGCCAGGCATGGGTACCTCGACCGGTTTTGCCCCGAAGAGCATCGTGGCGAGCTTGTAGACGATGAAGGCTTGGGCCCCGAAGACGACTTCATCTCCGGGCCGAAGGAAAGCCTGCGCCAGCAGGATCATAACCTCATTGGAGCCATTACCGATGACGAAGTTGCCCGGCTCCATCGACCATTTGCGTGCCAATTTCTCACGAAGAAAGGTGCAGCCGCCATCGGGATAGAGATGGCAAGTGTCGAGCGCCTTGCGGGCGGCGGCTAGGCCGAGCGGAGAAGGTCCGAGTGGGTTCTCATTCGAGGCGAGCTTGATCACGTCCGCGGGATTGAGGCCAAATTCCCGGGCGACGACTTCGATGGGCCGCCCAGCTTCATAGACGGGCTGAGTGAGGACGGGCCGATTGGCTAGGTCTGAATAAGAAGCCATGAATGTCCCAATCAATGCGACTGTTCAGACGCTTGGCAAGCGTGAGCGACTGCCCTACCCGCTTGCCACTGCCCTAGCCTAGGTCTTAATGTGCAGTATGAAAATCGTCGTAACCGGCGCCTCCGGATTCTTGGGTCGTGAGGTCTGCCTCGCCGCCTTGCGCCGAGGACACGAGTTGCTTGCGATTGGGGGGACCCATTTACCCAGCATTCCTGAGGTGCATCGCACCATGCACCTGGATTTGACCATCCCGGGGAGACTCGAAGCGGTCATGCTGGATGAGTTTCCCCAGGCGGTCATCAACTGCGCCGCGCTCCCCACCATCCAGGATTGCGATCGCAACCCTGACCTAGCGGATAAATTAAACACGGAGGTGCCTCGGCGGATGGCTCAGCTCGCCTTTCATGTAGGCGCTAAGCTGGTGCACTTATCCACAGATATGGTTTTTGATGGTGAGGTCGGTCGTTACCAACACACCGATCAACCTCGCCCGCTTAGCCGGTATGGTCTGACTAAAGCGGCTGGCGAGGTTGAGGTGCTCAAGTACGGACGCGAACATGCTGCGGTCATTCGTGCCACCCTGCTGAACGGGAATCACCCGCCCGGAGTCCGGGGTCTCCACGAGCGATTGTTCAGGGATTGGTCTGCTGGCAAGACGACCCCGCTTTTTACCGACGAGATCCGGCAGCCAGTCGGGTTAACTAATCTGGCCGACGTGACCGTGGAGCTTTGTGAACGCTCTAACCTTTCCGGAGTTTACCACTGGGCCGGGGCAGACGCTTTGAGTCGATATGAGATCGGGGTGAGGATCGCGGAATATTTCGGATTAGATTCGGACAAGTTTATCAAGGCGGCTTCACGTTCGGAACTGGCTGACCTTGGTACCCGCCCGCGCGACCTTAGCCTTCAGCTTCACCCGTTGGCTGGTAAATTGCGCACCCCGGTTCAGGCTTTTGCGGAACAGCTCAGTGAACTCCGGGTTCCACGGGGTTGCGAGGAGTGGTATGAGCAAGAGACTGGCCGAAAGGTCGTGCGTCTTCTGGTGAAAGGGATAGATTTCTAAGCATGGATGTTCTCCCCCGCCAAGCTGCCGATGCAGTCGTCAATATGTCAGCAGACTTGATGTTGCTGGAGCACTACCCGCACCCATCCAAGCTACGCTTTCGTCCGTTTGCATGGTCAGAGCCCGCCTACACTTTCGGCGTTTCCCAAAATTGGAATAAATATCGGGCCCAGGTTCCTGCACAATTCCCGCTCATCCGCCGCAGCACCGGGGGCGGCTTGGTCTCACACCTTGATGATTGGACCTTCGCTCTGGTGATTCCGCCGGCCCATCCGCTTTTCACGGCGGAGGCTTTAGCCAGCTATGCGGTGGTCCATGAGGCCTTGGTCGCGGCCCTGCTGCAGCAATCTTTGCCGGTTAAACTCGTGACGGCTCCAGCTGGTAAGCGGGAATTCGCTTCACCGGATGCCTGCTCTCAGCGCGCCGAACCCTATGACCTGGTGCGCACGGATGATGGTCGAAAGGTCGCTGGAGCTGCCCAGAAGCGGAACCGCAACGGCCTACTGATTGAAGGTTATATCTGGCGTCCATTTCTCGAAGGCTGCGACTGGCTTCGTTTCGAGAAGGATTTCACCGAGGCCCTTGGAAAAGTCCTGGAGAGTCCGCCCGTGCCGGTCGCAGAGCCGATTTACAATCAGTTTGATCACGAAGGCACCTGGGCGAAGTTTGCTTCGCGTGAGTGGAACGAAAGAATTTAGCTGAATAGATCCAACTGTGGGCCTTCAGACTTCTCGTTGGTTTTGGTGACCTTCGGTTTCTTAATCTCAGGGGAGGCTTGGATGCTTTGGGTCATGGCGGCTTTGGCGGGCAATCCCGTGCCTGACTCAAGACCGCCTAGAATTTCGCGTGCACGTTGGACGACGATGGGCGGCATGCCGGCGAGGCGCGCGACTTGGATGCCGTAGGAACGATCAGCCGAACCTGGGACGACCCTTCGAACAAAAACAATCTCATCTTTCCATTCCTTGACGGCCACCGACCAATTGCGAAGGCGGGGCATAGAATCTGCCAGACGAGTTAATTCGTGATAATGCGTGGCGAAGAGGGTGCGCGGGCCAGCCTCCCCTGCTCCGTGGAGGTGTTCTGCCACCGCCCAGGCGATACTGATGCCGTCGTAGGTGCTCGTGCCTCGGCCAATTTCATCAAGCACCACCAGGGAGCGAGCGGTGGCATTATTAAGGATGTTCGCCGTCTCATTCATCTCGACCATGAAAGTCGAGTTACCACGCGAAAGTTCGTCGGACGCGCCGACACGACAAAAGATACGGTCGATCAGGCCGATGCGGGCGGATTGTGCCGGCACCCAGCAACCCAGATGGGCAAGTAAAGCAATGAGTGCCACCTGCCGGATGTAAGTCGATTTACCCGCCATGTTGGGTCCAGTCAGTAATGCGATCTGCTCTCCCGTAGAGCTCAGGCCAGTGTCATTTGGGACGAAGGAGCCGGCCCCTGGGCGGGATTGCAGCATGCGTTCGACCACGGGGTGGCGGCCCTGGATGATTTCGAGGCGATCGGAATCGTCTACGATGGGTTTAGACCAACTAGAATCCCGGGCGAGTTCGGCCCATCCGCGGATGATATCGATTTCCGCAATCGCCTGAGCGGTGGCGAGGAGTGATTCAGCCCGGGCAAGTACTTCCGCTAAGAGCGATTGGAAGAGTTCGGTTTCTCGGGCGAGGGCCTGTTCGTCGGCGCGCAGCACCTCCCGTTCTTTGGTCCTTAGTTCTTCGGTGGTGAAGCGTTCCGCGTTCACCATTGTTTGTTTGCGAATATAATCAACGGGCACAGCCGCGAGATTGGCTTTGGTGATCTCGATGGCGTAGCCGAAGGCCCCGTTGTAGCGTACTTTTAATGATTTGATGCCAGTACGTGTCTGTTCCTTCCGTTCAAACTCAGCGATCCAGCTTTTACTGTCAGAGGCTAGGCTGCGGAGGCGGTCTAGTTCGGCATCGAACCCCGAGCGTAATGCCCCACCTTCGCTGAGGTCGACCGGGAGTTCAGCTGCGAGTGCGGCATCAAGTTTGGCCAACAAGCTGGACTCCGGATTCAGACGACCCGTCTGTTCCGACAATGATCCGGCGGGTAAGGCGCCGAGTTCTTCCTTGATAGATGGAATCGAACGAAGGGTGTCGCGGACTCCGCCTAGCTCGCGTGGATTGCGTAGACGATTTTGAAGACGAGCGATGATGCGAGCGATGTCGCGCACTCCGCGGAGCGAGTCGCCGACGCGGTCGGAGGCGCCGGGGTGTTTGAAGAACTCTGCGACCGCGGATTGACGTTGCCCGATGATAGCGAGGTCGGTCGATGGCTCCGCGAGCCAAGATGCGAGAAGGCGCGAGCCCGCCGGTGTGCTAGTCCGATCGATGGTTTCGAGGAGTGAGCCCTCACGCGAGCCATTCGAGGTAGAAAATAATTCCAAGTTACGAGAAGAGGCCGCATCTAGGAGGACGGAAGAGCCGAGTTTGGCTTCGATCAGTCGGAAAAGATTCTTGGGCCGGTCACAGAGCGAATCTGTAACATAGCCTAGGACTGCCCCGGCGGTGCCGAGGGCGGGATGGTCGTCGTTAAATCCAAATCCCGCCAGGCCGTGGACGGCGAGCGTCTGGGTCACCAGCCGGGCACCCGCGGAAACATCAAAGTTCCATCCGGGAAGTCTGGAGACTGCCCGCCCCTGGAGGAATACCTCAAGGGCTTCGCGGTGTTCGGGCGGTGGTTCCAGCCCTTCCGGTAGGATGATTTCCCGGGGGGAAACGGAATGCAGTAACGGGAGTAGGCGTGCCGGCGAGGTGTCTGCGGCCAACCGGAAATCAGCGGTTGAGACATCAAGCCACGCAGCCTGCCAGCCATGTTTATCCCACGAGATTGCGGCGAGGAAATTACCGCGCTTGGAATCGAGCTGGGAGTCTTCGAGCGCTGTGCCCGGGGTCAGAATTCGGGTGAGCCCTCGACGAACTAGTTTCCCGGCGACAGGGGCTTCGAGTTGATCGCAAATGGCAACTTTCCAGCCTGCGGCGAGCAATCGGTTGACGTATGCCGGTGCGGCATGATGAGGGAGGCCGGCCATTGGCGTCTCATGGCGTTTGGTCAACGTGAGGCCGAGGACGCGGGCGGCCACTTCCGCGTCATCACCGAAGACCTCATAGAAGTCTCCCAGCCGGAAAAGCAAGATAGTCCCAGGCGATAGTTTCTCGCGAAACTCGCGGTACTGCCGCTGCATGGGGGTCTCTTTTTCCACAAGGAAAAGGGATGCCCTCGTTCAGGATGTGCGCAAGAACGGACTGACTTCACTTCCGCCCTGAAGGCGGGAAGTTGCTCACATGAGTTGGGCGGCGAGTTCGGAGAGGGCGCTCCGGACGCCATGGAGCAGGCGGACGTTGGCCGTGACGCTATGGCCTTTCATGCGTTCGTGTGTATGAATTAGCCCATTAGATTTGCCGTCCAAGTAAGGGGTGTCGACTTGATCAAGGTCACCAATGAGGACGACTTTGGAGCCTTCGCCAATACGGGTAATGACGGTTTTGGCCTCGTGGGGAGTCATGTTCTGGGCTTCATCGACGATCATGAAGGCGTGCCCGATGGAGCGACCGCGAATGAACGTCATCGCTTCGATTTCAATTAATCCGGAATCAATCAGCCATTGGTAAGGCTTGCGGGGCTGATTGACGGCCTGGAATTGCGAACCGAAGATAGGCTGAGCCGACTTCATTGCTTGGGCTTTTTTCTGACGGCGCTGAGAGTCGGTCGCGACGGATTCCTTGGCCGTCGGGGTCTGTGCAGCGCTCCCATTTTTGGAGAACAGTACTTCCAGATTATCGAAGTACGGCTGGATGTAGGGTGAAAGCTTTTCCTCCTTGGAGCCCGGGAGTGCGCCGATGTCTTTGCCGATTTGCACGACGGGTCGGGAGACGTAAAGTTTCTTGTATGGCGAGAAGTCGCTGAGGACTTGCGACAAGGCAGCGGCGATGGAGAGGAACGTCTTGCCCGTACCCGCCCGACCGAAGCAGGTCACGAGTTTGATCTCAGGGTTAAGGAGTGCATCGAGGAAAATCCATTGCTCGAAGTTCTTCGGGATGACGCGCATGCCGCGGGGCATCTGCAGTCCCTTCCGGGCACCACTGTCTGCGGAGAGGAATTCGCGGTAAAGTCCCAGCGGGACAAAGGCCCCCTCGCCGACGTGCCGGGCTGGTTCGGTCCAAGCGTCCGAAGTCAGCATCACGTATTCGTTGATGATGAGGGGCGGCTCGGCTTTAACCTTTACTTGGACTTGGGCGAGTTCGCGGAAATCCTGCATGGCAGCCGCGGTAACGTTGATGGTGCGATAATCCCCGACATCGCTGGTTTCGACGCGATCGTTGCGGTAGTCCTGTACGTCCATCCCGAGGGCCTGGGCCTTGAGTGCCATGCAGGCATCTTTCGTTACGAGTACCACGGCACCCTTGGAAGTATCCCGCAGGTACAAGGCTGAAGCGATGATGCGGTGGTCGGGTGCGTCGACTTGCATGAAGACGGCCCGGAGTCGCTCCGCTTTGGCACCGTTGAAGTGATCACGGATGAGTGACTCGTTGATGACAATGCGGAGTTCGCCACCGTCACGCAGCTTCGCGTGAAGTGCCCCAGGCTTGGTCGGATTGCCTTCAGCGATTTCTTTCAAGCTTCGGTTTTCGAAAAGACTTCGAATGGAGCGGTTCACTCGACGCGCACTGGCGCCGAGCTGCCCTTGTTGGGTCTTAAGACGATCCAGTTCGGACAAGACCTCGACAGGTACGGCGACAATATGCTCGTCGAACTTGAACAGGGACTCGGGATCGTGAATAAGAACGTTGGTGTCCAGGACGTAAGTCTTTTTCACTCTCTTATTTAAAGCGATATCGACCGACGGGGCAACCCGTAAAAATCAGATACCTTCGGCGAGCGAGGCTAGGTAGTCCCAGCTGTAAATGCCCGTGCGATGTCCATCGCTGAACTCAAAGGTGACGGCATAGTTCCCGATCTTCGTCAGTCCGGTGACAGTGACTCCTGGGAAGCGTCGGGGGCCGTCCCCACCCCAGCGTTGCCCCAGGATATCGACTTCCCCCATATTCTCTGCACTGGGTGAACGCTCGCGGAGGTGTTCCGCCTTAAAGAGTTGTTCGGAGCCGTCGGACCAGGTGACGGCCACAAAATCTCCGACAATCTGGAGGTCGCGAGGCGCTTGCATGGTCGGAAGTTGCCGTTGACACCATGATGGCGCAAGCAGGGACAGTTGTGGTGGGACGCCCTTGACTCCCCCGCACTCTTATAAAGGCTGTCGGGACTATGGCAGGCGTTGGCAAATTACTTAAACAGGCACAAAAAATGCAACGTGGCATCGCCGAGGCACAAGAGCGGCTCGCCACGGAGCGCGTCGAAATCTCCCACGGCGGCGGTGCGATCCGGATTGTCGTCAACGGTCACGGCTTAGTCCAATCGCTGGTGCTCGACCCGGAGTTCCTGAAAGAGGAGAAGTCCGTCGTTGAGCTGGCCTTAGTGGCAGCCTTGCAGGAAGCATCGGTGAAGGCTCGAGAGCTTCATGAGGCTACGATGGCGAAGGCGACGGCCGGCTTTTCGCTGCCGGGTATGTAACGCTTGTGACTCCTTCTTTCGACAAGGTTAGACAGTTGCTTAAAATGCTACCCGGGATGGGGCATCGCTCTGCGGAGCGGATTGCCCTCCATCTTTTAGTGGAGCGCCCGGGTAAGCTCGCACCGTTATTGGAATCATTGCAGGCGGCCACTTTGGCTGTACGGAGGTGCACCCGATGCGGGAGTCTGGCCGAATCCGACCTCTGCGGGGTTTGTGTCGATCCGAAGCGCGAGCCCACATCGGTTTGCGTCGTTGAACAGGTTCCCGACATGATGGCGATCGAGCGGTCGGCCGCTTACCGGGGCACTTACCACGTTCTCCATGGTCGGCTTTCCCCGATTAATGGAGTCGGACCAGAACAGTTGAATTTAAGCAGTTTCGAGCAAAGGCTCAAAGATGAGCCCATCACGGAGGTTGTCTTGGCACTCGGTAATGATATCGAAGGCGAAGCCACCTGCCATTATATCCGGGAGGCGATCCAGGGCATTCGTCCTTCGATAAAGATTTCCCGTATTGGTTTCGGTTTGCCCAGTGGGAGTGGCCTGACTTTTGCCGACCCTGCGACGCTCCGGAGCGCATTGGAGGGACGCCGTGATGTCATCAACTGAGGGCTGGTCCACCTATCCGCAAGTAGCGGAGGGTTTCTGGGTCGCCAAGGCGGAGTTCGTGACTACCTCCACGGGAGAGTTGGCCTTGGAGAAGATGATGTCCCCGGTCGGCAGACTTTCAGACCTTTTCACGACGGAACGACCAGAGAAGAAATTCCCCGATTACTTTGCCGATGATGAATTGCTCGCCGGCTACGGCGTGTTCTTTTTGCCACAAAGCTTCATCCGGACATCCTTGGCGTTGGCGCAGGTTTGTGGATATCGGGGCTGGCGTCCGACCTCGGTAACTCCGGCGGTATTGGATCTCGGTTCGGGTCCCGGTTCATGCGGTGTCAGTGCGGCCTATCGCCTCCTCGCGGCCGGTGTCCCTGCGGTTGAACTTACTGGATTGGATAAATCACCGATGGCGCTTGTCGCGATGGAAGAATTTGGACGAGCTGTCTTGGGTGAGCGAGGAACGGTGCGTACCCGCGTCGGTGACGCCGCCGACCCTTCCAGTTGGCCCGAGGGAGACTTTGACGTTATTGTCGCAGGCTTCGTTATGAATGAAATGCCGCACCTTGATGCGGAAGGATTATTAAAATGGGTTGGGGCGCTGAAGCGACGTCTTCGCCCCGGTGGGTTAATCTTGATCCTGGAGCCCGCCTTGAAGATTACCGCTGAGCGGTTGCAAAGGTTGAGTGATGAGATCGCTGATACCGGACTCATCCGACGGGTCGCTCCGGATCTCAATCAGCTCCCCGATCCCCTCTTGAAGATTGGCGAGTATTGGACGCATGAGGCCAGGGCTTGGAAGACACCGGCGTCCACTGAATTCGTTAATCGTCGGCTGCACCGAGATTTGCGCGAAGTACGTTTCGCTTTCGCGGCTTTTTCCGATGCTCCTTTGGCCGAGTTGCCCGCCGCTTTATCGCGTTTAGTTTCCGATGTACAGATCATCAAAGGCTTGTTGCGATTTGTCACGGTGCGTGACGGCAATCTGGAATCGGTTGAGGTTCCGACCCGGGGTTTGTCTAAGCATGAAGTCAAGAAACTGGCCGCCTCTTTCGGTCGCGGTGACATCATCCGCCACCCGGCACCGGCTAGCCCGAAGTTGCGTTTGGCAGGCCCTGCCAATTTTGAGGTTATTTGGCATCCGGGTGAATTGACCTGAACGTAACCTGCCCGAAACAACGAGTTAACAGGGGGTGAATTGCTAATTTTGGCCCAAAACGTCTCTATCGTATGCTCCTTGCTGACAAAAAAGATTAGGGAGTCATAATCATGGATACACCGATGTTTAATCGCGAACTCAGTTGGCTTAGTTTTGACCGAAGGGTCCTTGAATTGGCCGAGGATGAAACCCTGCCGCTGCTGGAGCGCGTGCGCTTTCTATCCATCGCCAGTTCGAACCTCGATGAGTTCTTTGAGATTCGGGTCGCCGGTATCATGCAGCAAGAGGAGTCCTCCAGCCATCCCGCTACCCGGGAGTTCCTTCAAGAGGTGCTCGGTAAGGCTCGTCTGTTGGTCGAGGCTGAGCAGGCCTGCTGGAAGCGGAGCCTCTTGCCCGCGTTGATTGCGCAGGGCATTAGTTTTAAGTCTCGCGAGCAATTGGATGAATTCGACCGTGCGGAGCTCTCCCCTCGGTTTGATACGGAAATTCTGCCCGCCTTGACCCCTCTGGCGATTGACCCTTCGCACCCCTTCCCGGTCCTGACCAATAAAGGTCTATACCTCCTCGCCCTTCTGCGGGACCCGACTGATGGCGAAATCCGTCGTGCGGTCGTGCCGGTACCTCGCGTGCTTGCACGTGTTTTGGCGGTCGGTCAGGCTGAGCGTCGCTCCTTCACGTTGCTCAGCCACGTGGTGCAACTTTTCATTCACCGGCTTTTCCCCGGATTGGAGCTGCAGGGCTCGTGGGCTTTCCGCATCACGCGGAATAGCGACCTGTACGTCGATGAAGAAGAGGCAGGGAATTTGCTCGAGGCTATCGAGGAGGAGATCCGCAACCTGCGCAAAGGGGCGCCGGTGCGGCTTGAAATTGAAGCAGATGTGCCTGAAGGAGAGATGCTCTGGCTCTTGAAATCATTGGGGTTATCAGCCGAAAACGCCTTTCGTATCGATGGGCCAGTCAACTTGCTCCGCCTCGGAAGCCTCATCGACATGATCCCCCGCCCGGATCTCTTATTCCCGACCTTCATTCCTGCCCTGCCGCCTGAATTTGCCGATCCAACCAAACTTTACTCCCGGATCGCGCAGCAGGATTTACTGCTTCATCATCCGTACGAATCTTTCACGCCCGTAGTGGAATTTATCCGCCAAGCCGCGCGCGACGATGCCGTGGTCGCGATCAAACTCACCCTTTACCGCACCAGTGGCGATTCACCCGTCGTCGAAGCCTTGAAGGAGGCCGCTCGCAACGGCAAACAGGTGACCGCCCTGGTCGAGTTGCGCGCCCGCTTTGATGAATTGAATAACATCGAATGGGCGCGTCAGTTGGAGGAAGCGGGTGCCCACGTCGTTTACGGTCTCTCGGGTCTAAAGACGCACTGTAAGGCCTGCCTCGTCGTCCGTCAGGAAAAGGGCGTCCTGCGACGCTATGCCCATCTTGGTACTGGTAACTACAATCCCAAGACGGCGCGCATCTATACCGACTTCTCGCTCTTTACCGCCGACGAGGAGGTCACTGCGGATGTCGGTTTACTTTTTAATGTGCTCACCGGCAATCTTAGCCGTCCGAAGTTTAAGCATCTCTTAATCGCACCTTTCGATCTGTCCCGTCGCATTGTGGATTTGATTGATGCGGAAACCTCGGCCGCCGCCGCCGGCCGCACGGCGGGGATTTTTGCCAAGGTGAATAGTCTCGTCGATCCCGACGTGATTAAGGCGCTTTACCGGGCCTCTTCCGCCGGCGTGAAGGTCGAGCTGGTGGTGCGTGGTATCTGCTGTCTAAAGCCTGGGGTGCCCGGTAAGAGTGACAATATCCGCGTTCGGAGTTTTCTGGGCCGCTTCTTGGAACACAGTCGGCTCTTTCGTTTTGAGAACTCCGGGGGCGATTCCATCGTGCTCATGGGGAGCGCCGATTGGATGCCGCGCAATTTCCTTCGTCGGGTGGAATGTGTCTTCCCCCTCCGCTCGAAGTCCCTGCGTAAGCGCATCGACACGGAAATTCTCGCCATCTATAGTGAGCGCACGGGCGATGCCAAGGAGTTGCAGGGTGATGGTTCATACCTTCCCTGTCAGCCTAACGGCCGCCAGGCAGCCTGCGCCCAGGATGCCTTTTTATCACTTTCCCGTCGATTGGCGCCGGAGTCGATTATCGGCCCGCCGAAGAAGGCCCGAGGCAGATCCGTTCGACGGCCGCGTTGAACCCTTCGGCATCGCCGAGGATTTCCACTTCTAGCCGGACATACATCAAGGGGATCGGCGGTCGGAAACGTGCCTGGAGCCGGACGGCATCTTTCTCGGTCGTAATGATCATCTCCGCCTTGGCGCGAATTGCCTGATCCAAGACCTCATCAAGGTCTTCATCATTGAAGGCATGGTGGTCCAGAAAGCGACGTTTAGAGGCGAGGATGGCGCCATGGGCCAGGAGGATTTCCTCAAAGCGTTCCGGGGTGGCGATACCTGAGAAGGCCGCCACCCGCTTACCTTGGAGTGCAGTCATGGGCAGCCGGGTGGTTCCTTCCACTTCGACCAGCTCCTTGGCGCTGTGGGCGCAAGCGATGATTTCAGCCTTGGGGTTATGCCGGCGGATGAGGCTCACGAGTGTCGGGTCCGGTTGCCCCACTGATTTAGTCAGGAAGACATACGAGGCACGCGAGAGATTGGCGACGGGCTCACGGAGGATGCCACGGGGTAGGAGGGCGCCGTTGCCAAACGGATCGCGACTATCGACGAGCAGTAGATTAATCTGTCCGCGTAATGGCAGGTACTGCAGGCCGTCGTCGAGCAGGATGGTATCCACCCCGAAGCGGCGAAGGGCGAAGCGTCCACCCTCGACGCGATCTCGATCAACGATGACGACCACGCCGTCTTTGCAGAGATTTGTCGCGAGCATGTATGGCTCGTCTCCTGCCTCATCCGGGCCGGCGAGGACGGACTTACCGTCCGAGACCACGAGCGGGTCCGGTCGGCTTCCCTGGGTGAGCCAGCGCCAGAAACGTTTCACCATCGAATCGCTCGCCCCTTTATATCCGCGAGAAAGAATAGCGACCCGGCGACCCCGGCTGGCGAGTACGTGGGCCATCTTGAGAACAATCGGGGTCTTGCCTGTACCGCCGACCGTCAGATTCCCCACGACGACTACCTTGCAGCCTAGCGGGGTATCCCGAAAGAGCCGATTGCGGTAAAGCCAGAGCCGGAGACGGACCAGAACCTCAAAAATCCACGAAAGCACCCGGAGCACCCCCCCGAGAACCGTCGCCCCCACCCCCTTGCGGCGTTCGTAGACTACGTCTACGGCGAAGCCCGCAATGGACTCTCCTAGCGAGGAAAGGAACCCTCTGTGCTTCGCTGACATAGACGAATTGATGCAAAGTTGTTTGACGCAGGCAAGCATCCCGATTGAGAAGGACGACCCAGCGCCATGCTTGTTCACCTGTTGCGCACCAAACTTCTCCGAGCCGAGGTCACCGCGGCTCGTCTCGATTACGAGGGCTCTTTGGCCATCGATCGCGAGCTTATGGCCCTTGTGGGTATGCTTCCCTATGAGAAGATCTTGGTCGGGAATCTGGCTAATGGGGAGCGATTTGAGACCTATGCCATCCCTGCCCCTGCCGGGAGCCGCGAAGTCTGCCTAAACGGCGCCACCGCCCATCTGGGCAAGCCTGGCGACCTGCTGGTGATCATGACCTTTGCCGAGGTTGACCCTGCCCAGGCCCCTTCCTGGAAGCCGAAGACGGCGACCCTGGCCGAGGGTAACCGCCGGATTGTCCGCCTCGAGAACCCTGAAGTCCCCGTCGACCTCCTTACCACCTTCCAACGATGAGCTATCGTCTCTATATCCCCGGACCGCTTACTATCTCCGACTCGATCGTCCAAGCCATGGGGAAACCCATGATCGGGCATCGCTCCGGCGATTTCGTCAAACTTTACAACGACATGCAGCCTCGCTTGCAAGCGATGTTCTACACGCAGGACCCAGTTTACCTGGGCACCAGTTCCGCCTGGGGTGTGATGGAAGGTGCTTTGCGTAACGTCTGCCAGAAGGGTGTGCTCAATTGCATGAACGGCGCTTTCTCCGACAAGTGGAATGATGTCGCCAAGCGCTGCGGAAAATATGCGGAAGCTCTCAAGTTTGAATGGGGTCAGCCCGTCGACCCTGACGCCGTGCGCAAGGCTCTGGCCACCGGTAAGTTTGACTGTATCACCTTTATCCATTCGGAAACCTCCACGGGTACCCTCTCGCCCATCGCCGACATCATGGCGGTCGTCCGTGAATTCCCTGAAGTTATTTCCATCGCCGATACGGTCAGCTCCTTCTCTACGATTCCGATTAAGAAGGATGAGCTGGGAATTGATATCTTCCTGACGGGTTCCCAGAAGGCCCTCGCCCTCCCCCCTGGTCTCGCAATCTTTGCCGTGAGTGCACGTGCCCGGGAGCGCGCCAAGCAGGCGTCCGACCGTGGTTACTATTTCGACCTCATCGAGTTTCATGATAACCACGTCAAAGGCATGACCCCTTCGACCCCGTGCATCTCCCTCTTCTACGGTCTCCAGCAGCGCTTGATTGAAGTCGAAGCCGAAGGATTGGACAATCGTTACGCCCGCCATATCCGCCTGAATGAGAGGATGCGCGCCTGGGGTCTCGCCAAGGGCTTCTCGTTGCTACCGGAAGTAAAGTTCGGTACCCGCGGCCTCAATTGCTTTAAGAATGACCGCAACGCCGATCTGGAGCGCCTTAACAAGACGCTTAAGTCCCGCCACCAACTGGTGATCGACGGCGGTTATGGCAAACTGAAGGGCAAGACCTTCCGGATTTCCAATATGGGCGACGAATCTGACGCCACTATCGCCACTCTTATCGCCGCCCTCGACGACTCCTTCGCCGAGCAGGGGATGTGACCGGGTTGACATTCGGTTATCATCCTACGCATGCGCAAGAAGCCTTCCCAGTCTAAGTCCACCGAGTCCGCCCCTGCTGGTTCGAAGACCCTCGTCATCGCCGAAAAGCCGTCGGTGGCCGCGGATCTTGCCAAGGTGCTCAAGGTGGCCAAGCAGGGCGAGATTTTCGAGAACGACCAGTGGGTGATTAGTTCTTCCATCGGCCACGTGGTGCGTTTGAAGGACCCGCAGGATATTGATGAGAAGTTCAAACGCTGGACGCTGAAGGACCTACCGATTCTTCCTGATAAGTTCGATGGTTCCGCCAGTTCGGACATCCTTAAGGTCGTCATTAGTGAGCGCAATAACGGTGAACGCTTCAAGCTACTCAAGAAGCTGCTGGGTCGCGAAGATATTGGCACGGTCGTCAATGCCTGCGACGCCGGCCGTGAGGGTGAACTGATTCTTCACTACATCTACCAACTCGCGAAATGCCGTCTGCCGTTGAAGCGCCTTTGGCTCACGAGTATGACCAACAGCGCGATTGCAGAGGGTTTTGAGCATCTCCTCGATGAATCGGCTAAGGCAGGCCTGCTTGGCTCGGCCATCGGCCGTTCGCAGGCGGATTGGCTGGTCGGCATGAATGGGAGTCGTTTCAGTACCATTATCATCGGTGGGGCTAAGCGGGATGTCTTTTCAGTCGGCCGGGTCCAGACTCCGACCCTGATGTTGATTGTGAAGCGCGAGCTCGAAATCCGCGGCTTCGTTCCCAAAACTTTCTGGAAGATTGAAGGAAATTTCGGCGTCACCCTCGGCGGCTATCTCGGTGCCGCCCAAGTTCCTGGCGTCACCGACCGCAAGGAGGCTGAGCGTTTTTACGACGAAGCCCAGGCCCGCAAGGTGGCCGAAGAGTCGCTCAAGATTGGCACCGGCACGGTTTCCGATGAGCGTAAGCCGAAGAAAGAAAGCGCTCCGCGCCTATTCGATCTCACAACTTTGCAGCGCGAGAGTAATCGCCGCTTTGGTTTTTCCGCCCAGACGACGTTGCGCACGGCACAGGCGTTGTATGAGCGCCATAAGGCACTCACCTACCCTCGTACGGATTCCCAATATCTCCCTGAAGATTATATCCCCAATGCCAAGGCCGCGCTCCAATCGTTGGAAGGCGCCCACCCCGTTGGGGTTTTTGCCAAGGAAGCCCTCCAGAAGGGCTGGGTAGATAGCTGCGGTCGACGCGTCTTTGATAACCGTAAGGTCAGCGATCACTTCGCGATTATTCCCACGGGTACGGTGCCCCAGGGGTTAGATCCGTTTGAACAGAAGATTTACGATCTGGTGGTTCGTCGATTCGTCGGCGTCTTCTTCCCGATGGCCGAATTCGAGGAAACGGTTCGCACCACGACCGTCGGTGAACATTCTTTCCGGACGACTGGCAAGGTCCTCGTCGTCGCCGGTTGGCGCTCCGTCTGGGGGCAGGAAGCCGAAGCCGAAGAAGATAAGGATAAGGAAGGCGCCGCGAGCCTCCCCGCACTCTCCGATAAGGACGGTGCGCCTGCCAAGGCCAAGGTCCACGGGATTGATGTCAAGGAAGACGCGACCAAGCCGCCGGCCCGCTATAACGAAGCTTCGTTACTCGGTGCGATGGAGAATGCCGGCAAGCTCGTCGACGACGAAGCTCTCGCTGAGGCGATGAAGGAACGTGGCTTGGGTACGCCCGCCACCCGTGCTGCTACGATTGAGGAACTCCTCACGAAGTCTTACATCGAGCGCCAAGGTAAAGAGCTCGTGCCGCTGTCCAAGGCTTTCCAGCTTCATCAGTTCCTGCATGCCAAGGGTATGGCTTTCCTCACTGAGCCGCAACTGACGGGCGAGTGGGAGTACAAGTTAAAGCAGATCGAGCACGGCAAGTTGACCGCTGAAGAATTTATCTCCGAGATTAAAGAACAGGTGCGCTCTATGGTGGCCGCCGGCGCCGAGAAGCTGCCTTCGGCCGCGCTTGAGCCATCTGTCCTCTCTCCGACGGATGGTAAGCCGCTGCTGACCGATGGTGAGAAGTATTTCTCTCAGGACACGGTGGGAACCACAGATCGTCCGAAGCTGACCATCTACGTGGCCATGAATGGTCATAACATTACTCCGGCCGAAGTCGCCGAACTGGTTGAGAAGCGTCGCATCGGTCCCTTTGCCGATTTCCGCTCGATGAAGTCGGGCAAGAACTTCACGGGATTCATTGACCTTGTCGACCCCGACACGATTAAGCCCCGCGGAGTTGAAGCCAAGGCAGAGACCCCTCCCCCGGTCGTCGAAGGCGCAGAAGCCGCCCCCGCAAAGGAACCCCGCAAGACCAAGCCCAAGGCCCCGAGCGGTAAGCTTAAGGCTGTCTTGTTCTTCCCGCCGCGCGAAGGTGCCGACGGTAATCCCGATGCTTTCGATACCGACTGGCCTGTGCTGGGCATGTGTCCCGTGAGCGGGCTGCCCGTCCAGCATACGCCGACCGCAGGTTATCGCGTCTGCCCGCATAAAGCCCAAGAGGCCGGAGCAAAGAAGACCTTTAGCCTCAATTCGGAGATGCTGAAGTGTCCGCTCTCCGCAGAGGACGTATCAAAGCTCCTTAATGAGGGTAAGACGGGCCTGAAGAAATTTGTTTCCAACCGTACCCGTCGCGCTTTTGAGGCGTTCCTGGTAGCCGATAAGGAAAAAGGCTGGTGGTTCGCCTTCCCTCCGCGCAAGCCGAAGGCGGGCAAGGGCGCCCCGGCTGAGAAGAAGTCCGACAACGAACCGTTCTGATTACTTTTCCCAGGACTGCCGAGGGATTCGACTGAGCATGGGGAGTCTGAGTTGGTTCTCCATCTCGCGTAGCTCCATCAGATCGTCCGGCGAGCCGTCATCGACGTCTTTCATACGGCCAAGCCAGTATTGGCGATACCAAGTATAAGCAGCGGGCTTGTTACCGGCCTCCCATTCCATGCGTGCGTGCAGACGAGCGGCATACCAAGGTGAGTTGGGCAACTCGGCGGCCTGACGATAGTACGCGGAGGCCAGATGCTTGTCGCCTAGTTTCATGTCGGACAACTGGGCGGCAAGGAGCAGTAAAGAGACTTTATTTTTAGAGTATTTGAGGCCCTCGTCGATCACGTCGAGACCGCGCCGTGCATAGGTACGAAAGAGCCTATCTTGGGTTTCTTTAGGGACCTTGGCGTACCCTCCCCGCTTGCGGACTTCCCAGTGTGCGAGGTCATAGCCAATGGCGTAACCGGTATTTTCCCAGAAGTATCGGGAATGGGGGTCAAGCGCACAGGCGGTGCGCATCAATGCTTCGCACCCAGGCCGATCCTTACGTTCCCAGAGGACATAACTCCGAATCCAGGTAAGATCTGCCACCACGGTGCGTAACCCGCCCATGATCCCGAGTAAGACCCCCTGCCCTAAGGTGGGTTCTAACTCTTTCCGGCCAATTTCCGGGATGCAGGGGCGGACCTTAATCCAGGAATACTCGGAAAAAATTCCAGCAGCAGTGATTAAGGCCAGCGAGGCCAGCCATGGGGCTAACTTCCTCATGGTTAAATTTCTCGTCGACGGAAGATGAAGGCGGCTAGCACCAAATAGGCCGCCATATAGAAGACGCCGGACGCCACCACCCAGGGAATCGCGTCAGCAGGGACAGAGGCAGGCTCGAGCACAAGTGCATCCCCGATGTTGAATTGCTGTAAGTTGGGTAGCAGGCGACTGCTGGTCCAAAGGAACGCTTTGTAGGTTAGGCTTTCTGTCGGCTTGAGTAGGACGTCTTGCGCGATCCATTGAAGCTGTCCGGCCACGACGGCCAGCGCGCCCACAATGACGGCGAAAAGAAAAGTCCGGGCGATGGAAGAGATGGTGAGGACAATTGCGATGACGACTCCGAGGCGCAGCCATTGCAGGAGTGCATAGGCGAACATTCCGCTGGCGCTGAAAACCCCCGGTAACAGGCCGCGCTGTTCAGCTTGCACAAGGATTGCCTGCTCCCGCCACCACATTACGCCGCCTAGGAGCAGAGAGAGAACGCCGAGGAAAACAGCCAGCACCGCCCAAGCACCAAAAAACTTACCAAGGAGGAACTCTGTGCGACTGAGCGGCTTTGCTAGCAAGGTCAGCGCGGTGCGGTTATCCATCTCCGAGAAGAATAATTGGGCAGTCATGACGACCCCAAGCACCGAGCCGAAGAGGAACATACCGCCAAAGCCGAAGTCGGCGATGAACTTGAGTTCTCCGTGCCCGAAATCCAAGAAACGAAATGAAAGCGAAGAAAGTACCATCGTGGCTCCGAGGACAATGAGGAATGCGAAGAAACGCTGCCGGACCGCTTCGAGGAAGGTGACCCGCGAAATCAAATAGGTGCGTTGCAGGGAGGCTTTCATGATTAGGCGTCGCGGCTGCCGGTCACGAGTTCTCGGAAGAGATCCTCGAGGGAGCGGCGTGGATGGGTGACGGAGGTAACCTTGGCGCCGTGGGCAGCCAGGGCTGTTTCGGCCGCGTCCTGTGCGGCCGGCGTGAGCGCTTCGATGGTCATGACGTGGCGATCTCGGCGCGCGAGTACGTCATCGACCTTGCCTTCAAGGACCAGCTTGCCGCGATCCATGATGGCGACGCGGTCGCAGACTTGTTCGACCTGGCCGAGTAAATGAGAGCACAGCACGACGGTCTTTCCCTTATCGCGCATCGCATGGATCATTCTGCCAATCGCGGCAGAGCCGACAGGGTCAACGCCCGCCGTGGGCTCATCGAGGATGACCAATTCGGGATCATGGACAATGGCTTGTGCGAAGCCGATGCGTTGGAGCATCCCCTTGGAATAGGTGCCGATGGGTCGGCTGGCGGCTTCGGTCATCGCAGCTAGCGCAAGGGCCTCTTCGACGGATTGATCAACGCGCTCGGCGGTGACGCCGCTCAATTGTGCGCAGTAGCGAACCAGCTCCCGGCCGCTGAGGAACTTATGGAAGTAAGGCGCCTCCGGCAGAAAGCCAGTGCGCTCACGGGCGGAAGCCGTGGCTGAGGGTTGGCCGAGGATAGTGATTTCACCAGCGGTGGCAGGAACGAGTCCCAGGATAATCTTGAGCGTTGTACTCTTGCCGCAACCGTTGGGCCCCAGCAGTCCGTAGACTTGCCCGCGCGGGATTTCGAGGGTGAGGTCGTCGACGGCGCGGAGCTTGAGGCCGCGGATGCCGATGCGGAAATCCTTGGTGAGGTTGCGGACGGAGATCGCAGAGGTCATCGCTTGATTGAAAAATCTTTGCAGGTGCGGAGGCCGGAGAAATCCTTGATTTCTTCCGATTTAATATGCCCATCGAGCGACTTCACAATCTCATCGGTAAAGCCCTCCACTTCCGCACCTTTACCTTCAGTATGGAGGTAAACCCGGCCATCCGGAAGGTTTTGAACATATCCCGTGACATCAAATCCGCGGGCTAAAGCTAGGACTTGGGCTCTGAAACCGACCCCTTGGACATGTCCAGTATACCAGACATCACGATGGGAGACATGGGTTGACATGAGCGAGAGGCCTTGTGATTATTGGTTTACCTATCGGGACTAATCCACACCAATCATCTCTCACCATGCACCCCCCCCTCGCATTCCTCAATGCCGAAACCGCCATTATCATCCTTGTAGTCGTCGTGTTCCTTTTTGGAGGCAGCAAGCTCCCCGAGCTCGCCCGCGGCTGGGGTAAGGCCAAAGGCGAATTAAAGAAGGCTTCTGAGGAGGTCGAAAACGAAATGCGTATCGTCGCCGAAGAAGACGAACGCAAGAAGCTCCGCCTAAAGCAGATCGAAGAAGACGAACGCGCCGCGGTCCGCGCCAAGATTGAGGCTGAAGAACGCGCCAAGCGAGCCCAAGACGGCAAGCAGAACTAAGACCTCCGGGGCCTTTTAAAGGCCCCTTTTTATTTCCAGATGTTTACGGGGCTTGTTCAAGGTGCTGCTCAAGTCGTGAGCCTGAGCTCCCGGGAAAAGGATGGTGCTCGCCTTACCTTGGCGCACGCCCTCCTCGCCTCGGCTAAG